>JADHMR010000001.1 GCA_016779945.1 Bacteroidia bacterium | reverse complement strand
TCGGCTCGTCACATCCTGGGGCTGGAGAAGGTCCCAAGGGTTGGGCTGTTCGCCCATTAAAGTGGCACGCGAGCTGGGTTCAGAACGTCGTGAGACAGTTCGGTCTCTATCTGTTGTGGGCGTTAGAAATTTGAGAGGATCTGACTTTAGTACGAGAGGACCGAGTTGGACATACCTCTGGTGTATCTGTTGTGCCGCCAGGTGCAGTGCAGAGTAGCTACGTATGGAGCAGATAAGTGCTGAAAGCATCTAAGCACGAAACTGACCTCAAGATGAGATTTCTTTTAAAGGTCGTTAAAGACGATGACGTTGATAGGCTACAAGTGTAAAGGCAGTAATGTCATAGCTGAGTAGTACTAATTACCTGTAGACTTACCATTTTATTTTTTAAAATTTTAGCTTTTATTTTACTTCCAATTATTGTCATTTACGCGTATGCGTATTAAAGATTTTAAGGTGGTTATATCGTTGGGGTACACCTCTTCCCATTCCGAACAGAGAAGTTAAGTCCAACTGAGCCGATGATACTTGGGTAATACCTGGGAAAGTAGGTCACCGCCACTCTATTTAAGCCTCTTCACTTTTGTGTTGAGGCTTTTTTTTGTTTATTTATGTCCTATTGACATAATTGAAACTCCGAATGGAAATTTTACATTGAAGTTTAATAAATACTTTTCGGAATGAAAAACGCTATATAAAATAGTGTTTGCAATCTTAGATGATTTCATGATTTCGTTGTCAGATCCAGAAGAATGTTTATCTTTTTTTCTTGGGAGTGCATTGAGTATAAATCTTGTTACTGATATTGGTATGAATAACCAAAAATTGAAATAGCTTGTGTACTCAATTTTTAAACGAGATTTAGTTATCAGTTTGTTTAAGTTATTCTTTTTATATCTTCTATAATGATGATTAATTACATCATGATTACTCCATAATGACTGAAATGCCGGAACTGTTATAAAGTACTTTGCTTTTGGTTTGAGAACTCTGAATATCTCATCTACTGCTTTTTCATGGTCTTCAATGTGTTCAATCACGTCAAATGCACATACTAAATCAAACGAATTATCTGAAAATGGAAGTTCTGTGAGCGAAGCATTGATTGCTTCAATTCCTGTTTTTTCTTTTAAGAATTCACAGCAATATTTATCGTATTCCAATGAAGTCACTTCTCCAAATTTTGCTAGCATTTCTGAAGTTGCTCCAGTTGCAGCACCTACATTTAAAATAGATATTTTTGAGTCAATTTTTAATTTTTTACAGTGTGATTCTAAAATAGATAATCTCGCTTTGAACCACCATCCTTCTCTTTCAAGTGTGTAGTATTCTTGGTAAAACTGTTTATCCATTTATTTTTTTAGGTGTTTTTCTGCATGATAGCTAGACCTAACTAATGGACCACTTTCTACATATTCAAAGCCAAGTTCTAATCCAATTTCTTTATATTTTTTAAATGTGTCAGGATGAACATATTCTGCTACTTTTAAATGTCTACCTGTAGGTTGCATGTATTGTCCTAGAGTAACAATTGATACATTTGAATTTCTTAAATCTTTAAGTGTTTCGATTACCTCTTCTTCAGTTTCTCCCATGCCACACATGATACCACTTTTAGTCTTCATTCCAGCTTTTTCAAGATATTCTAAAACAAACATTGATCGTTCATACTTAGCTTGGACTCTGACTTCTTTTGTAAGTCTTTTTACAGTTTCTATGTTATGGGATACAATTTCTGGTGCGACATTTATTATTGTATCTAATTGATCAGTTTTACCCTGAAAATCAGGGATTAGAGTCTCTAAGGTTGTGTCTGGGTTAAACTCGCGAATAATTTGAACTGTTTTTGCCCAATGTCCACTACCTCCATCTGATAGGTCATCACGATCTACACTTGTGATTACTGCATGTTTGATTCCCATCATATTAATTGATTGAGCAACTTTAAATGGTTCAAGGTTGTCTAAAACATCACCTTTTCCTGTAGCAACATTACAAAATTGACAACTTCTGGTGCAGGTGTTACCTAATATCATAAAAGTAGCTGTACCAACTCCCCAACATTCACCAATATTTGGACATTTACCACTTTCGCATATGGTATGTAGTTTGTTGTCTTTTACTAGTTTAAGCATTTCCGCGTACTTCCCATCACCAGGAATCTGAGTTTTTAACCAGTCTGGTTTAATACGTTTATTTTGTTTGATTTTTACTAGAGGCTTATTTTCTATTTTGTTTGCCATTTCTAATACAAATTTAATCCAGATTATTAGTTTTTTAATTAATATGTATTTATTGAAAATACAGTAATAAAACAATGCAATCATTCGTTAGTTTTGTTGTAAAATTTAAGTATGCAAAGACTACTTTTTCTAGTTCTTTTATTTGTGAACCTATTAGGTTTTAGTCAAAACAATACACCTACGTATACTTGGCGAATGCATTTACCATATAATAGTGTTAGGCAAATCGTTGAGGCAGATGATAAGCTGTTTGTTCTTTCGGATATAGGAATTTACGAGTTTGGTCTAAAGAGTGGTGAAGCTGAATTTTTGACAAAGGTCAACGGTTTCTCTGAATCGAGTGTTGTTGCTATGAGTTATTCAGCGGATTATAATACTCTAGTTATAGCCTACAAAAGTGGTAATATAGATTTGCTGAAAGGAAATTCGATAATCAATTTACCTGGGATCAAACGATCAAGCATTTTCGGGCTAAAGGATATTTATGAAATTGAAATTTATAATGAACTTGCATATTTATCTACTGCCTTTGGTGTAGTTATTATTGATATCGAAGCTGAGGAAATAATTGATGACTACCAAAATTTAGGATTTGGAGGCGTTCCGTTAGCAGTGAATTCTCTCGATATATTTAATGAGAAAATTTATATTGGAACTACAGAAGGCATAAAGTACGCACCCGCTTTTGACAATAATGTGAATTTGAAGAACTTTTCAAGTTGGGAAACGATTGAAGAGTACGATTCTGCTGTAAATATTAAAACGTTTAATGATAAGTTATACTTTGTGTCTGATAGTATTCTATTTTCATTTGACGGAACGAATTATGTTCCTGTTGAAATGAGTGTAAGGAAGGGTTACAAGAGTTTAGCTGTTTGTCACGGAAATTTGGTTGTTTGCAGATATGAGGGGATTGCCAGTATTAACGAAATGGGGACAATTAAAGAATATGGTGAAGTTGCTATGAGTTCTGCCATAATTGATTATCAGGATAATCTTTGGTTTGGCGGTTTTTATAGAGGTTTAATTAAAAAAAATAACGCAGGTCAAATAAGTTACTTTTCTCCACAGGGACCATTTTCATCCAATAGTTATGACATGGATGGACAAGGAAATAGTTTATGGGTAACTTCAGGTGGATACACTCCCGCATTTGCACCAACATATAATACGTATGGTTATTATCGGTATGAGGATGGGAATTGGTATAATAGAAATACATCTGATCCATATTCTGGTGGTATGACAGATTTTACATCTATTTATGTACCAAAAGACAGAAATGAAACTTGGTTGGGGAGTTTTGGTAGTGGTTTACTAAGGATAAAAAATTATGAACCTAATCAACGATATACCAATTCAAATAGCTCGTTAAAAAACTCTGTAGGAACTAACGAAGTAGCTTTGGGAATGGCCTACGATAGTAAAAATAATTTATGGGTTTCAAACTACGAAACGGATAGGCCTCTTGCTGTCATGAGAGCCAACGGAATTTGGAGTGATTTTAATGTTGGAACGAAGCGTTTGGGAGAGATGATAATTGATCAAAGTGATCAAATTTGGATGTTGGTACCTAGAACTTCAAGTAATGGTATTTTAGTAGCGAAAGAGCTTGAAAACGGGTCGCTTAGAACTCGATTTCTAGGCACTTCAAAAAATGGAGGAGGTTTGCCAAATAATAATGTTAAAGCAATAGCTCAGGATAAAGATGGTGAAATATGGGTAGGGACTGAATCTGGAATTGCTGTTTTTTATAATCCCAGTCTGGTATTTGACGGAGGAGTTAATGCAGATGCTCAACAGATTATTATTGATGATGGAAAAGATATTGGTTATTTGTTAGGTAGTGAAGTAGTTAATGATATTAAAATTGATGGAGGGAATCGTAAATGGGTTGCTACCAATAACGGTGTATGGTTAATTAAAGAGGATGGTTCTGAGATTGTACTTCATCTTACGGAAGACAACAGTCCACTACCTAGTAATATAATTAACTGTGTAGGGGTCATTCCAAATACAGGTGAAGTTTTTTTTGGAACGACAAATGGAATTGCCTCATTTAGAAGTGATGCCACCGAAGCAAAAGACCTTCATGAAAACACCTTAGTTTTTCCAAATCCTGTTCATCCTGAGTATGAAGGGCCTATCACAATTACTGGTTTGCCAGAGGATGCTACTGTAAAGATCGCGGATGTTGCGGGAAGAGTTGTTTACGAGCTTGTAGCTGTCGGAGGAACTGCAGTATGGAATGGATTAAATTTTGATGGTCAAAAACCTCAAACTGGAGTATACTTAATTTTTACTGCAAATAAAGAAGATGAAGATTCTCTGGTTTCTAAGTTATTAATCGTTCGATAATGTATTTAAAGACAAGAGCCATTGTTCTAAAGAATACAAATTATAGTGAAAGTAGTATAATTAGTAAAATATATACACGAGAATTTGGGGTGAAGACTTATATCTTGAGAGGTATTAGAAAAGGGAAGTCAAAAATAAGAACCTCCATGATTCAACCTTTATCAATAGTTGAACTTGATGTCTATCAAAAGCCCAATTCTTCAATTAACACGATAAAAGATTTACGTAACTCACCGATTCTTTTTGAAATTCAAGATGATATTGTAAAAAAAACGGTAGCAATGTTCATGACTGAAATCATCAATCTTTGTTTAACCGAGGAGGTTAGTGATAAAGAATTATTTGATTTTCTTGAAAATCAAATAATAGACCTTGAACAAAAAGAATTATCAGTTTTATTTCCCTGTATTTTCATGCTGAAGTTATGTAATTATCTGGGTGTTTTCCCTCAAGGTAGATTTACTAAAGAAACTCCATTTTTCAGTTATGAAGAGGGGATATTTACAAACAAATCGGATATTTACACTGCATCTGAGGAATCGTCACAAGTTATTTCACATTTGATTCATGGGGGAAATGTTAATTTTAAACCAAGTATAACCGCTCGAAAAAATGTACTTAATTCGATTATAAAGTATTATCAATTCCATGTAATCAGAAATAAAAAAGTAAAATCGATCGATATATTATCGGAGATCTTAAACTAAATCAATGACAAAAAATGGAAATTAAATTGAATAAAAACAGCTACTTTCTTTTACTCATAATGGTCATCTCTAAAATTGCTTATTCGCAAAATAATGAGGAATCAGATACGTCTATGATATTACGTAAAGTTGTGATGGATGGAGATACATTCTATTTGTATTCGTTTAATCAATTCACATTAAAAGAATTCAACTCAAAGAAGGATAGAGATGCGTATATCAAACTTGTCAGAAATGTGAAAAAGGTTATGCCATATGCAAAATTAGCTGCATTCAGGTTGCAGATGATGGACGATAATTTAAATCAATTACCGTCTAAAAGAGCGAAAAAAAAATATATCAAAGCAACCGAAAATGCTATCAAAGAAGAATTTATAGGACAACTTAAAATGCTAACTATATCGCAAGGTAAATTGTTAATCAAGTTAATTCACAGAGAAACAGGTAACACTACCTATGAAATTCTAAAGCAATATAGGGGCAGTGCAAGCACAATGTTTTACGCTATATGGGCAAAGATGTATAATGCCAATATTAATACAAAATATGATCCTATTAAGGATTATCAAATTGAATATATCATAAAAAATGCTAAACTTGAGTAGAATATTTTTGTTCAATATAAAATGAAATTAGACGTATTAGCTTTTGGAGCACATCCTGATGATGTTGAATTGTCGTGTTCAGGAACCCTGTTAAAATTAAAAGACGAAGGGTACAAGATAGGAATAGTGGACTTGACAGCGGGTGAACTGGGGACAAGAGGCACAATAAATACTCGCAAAGAGGAATCTGATGCTTCAAGCAAGATATTAGGCATTGATTCTCGTGAAAATTTAAATTTAGGTGATGGGTGGTTTGAAAATAACCAGGAAAATAAATTAAAAGTTATTCAAGCCATTAGGAGGTACAAGCCAACTATGATTTTTGCAAATGCAACAGATGATAGGCACCCAGATCACCCAAGAGCTGCTGAACTTCTCAAGGAAGCATTTTTCTTGTCAGGTTTAAAAAAAATAGAAACATTCGATAATAAATTACCACAAGACGCCTGGAGACCAAAACATCTTTTTCACTACGTACAATATCGATACATAAATCCTGATTTTGTCGTTGATGTAACTCCTTATTTTGAAACTAAAATGAAGGCAATAATGAGCTTTAAATCACAGTTTTATGAATCGGGCAAAAAGTCTGACACATTAATTAGTTCTAAAAAATTTCTTGATTTTATAAACGGAAGATCTCATGAGATGGGGAGTGCCATTCAAGTTAAACATGGTGAAGGGTTCACTTCGGCGGTCCCTCTTCAAATGGACCTCAATAGATTGTTATAAATAAATGCGAATGGTCTTAAAAATGGACGAGAATAAACTACCTCGTAAAACGGTTCATTTTTGGCACCAAAAGAGGAATAATAAGCATGGACTGATTTAATACTTGAGCCCTCAAAATCCAAAATCATGTTTTTATTTGCGAACTTTACAAGAACTTCGTTTAAACCGTAGGAAAGAGAATTGAGGGTTCTTCCCTTTTTGCTTGGTGCTCCCAAAATATAATGAATCCGACTTTTACCCACTGCAAATAATAAGCTGGCAGTAGTTTCCTCTTTATAATTTACTTGAATATTTATGAAGTTGGTTGGATTTTTATGAACTAAACTCTTTATAAGATTAAAATCCTCTTCTTTTAGGTGTTTTGTTTTATCACCATATGCAGATTGATATAAATTTATGGTTTGCTGAACATCCATATTGAAGCTTACAGAATGAAATGCCTTTGCTTTTTTAATGTTCTTCTTTAGCGATTTACTGAAATTATTTTCTAAAATTTTGATATCATCTATTTCTAAAATAAGATTATCTCTTTTTTTAGCAAATGTTATTATATCGATATTAGTATTAAAATGTATAAAGCTAAAATTAGATAGAATTAGTAATTTTACTTGTTCAAGTTCTTTAGCGTCAGGCATCTCACCTATCCAATTACATTGCTGAATAAAGTTGGGTTGAAGAAGAGCTTTTATCCCCCATTTTCTAGATACAGGGAGAGGAATAGCTGCTTCATAATCACCAATTATAACCGCATCCCAGCTACATAATTGATTTAAATACCAAGAATAATTGAAGACTTTACCAGTTGTGCTAGTGTCAATTAAATTATCCCATTTTGCATGATTGATTTCATCATGATTTAGGTATTTAACTTTTTTAACCATTTAATTAACTTAAAAACAAAGACGCAATGATAAAGACATTTCACTTTAAAATTACTCATAATTTATTCGCTTGAAGGGCACCAAAATATATTATATGATTTTTTTGTAGTTAGCCCTTGCAATCTTATTTATAAATGCTACTTTTGCAGACCTTTTTAGAAATTTGGATAGAAATATATGCCTACAATACAACAGCTAGTACGTAAAGGAAGAAAGGAACTTACAAAGAAAAGTAAGTCCAGAGCTCTGAATTCTTGCCCTCAAAGGAGAGGTGTTTGTACAAGAGTGTACACAACCACTCCTAAGAAGCCTAACTCTGCGATGAGAAAGGTAGCGAGAGTAAGACTTACCAACGGAAACGAAGTGAATGCTTACATCCCAGGTGAAGGTCACAATCTTCAGGAACACAGTATAGTGTTAATTAGAGGAGGAAGAGTTAAAGATTTACCAGGTGTAAGGTATCATATTGTTCGTGGTGCATTAGACACTGCAGGAGTTGAAGGCAGAACTCAAAGAAGAAGTAAATACGGAGCAAAAAGACCTAAACCAGCTAAGAAATAATGAGAAAGTCGAAGGCAAGAAAAAGAGAAATAGTACCCGATCCAAGATACAATGATGTTTTGGTATCTAAGTTTATCAATAACATGATGATGCAGGGTAAGAAAGAAACAGCTCGAAAGATATTTTATGACGCAATTGAAATTGTTGACGGTAAGGTAGAAGAAGATGCTGGTATTGATACTTGGAAAAAGGCTCTCAATAATGTTATGCCATCTGTAATGGTGAAAAGTCGTAGAGTTGGTGGTGCCACTTTTCAAATTCCAATGGAAGTAAAACCTGATTTAAAGGTTTCATTCGGGATTAAGTGGATGATCAATTTTGCACGAAAAAGAAATGAAAAATCTATGGCTAATAAATTAGCAGGAGAAATTATTGCTGCTTCTAAAGGTGAAGGAGCTGCAGTGAAGAAAAAAGAAGATACACACAAAATGGCAGATGCTAATAAGGCATTTTCACACTTCAGAGTATAAGTCATGTCAAAAAGAGATTTAAAATTCACAAGAAATATTGGTATTGCTGCTCACATTGATGCAGGTAAAACTACCACCACAGAGCGTATCTTATACTACGGAGGTGTAAGCCACAAAATTGGTGAAGTACATGATGGTGCTGCAACCATGGATTGGATGGAGCAAGAGCAAGAAAGAGGAATTACGATTACTTCTGCTGCTACTACTCTTAACTGGAAATACAGAGATCAAGATTACCACGTAAATATTATCGATACCCCAGGTCACGTTGATTTTACGGTGGAGGTTAATCGATCATTACGTGTTCTTGACGGTTTAGTTTTCTTATTCAGTGCTGTTGACGGTGTAGAGCCTCAGTCGGAAACGAATTGGAGATTAGCAAATAATTATAATGTGCCTCGTATTGGTTTCGTGAATAAAATGGACCGCCAAGGTGCTGATTTTATAAATGTATGTGCTCAAGTAAAAGAAATGTTGGGTAGTCATGCGTTACCACTTCAATTAAATATTGGTGCAGAGGACGGTTTTAAAGGCGTTGTTGATTTAATTAACTTTAGAGGAATTACTTGGAATGACGCTGATCAAGGAATGACTTTTCAAGAAATAGATATTCCAGCAGATATTGTCGATGAAGCAACACAGTTAAGAGAAGAACTCTTAGAAGCTGTCGCAGAATTTGATGATAACCTCATGGAGAAGTATTTTGAAGATCCTGAGTCATTAACTGAGCGTGAAATTTTAGACGCACTTAGAGAAGCTACCATTGCAGGTAAAGTTGTACCTATGATGTGTGGTTCAGCATTTAAGAATAAAGGAGTACAAGCAATGCTTGACATGGTTATGGAAATTCTTCCATCTCCTGTAGATGTTGAGGCAATCGAAGGAACTAACCCAAAGACAGATGAACCTACTTCGCGTAAACCATCTGTAGATGAGCCATTTGCATCATTGGCATTTAAAATTGCTACCGATCCTTTTGTTGGAAGATTATGTTTTACTAGAGCTTACTCTGGTGTTTTAGATTCAGGTTCGTATGTGTATAATACACGAACTATGAAAAAAGAACGTATTTCACGTATTTTCCAAATGCACGCCAACAAACAAAATCAAATTCCACAATTACAAGCTGGAGATATTGCAGCTTTAATTGGATTTAAAGATATAAGAACGGGAGATACACTATGTGCTGAAAATGCTCCTATCGTACTTGAGTCAATGGATTTCCCAGACCCAGTAATTGGTGTTGCGATTGAGCCAAAAACACAAGCTGACGTTGATAAACTAGGAATGGCACTTGGTAAGTTAGCAGAAGAAGATCCAACATTTGTAGTTAAATCGGATGACGAAACTGGCCAAACAGTAATTTCTGGAATGGGTGAGCTTCACTTAGAAATTATTATTGACAGACTCAAAAGAGAGTTTAACGTTGAAGCTAATCAAGGACAACCACAGGTTGCATACAAAGAAACAATTTCTAACGCAGTTACCCACCGTGAAACATATAAGAAACAGTCTGGTGGACGTGGTAAATTTGCAGATATTCAAGTTGAGATAGGACCCGCGGACGAAGGGAAAGAAGGATTAGAATTTGTTAATCAAATTGTTGGTGGTGCAATACCACGTGAATTTATTCCTGCCGTTGAAAAAGGTTTTAGAGATGCTATGAAAAATGGTGCTCTTGCCGGATATGAAGTTCAAAATCTTAAAGTAAGGTTATTTGATGGTTCATTCCACCCTGTAGATTCGGATTCATTATCTTTTGAAACAGCTGCAAAATTTGCATTTAGAGAAGCTTCTAAAAAAGCCAATCCTGTTATTCTAGAACCTATCATGAAACTCGAGGTAATTACTCCAGAGGAAAATATGGGTGATGTAATCGGAGATTTAAACAGAAGAAGAGGACAAATGCAGGGAATGACAGAAAAAGGAGGTGCACAAGTGGTTAAAGCCCTTGTTCCTCTATCAATGATGTTTGGATACGTCACTGATCTAAGAACAATAACATCTGGTCGTGCAACTTCAACTATGGAATTTAATAACTATGATGTTGTTCCTAATAATATAGCAACCGAAATCATAGAAAAAGCAACTGGAACAACTGTAAAAGCATAAATAAAATGATCAATCAAAAAATTAGAATCAAGCTTAAGTCTTACGATCACAACCTGATCGATAAATCAGCTGAAAAGATTGTCAAGTCTGTTAAAGCTACTGGAGCTGTTGTTAGTGGTCCAATACCACTTCCAACACAAAAGAAAATATTTACAGTTTTGAAATCTCCTCACGTAAATAAAAAAGCTAGAGAGCAGTTTAAGTTATGTTCTTACAAGAGGTTAATGGATATTTATAGCTCAAGTGCAAAAACAGTAGATGCATTAATGAAGCTTGAATTGCCAAGTGGTGTGGACGTAGAAATTAAAGTATAAGAAACATGTTAAGTGTTATAGGAAGAAAAGTAGGAATGACTTCAATTTTTACCGACTCTGGTAAAAAAGAAGCCTGTACAGTAGTAGCTTGTGAACCAAATTTTGTGACTCAAGTAAAAACTGGAGATAAAGAAGGTTATGATGCCGTACAGATTTCTTCAATAGAGAAGAAAGATAAAAGCTCAAATAGTCCTGAAAAAGGTCATTTTGCAAAGGCTAAAACGACACCTAAAAGAGTTGTTGTTGAAGTAAGAGATTTTGACGGTGAGCAGAATTTAGGAGATTCTTTTGGGGTTGAGGTTTTTGAAGAAGGAGAATTTGTAGATGTTGTTGGAACATCTAAAGGTAAAGGTTTTCAAGGTGTTGTAAAGAGACATGGCTTTAGCGGTGTTGGTGAATCTACTCACGGACAACACAACAGACTTAGAGCACCGGGTTCATTAGGAGCGGGTTCTACACCTTCACGTGTTTTCAAAGGGACTAGAATGGCTGGTCAAATGGGAAATGAAAGAGTTAAAGTACAAAATCTCAAAGTTCTAAAGGTTGATACTGAAAAAAATCTACTAGTTATTAGTGGAGCACTTCCAGGTCACAAAGGTTCATACGTAGTTATTGAAAAATAAAAATGAAAGTAAAGGTAATTAATACATCTGGTGACGATACGGGTAAACAAGTAAATCTCCCTAAGGAGATTTTTGGTGTTGAACCTAACGATCATGCTATTTATTTAGATGTAAAACAATATTTAGCTAGTCAACGACAAGGAACTCACTCCTCTACAGAGAAAGGTGCAGTTAAAGGTTCTACTCGAAAAATTAAGAAACAAAAAGGTACGGGTACTGCCAGAGCTGGATCTATCAAATCGGGTGTTTTTGTTGGTGGAGGTCGAATGCATGGTCCAAGACCTAGAGACTACAGTTTTAAACTAAATAAAAAATTAAAACAAGTTGCTCGTCTTTCTGCATTATCTCATAAAGCTAAAGGGAAAGAGATTACGGTTATTGATTCTATTTCTCTGGATTCACCAAAAACAAAAAATTATTTGGATATACTAAACAATCTAAAAATGTCAGATAAGAAAACACTTCTTCTTACACCTGACTATGATAGTAATGTGTATTTATCTTCAAGAAATATACCTAATGCTCAAGTGATGAACGTAAGTGATGTTAATACATACAGTATTCTGCATGCTAACAATATCATCTTGGTAGAAGGTTCAATTAACAAATTAAAAGAGACATTGAGTTAAGATGGCAACACTTGTTAAACCACTAATTACAGAAAAAATGTCCTTGTTGAGTGAAAACAAAGGACAGTACGGTTTCAGAGTAGCATTAACTGCAACTAAACCAGAAATAAAAGCTGAAATAGAGAAAATGTATTCGGTTGAAGTTACCAAAATTAGAACTTTAGTTGTTGCTGGTAAGAGAAAGACACGTTTTACAAAATCTGGCGTTTCAAACGGGAAGAAAAGTAACTATAAGAAAGCGATAGTTAGTTTGAAAGAAGGACAGAGTATTGATTTTTACGAAAATATATAAGCTGAGAAATGGGAATTAAGAGAATAAATCCAGTTACACCTGGTCAACGTTTTAAGTTAGCAGTAACTTTCGAGGCATTAACTGCTAGCCGACCAGAGAAGAGTTTATTAGCTCCACTAAAAAAGTCTGGTGGTAGAAACGACACAGGTAAGATGACCATGAGAAATCGTGGTGGTGGACACAAGCGTAGATATCGTATTATAGATTTCAAACGAAATCGCTTCGAAAGTGCTGAAGTCCTCACTATAGAGTATGATCCAAATAGAACTGCTTTTATTTCATTAGTACAATATGCTGATGGAGAGAAAAGGTACATAGTTGCACCAAAAGGAATTAAAGTTGGTCAGAAAATTACCTCGGGCCCTGGTTCGACACCTGACCTTGGGAACGCTCTTCCACTAGGAGAGATTCCATTAGGAACAACTGTTCATAATATAGAGATGAAACCTGGTAAAGGTGCTGAAATATGCAGAAGTGCAGGAACAAGTGCCCAATTAGTTGCTAAAGACGGGAAGTATGCTGTTATCAAACTACCATCAGGAGAGAGTAGAATGATATTAATCACTTGTCTTGCAACAATAGGTGAGGTATCCAATGGAGATCATCAATTACAAATTTCAGGTAAAGCAGGAAGAAGCCGTTGGTTAGGTAGAAGACCACGTACTCGTCCAGCAGCAATGAACCCTGTTGATCACCCACAAGGTGGTGGTGAAGGCCGATCCAAAGGTGGTCAGGCAAGAACTCGAAAGGGTACAATGTCTAAAGGTTTGAAAACAAGAAGTAAAAAGAAAAAATCTTCTAGATTAATTTTAGAAAGAAAACGAAAATAAATTATGGCGAGATCATTAAAAAAAGGACCATTTGTTCACTACAAATTGCAACGAAAAGTGGACGTTATGAATGAAGGCACCAAGAAGTCTGTTATAAAAACTTGGAGTAGATCTTCATTAATCACTCCTGACTTTATAGGGCATACTTTTGCTGTTCATAACGGTAATAAATTTATACCAGTTTATGTTACAGAAAATATGGTAGGTCACAAACTCGGAGAATTCTCACCTACACGAACATTTAAAGGTCATCAAGCTAAGAAATAATCATGGAAGCAGTAGCTAAATTAAATAACTGTCCAATGTCTCCCCGCAAAATGAGACTTGTTGTTGACCAAATAAGAGGTCAACGTGTAGAGGATGCTTTAAACACTCTAAAGTACAGCCAAAAAAGAGTTTACGCAGAAAAAGTTGAAAAACTACTTAAATCTGCCATTGCAAACTGGCAACAAGTGAACGATGAGCGTGTAGATGAAGAAACGGGCCTAATTGTCAAGGAAGTTTTTGTTGATCCAGGAAGAATGTTAAAAAGAATTCAACCTGCTCCACAAGGAAGAGCTCACAGAATTAGAAAGCGATCAAACCATATCACTCTCAAAGTGGATACTATGGTTATTGATGCACAAAACGAAGAATCAAATTCAGAAGAATAATAAATGGGACAAAAAGTAAATCCAATAGGTCTTAGATTAGGTATCGTCCGCGGTTGGGAAAGCAACTGGTACGGTGGTAAGGAATTTGGCGAAAAATTAGCTGAAGACAACAAGATACGTCAATACTTAAAAGCTCGTATGCCTAGTGCGGGTATCTCTAAGATACTTATAGAGCGAATGCTTAAAAGAATTATTATCACAGTACATACATCAAGACCGGGTATTGTAATCGGTAAAGGTGGTTCTGAAGTTGATAAGCTAAAAGAAGAAATTAAGAAATTAACCAAAAAAGATGTTCAGATTAACATTTTTGAAGTTAAACGTCCTGAGTTAGACGCGATGCTTGTTGGCCAGTCAATTGCTCAACAAATAGAAGGTCGTGTAAACTTTAAACGTGCTATAAAAATGGCTATCGGATCAACCATGAGAATGGGAGCACAGGGTATCAAAGTGATGGTTTCTGGACGTTTAAACGGTGCTGAAATGGCAAGAACTCAGCAATTCAAAGAAGGAAGAATTCCTTTACATACTTTCAGAGCTGATGTTGATTATGCATTATCTGAAGCACTTACTGTTTACGGTAAAATTGGTGTTAAAGTATGGATATTTAAAGAAGAAGTTTTTGGCAAGCGTGACTTATCCATAAACATGGGAATGGGAGAGCCAAAGCAACAACGTGATAAAATAGGTGGTCACGACAGAAGAAGAATAAAAAAATAATAAGGCAAGATCATGTTATCTCCAAAGAGAATAAAATATAGAAAACGCCAGAAAGGCAGAGTTAAAGGTTTAGCGGGCAGAGGCCATCGTGTTGAATTTGGTGATTTCGGATTGAAATCATTAGAACCACATTGGATTACTTCTAGACAGATAGAAGCGGCAAGGATTGCTCTTAATCGCTATATGAAGAGAGAGGGAAAAGTATGGATACGTATATTCCCAGACAAACCTGTAACCAAAAAACCTGCTGAAGTAAGAATGGGTAAGGGTAAAGGTTCACCAGAATATTGGGTAGCTGTTATCAAACCTGGGACAATCATATTTGAGGTTGATGGTGTGAGTGAGGAGATAGCTAAAGAAGCAATGAGATTAGCAGCTCAAAAGCTTCCCGTAACAACAAAATTTGTAGTAAGACCAGATTATAGTGCTTAAGAAATATGCAGTATCAAGATATTAAAAATTTGACTGAAAAGGAGCTTCATTTGAACTTAAAGGATGAAAGAGCTCAACTTCAAAAGATGAAATTCAGTCATGCAGTATCTCCAATAGAGAATCCGCATAAAATTAGAATTGCGAGAAAAACCATTGCGAAATACCTAACTGAGATTAACAGACGTAGAAACGAAAAATAGGAACTAAAAATGGAAAGAAATTTTAGAAAAGAGATTGTTGGGGTTGTTAGAAGCAACAAAATGGAAAAAACCATTACGGTATCCGTTGAGCGAAAGATGAAACATCCCAAATACAAAAAATTCGTTAAATCTACAGCCAAATTTAAAGCTCATGACGAAAAAAATGAGTGTAATGAAAATGATATTGTTCGTATAATGGAAACAAGACCATTGAGTAAAGACAAGCGTTGGAGATTGGTAGAAATAATAGAAAGAGCTAAGTAAGATGATACAACAAGAATCAAGATTAAAAGTAGCTGATAACAGCGGAGCCAAAGAAGTTCTTTGTATTCGTGTTTTAGGTGGAACGAAAAGAAGGTATGCTTCAGTTGGTGATAAAATCATTGTAACTGTAAAAGATGCAATGCCTGCGGGTAATATCAAAAAAGGTACTGTATCTCGTGCAGTTGTAGTTAGAACGAAAAAAGAATTTAGAAGACCAGATGGTTCTTACATTAGATTCGATGATAACTCTTGTGTTCTTCTAACAGCTACTGATGAACCAAGAGCTACTCGTATTTTTGGACCTGTAGCTAGAGAGTTAAGAGACCGTAAGTTTATGAAGATTGTATCATTAGCCCCAGAAGTACTGTAATTATGAGAAGGAAATACAACAAAATACCTAAACTTCACATTCGCAAAGGCGATACCGTTAAAGTTTTGTCTGGTAATGATAAAAATAAAACAGGTGAAGTAAAACGTGTTAATCTGAAAGAAGGTACTGCTATCGTTGATGGAATCAATATGGTTACCAAACACAGAAAACCCGATGCAGATAATCCAAATGGATCAATTGTTAAACTTGAATCTCCAATTCGCGTGAGTAAACTTCAGGTTATGGTCGATGGCGAGTCAACTCGTATCGGAAGAAAATTAAACGAAAATGGAAAATTACAGAGATTTTCTAAGAAAACAGGCGATTTTATAAATAACTAGTATGAAGCCAAGATTAAGAGAAAAATTTGAAACAGAATTAGTTGCTAAGTTAAAGGAAAAACACAATTACAGTAACGTAATGCAAATTCCACGACTAGCAAAAATTTGTTTAAACCAAGGTGTTGGAGCTGGTGTAGCCGATAAAAAGCTAGTTGACACAGCTGTTGAAGAGATGACAACTATTGCTGGTCAGAAAGCTGTGCCTACATTTTCTAAGAAAGCAATCTCTAACTTTAAGTTAAGAGAAGAAATGCCTATTGGATGTCGTGTAACACTTCGCGGCGATAGAATGTATGAATTTTTAGATCGATTCATTGCTGTTTCTCTACCTCGTGTAAGAGACTTTAATGGAATTAGCGATAAAGGATTTGATGGACGTGGTAATTACTCAATGGGTGTTACGGAACAAATTATATTCCCTGAGATAGATATAGACAAAGTATCACGTATTAATGGTATGGATATCACATTTGTGACAACTGCAAAGACTGATGTTGAGTGCCATAGTTTGTTAACAGAATTAGGACTACCTTTTATAAAGAAATAAGAAAAAGATGGCAAAAGAATCAATGAAAGCAAGACAGCGTAAAAGAGAGCATGCGGTTAAAACCTATGCTGCTAAAAGAGCTGCTCTTAAAGAAGCTGGAGATTATGAAGGGCTTCAGAAGCTACCTAGAAATGCTTCACCTACTCGATTGAGAAATAGATGCTCTGCTACGGGCAGACCTAGAGGCTACATGAGAGATTTTGGAATTTCTAGAAACGTATTTAGAGAAATGGCATCTAAAGGTTTAATCCCGGGTATAACAAAAGCAAGCTGGTAATAATATGAGTAAAATTACAGATCCAATAGCAGATTACCTTACTCGAGTGAGAAATGGTATTAAGGCAAATCACAGAATTGTTGATGTGCCTGCTTCAAATATTAAAAAAGCAATAACTCAAGTTTTGTTTGACAAAGGCTACATACTTAATTACAAATTTGATGATGCTGCAGGCCCACAAGGAACTATTAAGATTGCTCTGAAATATCATCCAACTACAAAGTTGTCTGCTATTAGAGAACTTAAGAGAGTTAGTAAACCAGGTTTAAGACAGTACAGAAATGCTGAAGAATTGCCACGTGTTTTAAATGGTCTTGGTATTGCAATTGTTTCAACATCGAAAGGTGTAATGACAGACAAAGAAGCAAGAACGCAACACGTAGGTGGAGAAGTTTTATGTTACGTATCTTAATTTAAAAGTTAGAAAAGATGTCAAGAATAGGAAATAACCCAATAGCTATACCCTCCGGAGTGGAGATAAAAGTGGATGGAAACATGGTTGCTGTCAAAGGCCCTAAAGGTGAACTTAATCAGTCCGTTGACCTTGTTAGTGTAAAGGTTGAAGATGGTCAGGTAATACTATCCAGATCTGGGGAAACTAAAGAAGAGAAGTCCATGCATGGTCTTTATCGTTCTTTAATAAGCAATTGTATTGAGGGAGTAAGTAAAGGATTTAAAACCGAGCAAGAACTTGTAGGGGTTGGTTACAGAGCGACTGTAACTGGTCAATTATTAGAGCTAAATTTAGGTTTTTCGCATACTATTTTTATGCAAATACCTGCTGAGGTTAAAGTCTCTACAGAAGCGGTTAAAGGTAAACCACCAGTTGTAACTTTTGAAAGTATTGATAAACAATTACTAGGTCAAGTAGCAGCTAAATTGAGAAGTTTACGTCCGCCAGAGCCTTACAAAGGAAAAGGAATTAAGTACAAAGGAGAACAATTAAGAAGAAAAGCTGGTAAGACTGCAGCTAAATAATAGGTTATATTATTATGATAAAAAGTAAAGCTACAAGAAGAGCTAAAATCAAAGACCGAATCAGAAGTAAGATTCAGGGAACAGCAGAGATGCCTAGACTTTGTGTTTTTAGAAGCAATAAGGCGATATACGTACAACTTATTGATGACACTAAAGGGGCAACAATATTGTCGGGTTCATCAGCAGGTATGGATAAAGGTACAAAATCTGAGATTGCCAGAGAAGTAGGTAAGGCAATTGCCGAAAAAGCTACTGCAAATGGAATTCAGAGTGTAAAATTTGACAGAAATGGATACCTATATCACGGAAGAGTTAAGAATTTAGCAGAAGGAGCTAGAGAGGGAGGTTTAAAATTCTAATAATATGGCAACACAAACATTAAAACAAGTAAGAACAACAGATCTCGAACTTAAAGAGACTGTAGTAAATATCAATCGAGTAGCGAAAGTTACTAAAGGGGGTAGAACATTTAGTTTCAACGCAATTGTTGTAGTTGGTGACGGAAACGGAATTGTTGGTCACGGGCTTGGAAAAGCTGGTGAGGTAATAGATGCCATCCAAAAAGGTATTGAAGATGCGAAAAAGAACTTAATCAAAGTTCCATTGAACAATAATACAATTCCTCACGAACAGTATGGTAAGTACTCTGGAGGTAGAGTGTTTATGAAACCTGCCTCAAATGGTACAGGTGTAATAGCTGGAGGAGCAATGCGTGCCGTATTTGAAAGTGCAGGTATTCATGATGTTCTTGCAAAGTCTAAGGGTTCGTCAAATCCACACAATGTTGTTAAAGCTACAATTGATGCACTATCAAAATTAAGAGACGCATACACTGTTGCAGAACAACGTGGGACAAACTTAAATAAAGTGTTTAACGGTTAATCAAGATGGGAAAGGTAAAAATTACACAAATCAAAAGTGCTATTAGAAGACCTGAGGATCAAAAACGTACATTGATTGCTCTAGGACTCAAAAAATTGAATAAAGCAAGAGTTATAGAAGAATCACCAGCTGTATTAGGTATGATTCGTAAGGTTAACCACTTATTAAAAGTAGAAAAAGCATAGTTATGAATTTACATAGTTTAAAACCGGCTGATGGTTCGGTAAAAAGAAGAAAAAGAATAGCTAGGGGGCAGGGATCTGGAAGAGGAGGAACCTCAACTAAAGGTCATAAAGGTGCTCAATCGAGAACAGGTTACAGTAGATCAGTTGGTTTTGAAGGTGGCCAAATGCCACTTCAACGTAGAGTTCCTAAGTTTGGATTTAAAAATCCTACTCGCGTAGAATATGTTGGTATAAATTTAGACAGACTTCAAGATTTTATTGATAAAACCAAGGCAAAAGAAGTTACAACTTCATCATTGATTGAAGCCAACGTTATCAAGAAGACAGAAATTGTAAAAATATTAGGCAGAGGCGAATTGACTAGTAAGGTCGATGTTAAGGTGAATGCTTTCACTAAAACAGCCAAAGCTGCTATTGAAAAAGCAGGAGGAACAGCGGAGGTTATCTAGATTTATGAAAAAGTTAATAAGTACATTAAAAAATATATTCTCTATTGAAGATTTGAGGACTCGTCTTGTAAATCTTTTTTTATTGTTACTCGTATATCGTATAGGGACATTTATTGTGATTCCTGGAGTTGATCCACTTATCCTAAGCGATCCTAATTTTTACGGCAACAAAGAGTCTGGAGGTTTTTTAGGTCTTGTTAACACCTTTTCTGGTGGAGCTTTTGATCGAGTCTCTATTTTCGCTCTAGGTATCATGCCATACATCTCGGCATCAATTGTTATTCAGCTTCTAACTGTTGCAGTTCCGACTTTTCAGAAAATGCAAAAAGAAGGTGAGGATGGAAGAAGAAAAATTAATGCCATAACAAGATATTTAACTATTGCAATAACAGCAGTACAAGGTATGGCATACTTGATAAACTTGAAGTCAACTTCAGGTTCAGGAAAACCATTAGCTCTTATGTCAGAAACTTCTGATGCACTTGGTTGGACAACTTTTTTAATTCTTGGTGTACTTATTTTAGTAGCTGGTACAATGTTCACTATGTGGTTAGGAGAAAGAATTACTGATCGCGGTGTTGGGAATGGGATATCTATCATTATCATGGTAGGTATTATTGCTCGATTACCATCTACACTATTAGCAGAAATCATTGATCGCTTCGGAGGTAGCCAAGTAATGTTACTTATTGTTGAGCTTTTGATATGGGTAGTTGTAATTCTTGCAGTAATTGCATTAGTCCAAGCTACACGAAGAATACCTGTCCAATACGCAAAACGAATTGTTGGTAATAGACAAATGGGTGGTGTTAGACAATATCTTCCATTGAAAGTTAATGCAGCAGGTGTAATGCCTATCATTTTTGCTCAAGCACTTATGTTTTTGCCTGGCTCAGCAGCAAGAATTCCTGGATTAGAAGATTCAGCATTTTTGAATTCGCTCTCAAGACCAGACGAGATTGGATATAATATTTTGACATTTGTTCTGATTGTATTGTTTACTTATTTCTATACAGCAATTACAATTAATCCAAATCAGATAGCAGATGATTTGAAAAGAAATGGTGGATTCATACCCGGTGTAAAGCCTGGCAGAAAAACAGCTAACTTCATAGGTTCAGTAATGTCACGTATAACTCTCCCAGGATCAGTTTTCCTAGGATTTGTTGCCATATTTCCATTTTTTGCAATTCAAGCAGGTGTAAATGATCAGTTTGCACAATTTTATGGAGGTACTTCATTGTTAATTATGGTCGGAGTTGTACTTGATACGCTTCAACAAGTTGAACAATACCTCATTATGAGACATTATGACGGTTTAATGAAAACCGGAAGAATAAAAGGAAGAACTTCCGCTGGAGGTGCAATGACAGGATAGTTTGTATAAGAGAATAAAAAAAATTAAATTTGCAGCCCTTTAAAAATGGCAAAACAACAAGCAATAAAGCAAGATGGCGTAATCACTGAAGCATTGTCTAACGCAATGTTTAGAGTGAAACTCGAAAATGGTCACGAAATTGTGGCTACCATCAGTGGTAAAATGAGGATGTATTACATCCGAATTCTGCCTGGCGATCAAGTGCAAGTTGAAATGTCACCATATGATTTAACTAGGGGCAGAATTAGCTACAGATATAAATAACACAATGAAAGTTAGAACATCAGTTAAGAAAAGATCTAGTGATTGTAAAATCGTTAGAAGAAAAGGACGTGTTTACGTCATTAATAAAAAGAATCCAAGATTTAAGCAAAGACAAGGTTAAGAAATGGCACGTATTGCAGGAATAGATTTACCGAAAGGCAAAAGAGGAGTCGTAGGACTCACATACATTCACGGTATTGGAAGTAGCAGAGCTACTCACATATTAGCTGAGGCTAAAGTTAGTGAAGATAAAAAAGTTCAAGATTGGACCGATACTGATATCTCCGGGATTCGTGAGGTGATTGGTAAAGAGTTCAAGGTTGAAGGTGAGCTTCGATCTGAAGTTCAGATGAACATCAAACGTCTAATGGATATTGGATGCTACAGAGGTTTGAGACATCGAAAAGGTCTTCCTTTAAGAGGTCAGCGTACAAAAAATAACGCAAGAACCCGAAAAGGTAAAAAGAAAACAATGGCTAATAAGAAAAAAGCACCGAAATAATTAGATAATGGCAGGTAGTAAAAAAACAGTAAAAAAGAGAAAAGTTAGTATTGAATCTAACGGTTTTGCGTATGTAAAATCTACATTCAATAATATCATAGTATCAATTACAAATAATCAAGGACAAGTTATTTCTTGGAGCAGTGCCGGTAAAATGGGCTTTAGAGGTTCTAAGAAAAACACACCTTATGCTGCTCAAGTTGCAGCTCAAGATTGTGCTAAAGTTGCTGTCGATCTTGGTCTTAAAAAAGTAGAAGTACTTGTAAAAGGACCTGGTGCTGGAAGAGAATCGGCTATACGTACATTAAGTCAAGCTGGTTTGGAGGTTTCTGCAATTAGAGATGTAACTCCACTTCCTCACAACGGATGTAGACCACCTAAAAGACGTAGAGTTTAATTTGATTGTGAATTTAGATAAAACAGATAAAGATAATGGCAAGATATAGAGGACCCAAAGCGAAGATAGCACGTAAGTTTAGAGAGCCCATTTTTGGACCATCTAAGGCGTTAGAAAAGAAAAACTACCCTCCAGGTCAGCATGGTAATTCACGACGAAGAGGCAAGAAATCTGAGTACGCTAATCAATTAGCTGAAAAGCAAAAAGCTAAATATACCTACGGTCTGCTCGAAAAGCAGTTCTCGTTAACATTTGAAAGAGCAGCTCGTAAAAAGGGAATTACTGGAGAAAATCTCCTTAAATTCTTAGAAGCTCGATTAGATAATACGGTTTTTAGAATGGGCATAGCCCCTACAAGAAGAAGTGCTAGGCAATTAGTAGGTCACAAGCATATCCGTGTAAACGGTATTCTTACTAATATTCCATCTTATCAAGTGAAGCCCGGAGATATTATAGAGGTTAGAGAAAAATCTAAATCTCTTGAACTTATTTCTGACTCCACATCTGCTGGCAGATCGTTCAGTTGGTTAGAATTTGATAAAACAACATTAAAAGGTACTTTTTTAAACTACCCTGAAAGAGAAGATATTCCTGAGAATATCAAAGAACAATTAATAGTAGAACTTTACTCCAAGTAACAATATGGCAATATTAGATTTTCAACAACCTGACAAGGTTATAATGCATAAAGAAACAGCCAACTATGGTCTGTTTGAATTTAGTCCTTTAGAAAGAGGTTATGGCGTTACCGTAGGTAATGCAATGAGAAGAATTCTTCTCTCATCTCTCGAAGGTTGGGCAATCACGTCTATACGAATTCCTAGTGTAGATCATGAGTTTTCTACCATTAAAGGAGTTTTGGAAGACGTAACAGAAATTATCCTTAACCTCAAGCAAGTTCGCTTCAAGAAACTTATTGATTCAAATGATTCTGAAAAGATTTTTGTATCTATTAAAGGTAAGGAGCAGTTTAATGCTGGTGAAATAGCAAGATATACAAACGCATTCGAGATATTAAATCCTGATTTTGTGATTTGCAGTATGGAGCCTTACGTTAACCTTGAAATTGAGCTAACAGTAGAAAAAGGAAGAGGTTACGTACCTGCCGAAGAAAATTCTGTAGACAATGCTCCAATAGGAGAAATTTCTATTGATTCTATTTTTACTCCAATTAAAAATGTTAAGTATCACGTAGAAGATTTTCGTGTTGAACAAAAAACTGATTACGAGAAGCTCATATTTGAAGTAAAAACTGATGGTTCAATTCACCCTGAGGAAGCTTTGAAAGAAGCATCCAAAATTATGATGAGACATTTAGTTTTATTCTCAGATGAGAGTATTCTTGAGGATACACAAGTACATTCTCAGAAAAATGAAGTAGATGAGAATATGCTTCACATGAGAAAAATACTCAAGACCTCTTTATCAGATCTTGATTTGTCAGTTAGAGCATACAATTGCTTAAAAGCTGCTGAAATTAGAACGTTAGGAGAGTTAGTGAGTTTCCATATTGAGGATTTATTGAAATTTAGAAATTTTGGTAAAAAGTCACTTACAGAATTAGAAGATTTTGTGAAAGAAAAAGAATTGAACTTTGGTATGGATGTATCTAAATATAACCTTGACGACGAATAATAGTAAAAGAAAATGAGGCACGGGAAAAAATTCAACCATTTAGGTAGAAAGAAAGGACACAGAGAGGCAATGTTGAGTAACATGGCTGCCTCACTCCTTACGCATAAACGTATATTCACAACAACCGCAAAGGCTAAAGCTCTTCGTGTGTATGTAGAACCTTTGATTACCAAATCTAAAGATAATACTACCCACTCAAGAAGGGTAGTTTTTGGATATCTCCAAAGCAAGGATGCGGTAAACGAACTATTTACATCTATCGCTCCAAAAGTTGCTGATAGACCAGGAGGTTATACTCGTATTCTTAAGACACATAACCGCCTTGGGGATAATGCAGATATGTGTATGATGGAGCTTGTTGACTTTAACGAGGCTATGCTTGAAGCTAAGTCTTCTAAATCAAAAGCAAAATCTGGAGCAAAACGATCTAGAAGAGGTAAAAAGTCGGGTAAACCAACTAGTACTTCGGCCGCTTCAACCGAAGCTACACCAGTAGAAGAAACTACACCTGTAGTTGAAGACGCTGTTGTTGTAGAAGAGTCGGCTGCAACTAAAGAAGAGTCTCCAAAGAAAGAGGCGAAAGCTGAGCCAGCCAAAAAACCTGCTGCTAAAAAGAAAGCACCAGCCAAAAAAGCAGCTCCAAAAAAAGAGGATAAGGAAGAAAAGTAATTTTCTTTTAATGATAAACTACAAGGGCTCTCAATTTGAGAGCCCTTTTTTTATTGAATTTTTATTTAAAATATCTGAAATCTTGTCCTGCCTTAAGACTACATACTGAATGGTACATCAATTGGATACAATTTTCGATATCAGTGTAAGCTACAGTCTCAACAGTAGTATGCATATACTTTAGAGGTAGTGAGATAAGAGCAGAAGCCACCCCAATGTCACTATACGCAAATGCATCAGTATCAGTTCCTGTACTTCTACTGGCAGCTTGTTTTTGGAGTGTTATTTTATTTTCATTAGCAACATCTAATATGTGTTGGAGAAGATTATTCTGAACTGCAGGTCCAGTTGTTACTGCTGGTCCACCGCCGCATGAAGTATCCCCTTGGACTTTTTTGTTGTACATAGGGCTTTGCGTATCATGCGTAACATCAGTCACAATAGCCACATCTGGTTTTAATCTTCTACTCATCATTTCTGCACCCCGTAGCCCTATTTCTTCTTGAACTGAATTGACAATATATAAGGTAAATGGAAGTTCTTTTTTATTTTCTTTAAGTAATCTTGCTACTTCTGCAATCATAAAACCTCCCCCTCTATTGTCAATAGCTCGAGCAACTACGTACTTCTTATTCAATTCCATCATGTCTGCATCAAAGGTTACTACTGTTCCAACATCGATCCCCATTGCGAGTACTTCTTTTTTATTGGAAGCACCTACATCTATTGTAAGATTTTTTAGTGAAGGTTTCTCTTCTCGTTCTTGGTTTCGAACATGAATGGCTGGCCAACCAAATACGCCATCTACTTTTCCTTTTTTAGTATGAAGTTTTACTCGCATACTTGGTGCTATTTGGTGATCGCTTCCTCCATTTCTTATAACATATATATAACCCTTATCGTCTATGTAATTGACAAACCAAGCTATTTCGTCTGCATGTGCTTCTAACACTACTTTGTAATCTTTACCGGGATTGATAATGCCAACTACTGACCCATAGACATCTACTTCATAATCATCGACGTATGGTTTTAAATAATCTAACCAAATTTTTTGTCCGGCTGTTTCAAAGCCTGTTGGTGCATTAGCGTTTAAATAATCGCGTAAAAATTTCTTACTTTCTTTTCTCATTAAATACAAATTTAAACCTCCAGAGGTTTAAATAAATTATTTTCTCAATTAGCGAAAATTTTACCTGCCAAACGTTTAACTGAAATAGTCAACCGGTCTGTGAGGTAATACATTACAGGTACAATAACCAAAGTTAAGAATGTAGAAAAAATCAATCCATAAATTACAGCCCAGGCCATAGGTCCCCAAAAATCTGCATTCTGCCCACCCCAGTATAATTCTGGATTTCCGCTACTTAGTAGACCCACAAAATTAATATTGAGCCCTATAGCTAGCGGGAATAAACCAAGTACAGTAGTAATTGCGGTTAGTAAGACAGGTCTTAGCCTTGTTCTGCCAGATTCTATAATAGTTTCTTTTATTTCTAAAATACTAAGCACTTCTTTCTGATCAATACCTTTTGCCGCTTTCTTTCTTCGTCTGAGTAAGTTGGTATAATCAATGAGTACAATAGCGTTATTGACCACAATACCGGCTAAAGATATAATTCCAATACCAGACATCATGCCGGAGAATGTTGTTTGGGTGACTGAAAATGCGAAAAATACTCCAACTGTACTCATAACAACAGATAATAAAATAATAAATGGTCCAGCTATGGAATTAAACTGAGAGACGATGATTAAAAAGATTAAGAATACTGCTATAAGCATTGCTCCTCCAAGAAATGCAAGAGATTCAGCTTGTTCTTCTTGTTCGCCAGTAAACTTAAATTCATATCCATCACGTATTTCGTGATCTGCAAGTATATCTTTGAACTGAGCCACTATTTCATTGGCATTTGCACCTTCCTCTACCTCTGAATAAATAGAAATAACACGGTCCATATCTTTACGTTTTATAGATCCGTAGGTAGAATTGTAATTTACTGTTGCTACAGCTGAAATAGGTACTTGACTTATTTTACCATTTGCAGGGTTTCGAAATGTAATTCGCGTGTTTAATAGGTTGTTTAGATTGTATCGATAGTTGTCTTTATAGCGAAGTTGAATCTTGTAATCATCTTCACCTTGTTTATACTTCGATATTTCCTTACCGAGTAAGGCTGTTCTAATGGTCCCTGCAATTTGCATGGTGCTGAGTCCAAACCTTCTTGCAGATTCTTGATTGATTGATATTTCGAGCATTGGCTTACCGAGTTCTAAATCAGTTTTTAGTTGGTCAACACCTTTGAGATTGGCATCCTCCATCTTATTTTTGATTTTTTCTACTTCTTCGATTAAGGTGAGATAATTCTCACCTTTTACCTCTACATTAATTGGCTTACCAACAGGTGGCCCCATATTGTCCTTTCCGACAGTTATTTGTGCCATTGGAAAATCATTAGTCGCGTCTTTGATATTACTCATAATATCAGATGTATTCACTTCTGATAAAAATACCCGTTTTTCATATTCAAAGAAAGAAACAGTAATACGAGCTTTATTTGGAGAAGACCCCATACTAGGAGTACCTTCATTTGGATCAGCAGTTTTTTCACCAACTTGCGTTAGTATAGCTTCAATGATTACGCTATCTTTTTGAACGGCAGCAGTTATTCTTCGTTCAAGTTCTATTGAGATTTTATTTGTGGTTTCTATATCAGTCCCGAGTGGTGTCTCAATGAACACGTTTACATAATTAGGTTGATTGTCTGGAAAAAATACAATTGGAGGTGGGTTTAATGCAAATGTCATGATTGAAACAATAAAAACGACAATCATACCAATCATGAATAATATAGGTTTCCAACCAGTTAGAGCGTATTTTATAAACTGGGCATACTTGTTTTCGATACGAGGCATCATGTTCTGCATGAACCAGTTTCCTCCGGGTGTTAATCCATATCGATTCAAAATGGAAATAATTACAGTAGCTAAAAATAATCCACCCCAGATTCCAGCTGAGCCCATGTATAACAGAATAGAGATTAGAAATAAAATTCCATTTCTAATCCAAAATTTACGATTTATTGATTTTTTTGAATTACCTATTTTAATCAGATCAGAGGTAAGAACAGGGTTCACTACTAATGCAACAAACAGTGACGAGGATAAGACAATGATTAATGTTATGGGTAGGTATTTGAAAAATTCACCCATCAAACTTGGCCAAAACATGAGCGGAATAAATGCTGCTACGGTTGTAGCGGTTGATGCAATAATTGCTGTAGCAACCTCACCTGTTCCTTCTTTTGAGGCTTGATCTTTGGTCATGCCTTTTTGAGAATAAAGACGATATACATTTTCGACAATTACAATTCCATTATCAACGAGCATACCTAGTGCTAGAATCAACGAAAAAAGAACCATCATATTAAGAGTTGTTCCGCTAAAATTTAATATAGCAATACCCATAAGCATACTCAACGGTATCGCTATACCAACAAATAAAGAGTTTCTTACACCCAAGAAAAATACAAGAACACCGACTACTAATAGAACACCCATAATTATGCTGTTCTCTAAATTAGTAATCATATTCTTAGTCATTTTACTTTGATCATTAGTGATAACAACATCCAAGTCTTTAGGGAATATTCCAGCTTTTGCTTTCTTAACAATAGTTTGAATACTAGCAGCTGCTTCAATTAAGTTTCCACCACTTTTTTTCTTGATGTCAAGTGTTACAACAGGATTACTGTTCAAACGGGCAAAACTTGTTGCTTCCTTTTGTCCAAAAGAAACTGTACCAATATCTCTTAGATAAACGATGTTCTGAAATTCATTTTTAATAATGATGTTTTCAATATCACGCCAGTCTTTAAACTCCCCATCAATTCTAATATTTCTTCTTGTAATATCGGATCCTTCTATACTCTTGATATCTCCGCCAGACATGGTCACATTTTCATTTTTAATGGCATTCTCAACATCGAACAAAGAGATTTGTAAAGCCTCCATTTTTACTCTATCAATAGAAACTTCAACTTCTTCCTCAGAAAGTCCTGTAATATCTACTGATGAAACAGCTGATAAGTTTTCGATTTCATCTTGAAGATATTCAGCATATTCTTTAAGTTTATTTTGTGGGTATTCACCTGATACATTCACGTTCATTACAGGAAATTCAGAGAAGTCCATTTCCATGACACTAGGGTCTGCAGGTAAGTCATTGGGTAAATCAATTTTGGCACGGTCAATAGCGTCCTTAACCTCCAATACAGCTTTTTCTCCTTCAACACTCAGTTCAAACTCAGCTACAATAATTGAAAAATCTTGAATGTTAGTACTCGTTAGTTTCTTAAGTCCTGAAATTGTATTTATCTCTTTTTCAATGGGTCTAGATACCAGATTTTCCATATCAACTGGTGAGTTACCGGGGTAGGCGGTATTGATGTATACAATGGGTTGTTTAACTTCAGGAAAACTCTCTTTTGGCATAGAATCATAGCTATTTATTCCAATAAAAGTTATGATAGCTATTATTACATAGACTGAAATTTTGTTATTTACGGCCCATGACGAAAGCCCAAATTCTTTAATAATCTCGTTGATTTTTTTTGACATAATTTCGATTTAAATTATTTGGTAATAATTTTTACTTCATCACCTACAATCACTGAGTTTACACCTTCAGTAATGACCAGATCACCCGGTGAAAGACCTGATTTAACAATTGTTTCACTAGGAAATTGTTTGTCAATTTCAATGATACTTTTTTGAACAATCTTCTTTTTACCATTAGTTTTAATAGTATATATGAAATGTTCACCATTAGCTATACGAATCAACTTTGTAGGAACACTGATTGCGTCATTTGCTTCGTAGTCATGAGCTGTTATCATTGCTAAAAGGTTAGGTTTCATCATTTTGATGTGCTTGGTTGGTTTTACATAGAATGAAAATGTTCTATTATTGGCATTTATTACGTTACTCACAGCAGATATTTTTTCTGTTGTAATTAGCTCAATAGATGGAAAAGAAATGCTAACCTCTTGTCCTACTTTTAATTTTCTCAAATATGTTTCTGAGGCAGATGCAACTATTTTAATGTCACTTAAGTTTACAATACGTGCAACAGGTCCTCCTGTCATACTCCCGACAAATTCTCCCTCATTAGCCATGATTTCATCAACAGTTCCGCTAATAGGCGATCGAAGCGAGTATTTCCCGAGTTGTGTTTTTGCAGTTTGGATGGCATTTTGCAATTGCTCATATTGATTCTTTGCTTGTAAATATTGCATTTCACTACCGATGTTTTTATTCCAAAGCCGTTGTTGTTTTTCAAAATTGAGTTTTGCTAGTTCCATACTTCCTTCCAATTCATTTATTTGTGCATTGGCTGTACTACCGTCTAGTGTTGCAATTATTTGACCTTTCGATACATTTTGACCCTCTTTTACGTGAAGTCTTATGATTTTTGCGGGTACTTCTGGAGAAACAAGTACATTTCGGTCTGATTTTACGATACCTTGAACTTTAAATGGATTTTTAAACACACCCTTTTTTACTTCTAAGGCCATTACGGCTATCGCATTATCTCGAGCATTTGTGTCTAACGATTGAATTTCTCTTTTTAGATCTAAAATTTCTTTTTTGAGTGAGACTAAATCTTTTTCTTTTTGAACTAATTGTTCTTGTTTTTGCTGAATTTCAGTCAAATCTTTTTTACCACATGCAGAAGCTAAAAGAATGATGAGTATTAATGATATGTTTTTCATGTAGATATGATTTTTTGGGGGTAGTTTATATTTTTATTTAGTAGTAATATTATAATATGCCGTATGCTTTTTGAAGATTGATGTGAGCAATATTGAGTTCGTATAATGCATTTAGGTAATTTATTTTAGCCTGAGTAAATTCATTATCTGCAGAAACTGCCTCAAAACTACTTCCAACACCCTCTTTGAATTTGGTTGAAGTTGTTTGGTAAATTGCTTTAGCTAATTCTTTGTTTTGTTTCTGGAGTTGAAGTGTCTTTTTTGCTTCTTCGTAGGAATTAATGGCTTGATTTAATTCGAAATTTATACCTCGAATAGCCTGGTTTTTATTATTCTCTGTTTGTTTAATCTTTATCTTAGCCTGATTGATTTTTGATTTTTTGTAAAAGCCATCAAAAAGGGGCAACTGAAGGCCAATGCCATATCTTCCATTTCCATACCAGTCATTTCCTAAATTGGCAAACTGATCTTTAACAGCAAACGTGCTTGAGCCGTAGGAAAAGTTTCCATACAAACTGGGCATATACCCAACTTTATAGCGTTTTAGATCAAGCTCATTTAATAATTGTTGTTGATCTAGCATTTTAATTTCTATTCGGCTATTAGGATCGAAATTTGACAATGTAACATTATCTTCAGTTGCAGTAGGTAGCGGGGAAGTCAATTTTACCTCTTGGTTAATATCTATTCCGACAGTATTCAATAAAAGTTGCCGGGTAAGTGAAGTTTGATTAGCTGCTCGAGATAGAGTTACATTCAAATTAGATACAGCAAGAACGACTCGATTAACATCTAATTTTTCTGCAAATCCAGCATTATATAATTCCTCAGTTTCCGATTGGAGCTGTTTCATATTTTTAAGGCTTGCTTTTAATTGTTGCAAGTTTTGGTCTGCAATTATTGCCATATAATAAGCTTTATATACAGCCTCTTTTACGTCAATTTCAGTGGCAGAAGCACTTAATTCACTAATTTTAACAAATTCAGACGACGCTTTTACACCTAGAAAAAAAGTACCATCAAATATTAATTGGCTAACCCCTATACTCGCATTAGCATTAAATGGAACGCCAAATTGAACGGGTAAGGTTGTGCCTGGTTGACCAACAAAATCTCCAGGAATAATTTGTGTTGGTACCTCAAAGGTGTGATTGAAGTCAGCATTACCATTAATTTGAGGTAAACCACTCGACAATACCTCACTTACTTGAGTTTTTGCGTGTTTGATGTCTAAGTTAGCATTTAATAGTTGCGTATTTTTTTGCATAGCTAACGACAGGGCATTATCAAGAGACAATGACAATACTTGGGATGTCTGACAAAATCCAATTAAGTTAGTTGTTAAAAAAATCAAGGACAATAGATATTTCATGACTGGTCTGTTATTTCGTTGATGTGTTGTTTTAAATATGATCTTCCTTCTTCTGTGCATATTCCATGCAAGTGATAGCTAACCATCTGGAAGTGAATTGTTTGAAACTGATAGTTGTTTTCTGCAGATGTGAATTGTTTGACCATCCCACTAATTAGTGTAATGTACATAAGTGCTGTGAGGTCTGCATTAATATCAGAGCGAAATAGCCCTGTTTTGATGCCGTTTTTTAAATTGTTTTTTATCGTTTCTCTAAAATAGTCCGATCTAAATTCTTCCATTTTTGCCCATTGATCAGGATAAAACTTTTGCATATCATAAATCATTGTAGGGTTAAGATTTTTTCTAGACTGACTAATATGACGACTAAAGTCAATCATATGCTGAATAGCATTTTTGCTACTGCATGCACATTTGTCAAGTTTTGATTTTTCAAAGTTTATTTTTTCTTCAATAACCCGATTCACCAAATCTTGTTTGTCTTTAAAACACTTGTAAATTGTTTTTTTACTTATTCGAAGTACCTGAGCTATATCGTCCATGCTGACACTTTTTATGCCAATTCGCATAAATAGTTGTTTAGCTTCTTCCAATATTTTGCTAGATTCATTCAAAATGAAGTGCAAATAAAACAAGGAAACTATGAAAACACAAATAGTTTCCATAGTTTTATCCATTATTTTTAATTATTTAATCTTATCAAAACAATCTCTTAAGCTGGAATAAAAAACAAGGTAAATTGATTAACGATATTAGGACACATTATTTACTTTCGTAAAGTGAAAAACAACAAATCATTTTTAGTAGGTTTAGCTGGAGGAAGTGCTTCAGGTAAAACTACTTTTATCCAAGAGATAAGTAAAAAATTCGAGGATAATCAAGTGTGTGTTATTTCGCAAGATCATTATTATAAAGGGTTGTCAGAACAATTAAGGGATGAAAACGGTATTGTAAATTTTGATCATCCATCAGGTATAGACTTCACACGTATCAAAAAAGATATTAGAAAATTACTAAAAGGTAAACCCGTCGATATAGTTGAATACACATTCAATAATCCAGAGATATTTCCAAAACAAATAACCTATCAGCCAGCACCGATTATTTTATTAGAGGGGCTTTTTGTATTTGCAGATAAAGGTTTAAATGCCATGTACGACTATCGTTTATATATTGATGCAGATGAGGATGTAACTCTTGATAGGCGGTTAAAACGAGATACTACTGAGCGAGGCATGACTCTTGATGAAGTGATGTATCAATGGGATAATCATGTAAAGCCGGCCTATGACCAGTTTTTAAAGCCGCACAAAAAAGATTCAGATTATGTAATTCACAATACGGATAATTTTGATGACTGTCTTACGCATGTTACTGCAAAATTTAGGGATGTAATTGCACAAAATTAATGAGGTGTAATACTCAATCTAAAAGCTCTGAATTAGACATAAACTTTAATTGTTAAGTTTCATGAATACGACTAAATTTGCCGTCTTTGAAATTTTTGAAAAAATCTAACAGAAACTAGATAGATATGAACAATAAAGGATTTATCCAATTTATTACTGTACTGCTTATTTTAGCGAGTGCTTATCAGCTTTCGTTTACTTTCGTTACGAACAGTGTAGAAAAAACTGCTTCATCACAAGCAGAATCAATGTATCCAAATTCAACTGTCCAAAAAGATAGTTTTGAGAGCCGATACTTAGACTCAATGTCTCAAGAGGAAGTTTATCCCGGATTAGGATTCACTTACCAAGAGTGCAAAGAAAATGAGCTCAACCTTGGTCTTGATCTGCAAGGTGGAATGAATGTAACACTTGAGGTAGAGACACCTGCCGTAATTGAGGCCATGGCTAACAACACCACCGACCAAGCTTTTTTAGCAGCATTCGAAAAGTCAAAGAAGGAATATCTTGGTCAGCAAAACTTTGTTGATTTACTTGCTAAAAATTATGAAGCCGAAAATCCAGATGGAAAAATTGTAAGTATTTTTTATGGTAAAGGACTTAAAGCAGAGCTGCCTAACGAATATAATTCAACCAACGAAGAAGTATTTGATTATCTAAAACGAGAAAGTGAAAGTGCCATAAGTAGAGCATTTGAAATTATTAGTACACGTATTGATAAATTTGGAGTAGCACAGCCCAATGTTCAACGATTAGATAATGGTAGAATTTTAGTAGAGCTTCCTGGGGTTGATGATCCGCAACGTGTTAGGGATTTACTTCAGAGTTCTGCAAAACTTGAGTTTTGGAAAGTATTTCCTAATTACAAGGGTTTTGAATACTTAGAGGTAGTAAACAAGATAGTATATGGTGTTAATCAGCTAAACAATATCGATAATGAAGAATTGGAAGATGCAGAAAAACAAGATAATCAAACAACTAAAGATACCTCAACAAGCAAAGACGGTGATTTATTCGGAGATGACCTATTAGCGTCATCAGATTCGGCAGGAAGTGATTCTGTTCAGAAATCTAGAGAAGAAATTCAGCGGGAAAATCCTATTCTTAGTAAACTAGTTCCAAATGTTGCCAATGAGGGAAAGAATTGGGCTCAATCTGCAGAAATTGGGTACATCGATGTAAATGATGTTGAAGATTTTAAGGGTTATTTTACAAGAAAAGATGTCCTTGCAGCTTTACCATCAAACTTACATTTCAAATTTGGATTTAAGCCGATCAAAATAGAGGGTAAAGATTTTATTGCTTTGTATGCATTGAAGAGCGGAAGAGCAGGTCAACCTGCATTAGCGGGTGATGTAATTACAGATGCACGTCCAACTCGACAAGATGATTTGAATCTAGCAGTAAGTATGCAAATGAATCAAGAAGGAACATCTGTATGGAGAAGAATTACAAAAGAAGCATCATCAAGTAGTCCCAAAGAGTGCATAGCAGTTGTCTTGGATGACCAAGTTTACAGTGCACCTACAGTGCAGGGTGAGATTCCTAATGGAAGTTCGGTAATTACTGGAAATTATGAATTGGATGAGGCTACTGACTTAGCAAATATTTTAAAGGCAGGTAAGCTCCCAGCTCCAGCTAAAATCACAGGAGAAACAACGGTAGGGCCTACATTAGGAGCTAGAGCAATTAATGCAGGTATTATTTCACTTGCAGTTGGTTTTTTACTTGTAATCCTCTTCATGATAATTTACTATGGCAAAGCAGGTTTGTATGCAGATATTGCTTTGTTGGTTAACTTGGTTTTTATCATAGGTGTTCTAGCAGGATTACATGCTGCTTTAACACTCCCTGGTATGGCAGGACTTGTACTTACCATTGGTATGGCAGTAGATGCTAACGTACTTATCTTTGAGCGTGTTCGAGAAGAGTTACAAGGAGGGAAATCACTCAAAATGGCCATTAAGGATGGTTATTCTGGGGCTTATTCCTCAATTATTGATGCAAACATTACCACAATTATAGCAGGGGTTATTCTTTGGGTATTAGGTAAAGGTCCTGTAATGGGATTTGCTGTTATTCTAGTAATTGGTATTTTATCTTCGTTATTTACATCTATATTTTTGACTCGTTTACTTATAGATAACGATCTTAAAAAAGGAAAAGAAACTTCTTTCTACTCATCATTTTCAAAATCAATTGGTGAAAAATTAAATAAAATCAATTGGGATTTTATTGGAAAAAGAAAAACTTTTTACATTATTTCTTCTGTCATTATTATTGGTGGTATTGCATCCCTAGTTACCAAAGGGGTGTCAACAGGTGTTGATTTTAAAGGTGGTTGGAGCTATGTAGTAAATGTTGAAGACGCATCTACTGCTCAAATCAAGGAAGCATTATCAACTAAATTTACAGATGCTAATACTGAGGTAAAAACTTATGGATCTTCAAATCAATTTAAAGTCACTACTTCATATATGATTGACAATAAAGATGCTGACGCTGGAGCAAAAGTAGAATCTGCATTAGTATCGGCATTAGAAGCATTCAATGTTTCAGGGGAAGATATCTTATCAAGCAGTAAAGTCGGACCAACAATAGCAAAAGATATTTCTGTTCGATCAACCTGGGCTATCGCTCTTGCAATAATTGGTATGTTCCTTTACATTTTAGTAAGGTTTAGAAATGTTGGATTTAGTTTAGGTGCCACGACAGCAATTTTTCATGATGTTTTGGTAGTTTTTTCTTTGTATTCAATTTTATGGGGAATATTACCATTCGAGCTTTCAATTGATCAAGCCTTTATAGCTGCTATTCTTACAGTAGTAGGTTATTCTATCAATGATACTGTGGTTGTATTTGACCGTGTGAGAGAATTTATTGGACAAAATCGAAGAGAGTCTGACCAGTCTCAGGTTATTAATAAAGCAATTAACTCTACGTTGAGTAGAACATTGATTACCTCATTAACTACTTTGCTGGTTATTTTAATATTATTTGTCTTCGGTGGCGAAGGGCTTAAAGGATTCACTTTTGCACTTCTCGTTGGTGTTGCAGTAGGTACTTATTCATCTGTTTGTGTAGCTACACCAATTGTTGTAGACTTCATGAATCGATTCAAGAAATAACTAAAACTAATTAATTACTTCTATGAGCCTCTTTACTTTTTGAGTAAGGAGGCTTTTTTATGATTAATATCATAAGTGTTTATGACAATTATCATACATAGTGTATCGTGTTAAGTTGTGTACTTATTTTAAATTTGTAGTAATTAAAATATTAAATGTTGATCATTTCGAAGACATTATTTTAATATAGTTAAACAAAAGCCCTCAAAACACTGTTTTGGGGGCTTATTATTTATTTTATTTTACAAAAACTATTTTTTTGTATGTCAAAAAAAAGCCTCAAAAAGAATTGAGGCTTCAGATAATTTATTTTCTAGTTAAGATGCTAATCTTTTTTGACTTCCAAATCACTTAAAAATCCTTTTAGATTCATAATAATCGGTACATTCATTAGATCAGAACCTAACTCATTAGCAAGTAGAACACTTACCCAGTCTAGTCGATATATAACATCAAAAATGGCTTGAAGTGAGTATTCAGGAATTTGCATCGGTAAAACGATATTGTTATCCAACTCTAAATGTGAAATTAGAAAATCAAAGCGGGCAGCTACCCGTGGATTTTGATTTGAGTAGAGCATAATAAAATTAGTGTCTAATCTGTCGGTATAACTCTCTATCGCATTGTGATTAGCTTCTGGAAGTACATTCACAAATCCTTCAAGTTTTGAATTTTCTTGAAGTTGTTGTGTGAATCTAACAGCTACTGGTGCATATTCTCTATCTGCTACAATTACAAATTTCTTACGAATAGTGTTTTTGAAGAAATTAAATATTTGTTCACCGCTTTGTTTTTGTCGGTCTCTATTCTCCTCAAAATAATCTCTAATTCCTTGAATGATAGGTCTGTGGTCTTCCCCTAAAAGTTCTCCAAAAATCATACTAATGAATCCTAGACCTTGACCAACAGTCATTCGAGGTTGGTATCCACCCTTAAGATCGTAGGTTTTTAGGTTATTTTGAGTGGCTAATTCTTTCAGTTTTCCGCCACCAGTTAAAACAATTATAGTACATCCTAGTTGATTTGCTTCCTCAAATAGTTGTAAGGTTTCTTCGGTATTACCTGAATAAGAATTAAGAATAACAAGTGTTTTGGAGCTCGCAAATTTTGGGAGATGATAGTCAGCAACAGTTTCAATAGGGACAGGGCATTTGTCAAAAAACCAGTTTTTTGCCAAAACTGCTCCAATACCACTTCCACCGAGACCTCCCATAATGATATTGTCAAATTGGTTGACATTCATTTCATGGCTTGTGTAATTATTTATTACAAAATCGAATTGCTCTGTAAAATTCTCTAATGAAGTTTCATGTGTGATCATATGTTATTCTTAATACTTTTGTGGGTGCAAAAATAAACAGATTAACGGTTAACACCTTTCTGTGAAGCATAGATTTTAATAAAATGTCAAATCCATCAAATAACGCCATTAAAATAGTTGGAGATGAACTTTTTATCAAGTATACATTCACTGTGGATGATGGTCAAGAGCCACTCCGCATCGATAAATATTTGGTGAGCAAAATTGAACGAGCTAGTCGAAATAAACTACAGGAAGCAATAGATCAAAAGCATGTCATCGTAGATGGAAAAGCTGTAAAATCCAATTACAAGGTTAAACCCAAAAACTATATTGAAGTCTTAGTGGATAAGGAACCTACTGAATTAGAGGTGATTCCGCAGAATATTCCACTTGATGTTGTTTATGAAGATGATGATTTGATGATTATTAATAAAGAAGCGGGGATGGTAGTTCACCCAGGATTTGGAAATCATTCTGGTACACTTCTTAATGCATTAGCTTTCTTATTGGATAAAAAAGCAACTCATCGTGGTAAAAGACCTTGGTTGGTTCATCGAATAGATAAAAATACAAGTGGTCTATTAGTTATTGCTAAAAATGATCAGTCAATGGCACATCTATCTCAACAATTTAAAGACCATACTATTGAGCGAACATATCAAGCTTTGGTGTGGGGCAGTCCACAAGAAAACCAGGGCACATTGTCAACTATTATTGGTCGTGATAAGTATGATAGAAAAAAATTTGTGGTGTTGTCAGACGATGAGGATCGTGGTAAACATGCGATTACCCATTATAAAATCTTAGAGGATTTTATATATACAAGTTTGGTAGAATGCAAACTAGAAACTGGTCGTACACATCAAATTAGAGTTCATATGAAGCATTTAGGACATCCTCTATTTAACGATGATCATTATGGAGGCAATCGTATTCTTAAAGGAGTAGTTTTTAGTAAGTACAAACAATTTGTAGATAATTGCTTCAGTATCTTAGCTCGACAGGGTTTGCATGCAAAATCTCTAGGATTCCAGCATCCGAGTACCAATGAATGGATGCAATTTGAAACTGATCTCCCTCATGATATGCAAACTGTCGTTAATAAATGGAGAGATGCTTCTAAAACTTATGGTTTTAACAACTAGGGCCTGAAATAGCTTCGTTTTACCAATAAATTACCCATAGTATATTCTTGAACGGTCACCAAATAGGGAAAGTTTGTGAATGTAGCAAAATAGCGTTCGGTATCCTCCAAAATTAGCTGTCCTCGTTTGTCGTATAATGAATTACCCATTTGAAAAGAGCCTTTGCGGTGCAATTTTAATTGAATTGATTTCCCAACATAAGGTGTAACTTTAATACTTATAAATGGTGTAGCATTTTTTATTGAATCTTTCTGTTTTTGATCTAGGTAATTTGCATAACCCTCAAAATTTTTGAATGAAAAAAGCGAAAAATAACTTCGAGCAGCTGATTGAGAAAACGAGCTTATTTTTGGTTTAATGCTATAAGAAGAGTCTAATTGATAGATTTGAAAAGATTCACTTGAATTCTGATGATGAATAACCTCGATTGACTTAATTTCTTCAGAAGAAAAATCAAAAACAGTTTGATCAAACCAATCCTTTTCTTGGGTGCTAAATTTGGGTTCTAACAAACTAGCAAAACCAAAGATATGAGCTTCATAAGGAGTGTTTGAACCATTTATATGTATATAGGTTGATGAACGATCTGGGTTGGATGATCCGACATAATAATCTCGAATACATTTATCTTCCTTAAAAATTTGAACATGAATAGATCTTCCGACCATTTTACGAATAACATTTTGCTGAGCAGTTTTAGCAACGGGTCCTTTAATTCGGATATTTTTAATGGTTTCATTCAATAGCGACTCAATTTTGGGCTTGAACGCTTTTAGTTTTTTATTTACAAACCATATCCCTTCATTTTTAGATAAAATCACCTCGTTCCCTTGACGATCTTTCATTTTTATGCGACTAATTTCCTCAGGATTTTCAACAGCAAAGCGGTTTATATCTCTAAAATTAGTTTGCTCATCTTTATTAAAGATTGTCCATAAACAAAAAATGGTAATTAAAACAACAGCTATTATAATTATTGATTTTCTCATTCTTAGTGGTTCAAAGAAACAACGCTTTTCACAAAATTGGGTAATTGTCTAACGTTTATATTTTGAATCTTTTAAGAATTTTAGGGATTCTAATTTGACTTATGTCAGTAGTAAAAGAAACGCGAGTTAAACCTTTATTCTCGTTTGCTTGTTATAAATTTGAAGTTGTGGAAAACGGGCTTAAGCATCTAAAAAAATTTATTACCGATCATGAACAAAATATTATTGTCTTGGCAGACAAGCATACCTATGCGTTTTGTTATCCTCTTTTAGAGACTAACGTTCCTCATATTATAGTTCCATACGGCGAAAATTATAAAAATTTAAATAGTTGTGAGTTCATTTGGAAAAAACTGATAGAACTTAATGCCAAAAGAAATACTACATTACTTTGTTTAGGTGGAGGTGTTTTGTGTGATATGGGTGCATTTGCAGGTAAATGTTATCAACGAGGTATGTCTGTGGTATTGGCACCTACTTCACTATTAGCAATGGTAGATGCAAGTATTGGTGGTAAGAATGGGGTCGATTTTTTAGGGTTGAAGAATTATATTGGTACATTTAGTGAGCCAAAACATATTTTTATTTGTCCTGAATTTTTAACCACTTTACCCTACCCAGAAATGGTCAATGGTTTTGTTGAGATGCTAAAACATGGTTTAATAGCAAGTAAATCACATTATGACCAAGTGAAATTATTATTTTTGAAAGATAACCACGCAATTACTCCAAACTTAATTAACGATTCTATTGCTATAAAAACACAAATCGTTAAAGATGATTTTCTAGATTTAGGGGTAAGAAGAAGATTGAATTTTGGGCATACGATTGGTCATGCCATAGAAGCCAATAGCCTTAAAATTAGTGAAGAGAATGAGGCATTGTCTCACGGAATTTCTGTGGCTTTAGGAATGGTAGTTGAATGTTACATTAGTCATAAAGTGGTGGGTTTTTCTGCCGATCAATTGAGTGAAGTGTCAACGGTATTGGGCGGATTAGTAAAATCAGTTTATGATGAAATTCCAGAAGTGGACGATTTGATTCCGTATCTAACTAGGGATAAAAAGAATTTTAATGATTCGATCAATTGCACGCTTCTACTTGAAATTGGTGAAGCAAATCATGATTATGAAATTGGTGAAGAATTAATCAAGGCGGGATTTGAATATTTGAAAAGTTTAAAATGATTCGATTATCGAATAAAAATAAACAATTGATTGGTGAGGTTCGATTGCCTAGTTCGAAGAGCATCACAAATCGTATGTTGATTCTAAAAAAACTTTATGAGCCCGAATTAATACTCGATAATGTATCGCTTGCCAACGATTCCATGGTATTGGATAAACTCCTAAACTCAAATGATAATCAATTTGATGTACAAGATGCCGGAACTGTATACCGTTTTTTGACGGCCTATTATGCAGTAACTCCAGGTGAATGGATAATTAGAGGTACGAAAAGACTTCAAGAAAGACCCATTGCAGACTTAATAAGTGTGCTTCTAGATTTGGGTGCAGATATTACGTATTTAGAAAAAGAAGGCTGTGGACCCATCAAAGTTATTGGCAAAAAACTTATTGCAAATGCAAGTTTGATAGATATTTCACAAATTAAAAGTAGCCAATTTGCTTCTGCACTTTTAATGATTGCTCCTATGATCGAAGGAGAATTTAATTTTAAAGTGAATACAAAAATGTCCTCATACTCTTATATACTTCTTACCATAGCTTGTTTGAGAAGAATGGGATTTTCAGTTTGGGTTAGAGGTGCACACATACAAGTTTCGAAAAAACAGAAATTTGATGGCGAATATTTTCAAATTGAGCCAGATTGGAGTTCATTTTATTATTGGATAAGTATGATTCATTTATCTGAAAGGTCTGATATATTCTTCCCTGGTATCCGATTAAATAATATGCAAAAAGAACGAAAGAAACTTTTTGAGATTGGTCACCCAAGCCTAGTTATGGAGGAGCAAAACGAGGGAATGCGAATCGTTAAGCACCCATCTAACGAAAAGTATGTATTCCCTGATGAATTAAATTATAGTCAGTTTCCGGATATTGCTATGACTTTTGCAATGCTACTTCCTGCTATTGGCTGCGAGCAAATTAAATTTAAAGGCTTACATAGTTTAAAATATAAAGAGTGCAACAGGGAGCAAGCTACAACAGAACATTTAACTAAAATAGGAGTTGATTTGAAAAGTCAAGATAATTTGTGGTTGATGGATGCATCAAATTACGAGTTAAAAAACGACACACTTTTTAACACATATCACGATCATCGAATGGCCATGTGTGTAGCTCCTCTATCGTTAATAAAACCTATTCGAATAGAGGAGGAAAGTGTTGTTAAAAAATCATATCCAAATTTCTGGAAAGATCTTGAAAATATAGGATTTGAAATTGAGTACCTTTGAAGCAGTGAATTCTTTCGGAAAAAATATCATACTTACTTCGTATGGCGAATCCCATGGAAAAGCAGTGGGTGGAATATTAGACGGATTTCCTGCAGGTTTTGATATAGATATATCTTTTATTCAAAGTCAGTTAGACAGAAGAAAGCCAGGTCAGTCTGTCTTAACTACATCTAGAAAAGAATCAGATTTAGTTGATATTCAAAGTGGTATTTTTGAGGGTAAAACTACTGGTGCACCCATTCATTTTCAATTATTGAATATGGATGCAAAATCAAAAGATTATGATGATCTCAAAGATATTTACAGGCCCAGTCATGCAGATTTTACCTATCAAGCAAAGTATGGCATAAGAGATTATCGTGGAGGTGGTAGAAGCAGTGCTCGAATAACAGCAGGATGGGTTGCAGCCGGGGCATTAATTCAAGATTATCTCCAGAAAAAATATGGTATAGAAATTTCTAGTTACGTTTCTCAGATAGGGGATGTTTTGATGAAAAGTGATGATGAAAAATTTAGTCGTACTCAAATAGATACCTCAATAGTTCGATGTCCTCATAAAGAAACATCAGAACAGATGGTTCAGGCAATTCATCAAGCGAAGCGTGCAAAAGACAGTCTAGGTGGTGTAATCACATGTGTGATTTCTGGGATAAAGCCAGGAATAGGAAATCCTGTTTTTGGAAAATTGAACGCACTTCTAGCACATGCAATGATGAGCATCAATGCTACAAAGGGGTTTGAAATTGGTGGAGGTTTTGACATGGCATCTAAGTTGGGGTCTGAAGTGAATGATTCTTTCATCAAAGAAGGAGACAAAATTAGAACCCAAAGTAATTTTTCGGGTGGAGTGCAGGGCGGAATCAGTAACGGTATGGATGTTGTATTTCGGGTAGCTTTCAAGCCAACTTCAACCATTGGTGTAGAGCAAAGTACGCTCAATACAACTGAAGATGAAGTGACTCTAGAAGCCAGTGGAAGACATGATCCGTGCGTTGTCCCTAGAGCAGTTCCTATTGTTGAAACCATGGCAGCTCTAGTCATTGGCGATTTGATTATCTAAAATGCAAAAGGTAATAGTTTATCTATTAAGTAACTATTTAAGGTTGGTGAATTCCATTTCTCCTCGATTGGGTGGCAAACATGCCTTTCTTTTGTTCTGTTATCCTTTCCCTTTGAAGTTTAAGAAATATCAATCTGATTTTTTAAAGACAAGTCATTTTTCATTTCTTGATTTTGAAGGAAAAAGAATTGCTCAATACAAATGGGGTAGTGGTGAAAAAGTAATTTTATGTTTACATGGATGGCAAAGCAATAGCTTCAAATGGAAAAAATATGTTGAGGTATTGGATAAAAAAAAGTATACAATGATTTGCCTTGACGCTCCGGCTCATGGAAGGTCTGATGGTGTTTTATTCAATGTACCAATGTACGCAAGATTAATCCAGCAATTTCTCGAACAAAATAAAGTAGATTCAATACTTTCTCATAGTCTAGGGGCATTTAGTACAATGTATTTACTAAGCAATTATCCGTTGCTTTCACCTCCAAAAGTAATTGCATTAGGGACTCCAAGTTATGCAGATTCTTTTATCGATGAGTTTATTAGAGTTCTGAATTTATCTTCAAAGGCAAGAAGAAATTTAGTTACTTATTTTACAAATTATTCAGGCTTAAAAATCAACGATTTTGATTCAAAACTATTTGCTAAAAACCAAAAATCTTTTGGATTAATCGTTCATGATATAAATGATAAAGAGTCCCCATTTGAATACGCCAAAGAAATGGCTAAAATATGGCCAAAATCGAGGTTTCTTGGAACAGAAGGTTTTGGGCATAAGTTAAGAGATGACTCTGTTGTTCAAGAGGTTATTAAATTTATTGATCATTAGTGGATTACTAATTCTAAGATTTTTGGTAAACATGTTATTCAATGCTCAAACAAGTGTTTGAGTAAAAAAAAATACCTAACATTGAAGCCATGAAAAAAATTGCTTTGCATTGGCAGGTAATTATTGCTTTAGTCCTTGGGGTATTATATGCAGTGCTAGCAGTAAGCATGGGATGGCAAGGTTTTACTAAAGCATATATTTCGCCTTTTGGTGACATTTTTATAAACCTATTGAAACTAATTGCTGTTCCTTTGGTTTTGTTCAGCATAATTACGGGTATTAGTAGTTTAAAAAACATCAAGCAATTGGGTAGGGTGGGAGTTAAAACCCTTTTGATTTATGTGGGGACTACAATGAGTGCAATTCTCATTGGACTTTTGTTGGTAAATCTCATTAAACCCGGTGAGTTTACTTCTGACGAATCGAGGCTTGAAAAAAGAATAGAATATGAACTATGGCTAGCTAACAATCCGCACGTTTTAGCTTTGGATGAAATCAATGAATTAGAAAATCCAAAAAATGAAAAACTAATCAAAGCAGTTCAAAAAAGAGTAAGTTCTTCTGCTATTAGCCCAGCTGTGCAGGATAAGATTGATAAAGCAAATAGTAATAAAAGTAAAGGTCCATTAGCTCCACTAGTGGATATTGTACCCAAAAATGTAATTGTTGCATTGGCTGAAATGGAAATGTTACAAATCATCTTTTTTGCCATCTTTTTTGGGGTTGTTCTTGTGAATTTGAAAGACGAACATGCAAAACCAGTTCGTGAACTTATGGAAGGATTGAATGAGCTTTTTGTGGCTATGGTTAATATCATAATTAAAACAATGCCCTTCTTTGTTTTTACTTTAATGGCTGGTAGCCTTGTTGAGGCAGCAGGTGAAAATATGGATAAACTGAAAGAGCAATTATTGTTTTTGGGACATTATTCTTGGGTGGTTGTTTTAGCATTGTTCTTGGTAGCATTTATTTTTTATCCTCTATTGATTCATCTTTTTGTGAAGCGACTTTCTATTGCACAATTTTTGAAAGGAATTAGTAAGGCTCAACTTACAGCTTTTTCAACATCGAGTAGTATGGCTACTTTGCCTGTGACCATGGATTGTGTTCATGATAATTTAAATGTTCCAAAACCTATTTCAAGTTTTGTTTTACCAATTGGTGCAACCGTTAATATGGATGGTACAAGTTTATATCAAGCAATTGCTGTTGTTGCCATGGCTCAATTTCATATGATTGATTTAACATTTGCTCAACAGATGGTTATAGTACTTACAGCTACATTAGCAAGTATTGGTGCTGCTGCTGTACCAAGTGCCGGACTTGTGCTCATGATTGTTGTGTTGGAAAGTGTAGGCTTGAACCCTGCATGGATTGCCATCATACTCCCAGTGGATAGAATATTAGATATGTGTAGAACAGTTGTTAATGTTACAGGAGATGCAACAGTTTCGTCTATAATTGCAGCCTCCGAAGAAGTGAGTGAAAAAGAATAACAGAACAATTATGACTCAAATATGGTTTATTTAATTAGTGATAGAGAGACTATAACTTTTTATTTGTACTCCAACTAAAGCATGAAAAAATTAACTTACACCGTACTCTTAACGCTACTTTCAACATTTGTAATCGCCCAATGCGGTACTGATGAATATAATTACCGACTAGTCAAAGATAAATTATCAGAAGGTCAAACTTATGTAGATTACCTAGAGCAAACGTATATTCAAAATGGTGTTAAGTATGATGAGTCTCTGGATATAAAGAGTAAAAAAGCTTCACGAGTTATACCCGTTGTATTTCATGTAATTCATGCTTATGGTGATGAGAATATTAGCAAAGCACAGATTGAAGACCAGATGCGTGTAATCAACGAAGATTTTCAACGAAAAAATGCCGATGCTTCAAATACAAGGGATTTCTTTAAAAGTAGAGCAGCAAACTTTGATATTGAATTTAAATTAGCAAGAATTGCACCTGATGGATCATACACTGAGGGAATTACTCGAACTTACGATCCGGTAAATATGATTGAGGACTATGAAGATAGTGATAACGAAGCCAAATCAGCGGTACCAGCCTGGGATAGAAATAAATACCTGAATATATGGGTAGTTAAAGAAATTAAAAGCAGTGGTACAGGAACGATATTAGGTTACGCTCAATTTCCTGGAAATCAAGCGTCAACAGATGGTATTGTAATGATTCATGACCGTGTAGGTACGATAGGAACTGCAAGCTCTTCATCGTCAGGGAAGGGCCGAACATTAACACACGAAATTGGTCATTGGTTAGGACTTTTCCATCCATTTCAAGGAGGTTGTTTTGGCGATGGCGATCGTGTAGATGACACTCCGCCTGTATTGGAAGCTTCTTATGGTTGTACCTCAGGGCAAAATCCCAATACTTGTAATAGTGATTTTCCTGACGAGATTGACATGGTTGAAAACTACATGGATTATGCAAATGGGAGTTGTATGAATGCATTTACAAACGGACAACTTGCTCGCGTAAATGGCTTTTTAGCAAGTACTAGTTATAGGGCAAGAAATATTGCCGCTTCCAACATCGTAGCTACTGGAGTAAATATCAATCCTGTTTCTATACCAAAAGCCGATTTTTGGTATGATAACCCAGATAATAAAGTAATTTGTGCGGGATCGAGTATGAAATTCAAAGACTTTAGTTATAACGGAGACATTACCTCAAGAACTTGGAAATTCGAAGGAGGAACTCCTGCAATATCATCAGATGTAAATCCAGAGATAGTATATAATACTCCAGGAGTTTATAAAGTAGAGTTAGAGGTCTCCAACAGTGCTGGAGGAACTTCAGCTAGTCGAATTTTATTTGTGTCAGTTTTGCCTAATGTAGCTGAATCTAAGGCCCCATTTGGTCAGGATTTTGAATCAAATAACTCTACATCCGAATGGCAGCTTGAACAAGATTTATCTGGGAATGGTTGGGAACGTGTAAACTTTACCGGTTTCTCAGGAAATAACTCTATCATGGCCTTCGTAAATGAAAATACACCCCAATCGCTTCGCATGCAATCAATATCTAAACCAGTTGATGTTAGTGAATATGAAGTGCCCTTAAATCTACATTTTAAATATGCCTATTCAAGAAGGGTGTCAAGTGCCTCCGAAATATTACTTGTATTAGCTTCAGATAATTGTGGTCAATCTTGGTCTACATTGAAAGCATACAATAGTAATAATTTAGTTACAGGACCAGAGGTGTCACCAGATTGGATACCTCAATCTAGTTCAGACTGGGGAAGGGCTTCAATTAGTTTATCAAAATACAAAGATGCAAGTAATTTATTCCTAAGATTTGACGTGATTAGTCAGCAAGGAAATTCAGTATTTATTGACGACATCAATATTGGGGAGTTTGCTCTATCCGCACCTATCCTAAATCAAGAGTTGGCATGGAAGATAATCCCTAATCCAGCACAAAATAGATTTACAGTTAAATCCAATAATAATATTGCTCGAGGAGAAATAGTTGTTAGGGATGTGACTGGTAGATTGCTTATACAAAAGAAAATAAATTCAGAACAAATGATAGTAGATTCCTCTGATCTACCAAATGGTTTGTACATATTATCTGTGACGAATGAAAACAATACATGGTCTAGTAAACTTATTATCAGAAAATAATGGCAAAGAATTTAGTTATAGTAGAGTCCCCAGCCAAGGCAAAGACAATTGAAAAGTTTTTAGGTGAGGGCTTCACAGTTAAGTCAAGTTTTGGACACATTCGTGATTTAGCCAAAGGAGACTCAGCTATAGATATAGAGAAGGGGTATCTGCCCAATTATATTGTATCAACAGATAAAAAGAAAATCGTTACAGAGCTAAAGAAGCTTGCAAAAGATGCCGATATGGTATGGCTTGCTTCGGATGAAGATCGTGAGGGAGAAGCGATATCATGGCACCTATCTGAAGTTTTGGGGTTAAAACCCAATAACACCAAACGAATTGTATTTCATGAAATTACAAAGTCTGCAATTTTGCACGCCATAGAAAATCCAAGAGATATAGATAATAATTTAGTTAAGGCCCAACAAGCAAGAAGGGTTCTTGATCGTTTGGTAGGTTTTCAACTTTCTCCTGTTTTATGGAGAAAAGTAAAGCCATCGTTGAGTGCGGGAAGAGTTCAAAGTGTTGCCGTACGATTAATAGTAGAACGAGAAAAACAAATTGAAGATTTCGTCACAAGCTCGAGTTTCAAATTACAAGGATTGTTTCAGACATCAGCCAAGCCTATTCGTGCAGATTTAGCTAAGCGACCAGCTAAGCTTCAGGAAGCCAATGAGTTTTTAGCTAGCTGTAAAGGTGCAACATTCAAGGTAGGTTCAATCAAGACAGTACCTGCTAAACGCTATCCATCAGCACCATTTACAACCTCTACACTTCAACAAGAAGCCAGTAGAAAATTGGGTTTCAATGTATCAAGAACAATGATGCTTGCTCAGCGGTTGTACGAAAATGGACATATTACATACATGAGGACGGATTCAGTAAATCTATCTGATTTCGCCCGAAAAAGTGCCCAAAACACCATCAACACCGAATATGGTGAACAATATTCAAAACCAAGAAAATACGCTACCAAAAATGATAGTGCTCAAGAAGCTCACGAAGCAATAAGGCCTACCAATTTTGATATAAACAGTGCTGGAGATGATGAAGCACAAATGAGGCTTTATCAACTGATTTGGAAAAGAGCTATTGCTTCTCAAATGAGTGATGCACAACTTGAACGAACAACTATCGAAATAGTTAATGATAAGAATGCAGATGCCTTCAAAGCTAAAGGTGAGGTAATAAAATTTGATGGATTTCTTAAGGTATATCTTGAGGGTACGGATGATGAGAATGACGAAGAAGACAGTGGATTACTCCCTCAAGTAGCTGAAGGTCAAGTTCTTGAACTCTCAGAAATAAAAGCTACACAAAGATACACAAGACCTCCTGCAAGATTTACTGAAGCCAGCTTAGTGAAACGATTGGAAGAGTTGGGTATTGGCAGACCATCTACCTATGCTCCAACAATATCAACTGTCCAGAAACGCGGCTACGTAGTTAAAGACGAAATTGATGGAAAGTCTCGATCTTATGATGTTCTTACATTGAAAAATGATGAAATTATTAGTGAAAAACTCAACGAGAATTATGGTGCTGATAAAAATAAGCTTCATCCAAGTGACATCGGGAGGGTAGTTACTGAATTTTTGATCGAACATTTCAGTGAAATTATGGATTTTGGTTTCACAGCAAGCGTTGAGAAAGAGTTTGACGAAATTGCTGAGGGAATGAAAAATTGGTCCCAAATGATCGATGATTTTTACCAACCATTTAGTAAAAATGTCACTAAAATACTTGAAAATGCGGGGAGAGCAACAGGTGAAAGAGCATTGGGTAATGATCCCAAGACAGGTAAGCCTATCATTGCAAGAATAGGACGTTTCGGACCCATGGTTCAAATTGGAGAGCAAGATGACGAGGGAAAGCCAAGATTTGCTAGTCTCACCAAAGGACAAAATATCAATAATATAACGTTAGAAGAAGCATTAGACCTATTTAAAATGCCTAGGATTCTTGGTGTTTATGCGGATGTGGATGTAAAAGCTAATATTGGTAGATTTGGACCTTATGTACAACATCAAAAAATGTTTGTATCTATTCCTAAAGAGGAGGATGTTATGACCATTGAATTGGCTAGAGCTATCGAACTAATTGAGGCAAAAAAAATAGCGGATGCTAATCGTATAATTAAAAAATTCGAGGAAGATCCTGATACAGAAATTCTAAACGGAAGATGGGGACCATATATTAAGTCAGGTAAGAAAAATTACAAATTACCAAAAGACCTCGAAGATCCATCCAAACTATCCTTAGATGAGGTAAAACATATAATGGAAAACCAGCCAGCAAAAGGAAAACGAAAGGTTAAAAAATCGGCAAAAAAATAGTGCTAATTATGTTGTGTTAAGTCGTTAGATTTAATGGACGTCAATGAATTAAAAAATATGGTTTATCTACTAGACGATTCTGATGATCGTGTAGTTAGTCATATAGAAGAAAAAATTTTTTCTTATGGATTAAGTTCAATCCCTTTTTTAGAATCGCTATGGCCTTCCGAAGAGTCTGCAATAAGACAAGAAAAAATCGTAAACCTTATTAAGCGAATTAAACAAAATATGTTAGCCGAAGAATTAGAGTCTTGGCTGAATTCTGAAGAGCAAGACTTATTAGATGGTGTTTTTATCATAAATAAGATTTTAGATCCGAATCTTGATCGTCAGTATCTTGAAAATCAATTAGATAAGATAAAATTAGATGCTTGGTTAGAGTTGAATTATGATTTAACATCATTTGAAAAAGTTAAGATATTGAATCGAATTATCTTTGATGTTCACAAATTTACTGGGGATACAGAAAACTATCATCACAGTAAAAATTCCTTTTTATCTTCGGTATTAGAACGAAAAAAAGGAAATCCAATTTCATTGGCCGTAATATACAGCATCGTAGCACAAAGGTTGAATATTCCCATTTATGGAGTTAATCTACCTCAGCATTTTATTCTTGGATATGTGAAAGACCTTGAGTGGCCCCCATTGTTAAGATTTAACGATGAGTCACTGTCAAGGGAAAGTCAGTACAATGACATCTTGTTTTACATCAACCCGTTTAATAATGGACTTATATTTAACCAAGAGAATATTCATAAATTTCTAAAACAACTCAAATTAGAGGTTAAAGAAGATTATTTTAAAATTTGTGAGAACAGAGATATCATAATTAGAATTTTAAGAAATTTAGAAGTTTCTTTTTCCAAAGAAAATAATCACAGTAAGAAAGATCAGGTCTTGAATCTTATTAAAATTATGATGAGAGAGGATTAATTGGTTTATCCGATTATTACCACCCAAGAATCTTGGCAAACATTAGCGGAGCAACAATGGTTGCGTCACTTTCAATAATAAATTTCGGGGTTTCTTTAGCTAATTTCCCCCATGTAATTTTCTCATTAGGTACAGCACCAGAGTATGAGCCATAACTAGTAGTACTATCACTAATTTGGCAAAAGTAGCTCCACAATTTAGTAGGCTTTTCCAAATCCTGCTCCAGCATAGGAACAACACAAATTGGGAAATCACCAGCAATACCTCCACCAATTTGGAAAAATCCTATCGATGAATTTTTACTTGTATCAATGTACCAATCAGCGAGATAAGTCATATATTCAATACCACTTTTCACTGTACTAGGTATCAAATCGCCGACAATACAATTACTAGCAAAAATATTTCCGAGCGTGCTATCCTCCCAGCCAGGAACCACCATAGGTAGGTTTTTTTCAGCAGCAGCGAGAAGCCACGAGTCTGCAGGGTCAATTTGATAATGTTCTTTCAAGCAACCATCCAATAACATTTGATACATATATTCATGGGGTAGAAATCTTTTTCCATTTGATTCTGCATCCTTCCAAAAACGTTCAATGTTGTGTTGAATTTTTCTGAATGCCTCTTCCTCTGGGATACATGTATCAGTTACTCTATTGAGTTTTTGATCTAATAATTGTTGTTCGTCAGTGGGTGTTAAGTCCCGATAATTAGGGATTCTCTTGTAATGGTCATGTGCTACTAGATTCATGACATCTTCCTCTAAATTAGCTCCCGTACAACTAATACAATGAACTTTGTCTTGACGGATCATTTCAGCTAAAATTTTACCGAGTTCAGCAGTACTCATTGCACCTGCAAGGGTAACCATCATTTTATTTCCTAAAACCAATTGGTTGTTGTATTCTTCTGCAGCATCTACTAATGCGGCCGCATTGAAATGCAGGAAGTATTTATCTATAAATTCACTAATTGGTTTCATTATTCGTATCCTAATATTTTCATCATACTCTCAGCCGTTTGTTCTTCTTGAAAAACCTCATCAACAATTTCACCATCCTCATTTTTGGATAGTAGAATTTTTTTAGGACTAGGTATCAAGCAATGCTTAATTCCACCTTGACCACTCAAACCCTCCTGATATGCACCCGTATTAAAAAATCCGATGTAAAGAGGCTTCTCCTTATTAAATTCAGGTAGGTATATGGCATTTACGTGTTGTTCACTATTATAATAATCATCGCTATCACAAGTCAGACCTCCTAATAAAACTCTTTCATAACTGGAGTTCCAGTTGTTCAAGGGTAATAATATAAATCGTTCATTGATTGCCCATGCATCGGGCAACGTAGTCATAAATGATCCATCAATCATATTCCATTTCTCTCGATCGTTTTGTTTCTTTTGATGAATAATTTTATAAATAGTGCCGGCACTTTCTCCAACAGTATAACTTCCAAACTCAGTAAAAATATGGGGTTCCTCAATATTTTTTGATGAACATTCAATCTTGATTTGACTCACAATTTCACTCACCATGTAATCATAATCATAGTTAAAATTTAGATTTTTCTTAATGGGAAAACCACCTCCAATATTCAGTGAATCTAGGGGCTGGCATAATCTTTTTAATTGAACATAGACATTTAAACATTTTCGTAATTCATTCCAATAATATGAGGTGTCTCTTATGCCTGTATTTATAAAAAAATGGAGCATTTTCAGTTCAAAATTTTGGGAATCTTTTATGTAATTTTCATAAAACGGGACAATGTCTTTGTACCCAATACCAAGTCTAGACGTGTAAAAAGAAAATTTGGGTTCTTCTTCAGAGGCAATTCTGATACCAAGTTTAATTTTCTTATTTGTTCTATTTTTTAAGAGTTCGAATTCTTTGGTATTATCAATTACAACACAAAGGTTTTCAAAACCAAGCTCAATTAAATCAATAATATTATCAATGTATTTTTCAGTTTTGAATCCGTTACAGATAATGAAACAATCTTTATTTATTTCATCGTTGTCAACTAAGTTCTTAATTAGTGCAAGATCATATGCTGAGGAAGTTTCTATATGTACGTCGTTTTTAATGCACTCTGTGAGTACATATTTAAAATGTGAACTTTTAGTACAATAACAATAGTGATACTTGCCCTTGTAGCTGTGTTCGGTAAACGCATCTGAAAACCATTGTTTTGCTTTTTGAATATTCTCAGAGATTTTAGGTAAATAGCTGAATTGTAATGGTGTGCCGTGTTTTTTAACCAAATCCATTAATGGCAGACCCCGCAAAAGTAGATCCCCATCAGAAGTGGTTGAGAATTCATCCGTTGGAAACTCAAAGGTCTGCTCTATTAAGTCAGCGTATTTATTCTTCAATATTTTAGATTTTGATTACAAAAGAAAATAAAAAAACGATTTTGGGTAACAAAAAAAACACAATTTAATGAGATGATTTGTTCCACTTTTATAAAAACAATTTAATTCATTGGTTTGATTTATTATTTTCCAATGGTACTAAAGTGTTCGGGTAATTTGTAAATTCGCAAACTTCCAAAAACTAACGCTATCAAAAATCAGGATATCATAAAAATTATAGGTGCTAAAGAGCACAATCTTCGTAATGTTGATTTGGAAATTCCAAGGCATGAACTTGTCGTATTTACAGGTCTAAGTGGTAGCGGTAAATCAAGTCTAGCTTTTGATACCATTTTTGCAGAAGGTCAACGCAGATACATGGAAACATTTTCTGCCTATGCAAGACAATTCATAGGTGAAATAAAACGCCCAGATGTTGACAAAATTGAGGGGTTGAGTCCTGTAATTGCCATTGAACAAAAGACGGTAAGTAAAAACCCTCGGAGTACAGTGGGTACGATTACAGAGGTATATGATTTTTTGAGATTGCTTTTTTCTAGAGCTGGTACAGCATATTCTTACTTAAGTGGGAATCAGATGAAAAGTTTCACAGAAAAAGAAATTATTGACGGAGTTAATAATTTATCATTTACAAAAATGGTTATTCTCGCCCCATTAATTAAAGGTAGAAAAGGTCATTACAGAGATCTTTTTGAACAATATAGAAAACGAGGTTTCACAAAAGTTAGGGTAGATGGTGAACTGCAAGAAATTGAGTTAGGCATGCAATTAGATCGATACAAAGTGCATGATATTGAGCTGGTTATTGATCGATTAACATCAGAAGACAAAGAAACTATCCGGTTGACAGATTCCATACGAACTGCATTAAAGATGGGCAAGGGGATTATTAGTGTGCTTGATTCAGAAACACAAGAAATTACTCACTTTAGTAAGTTTTTGATGGATGTTGAAACGGGACTATCATACAATGAACCACAACCTAATTTGTTTTCCTTTAATTCTCCTTATGGTGCGTGTTTGTCATGTAATGGCCTAGGAACTTCTTCTGATATTTTCAGGGAAGATTTGATTTTAAATCCAAAATTGAGCATAAACAAAGGAGGTCTTGCACCCCTTGGTGAGGTTAAGAGCAACTGGACATTTACCCAACTTAAGGCAATGGGTAAGAAATTAAAATTTAGTTTATCTAAACCAATTTCTTCCATACCTACTGATGTTATGGATATCATTTTGAATGGATCAGATGAAAAGTTTGAAGTTGAATATCGAGGAAGTTCTGGATATAATCAAACTTTTGAAACCAATTGGAAAGGGTTAATTCCCTCTCTGATGGAGGCATATCACGAAAAAAACTATGGTACGCTTAGCAGATGGGCAGATGAATTTATGACTGTAGTTCCTTGTGCAGTTTGCAACGGAGGAAGACTCAACAAAGAGGCTTTATCTTACCGTATCAATGAGGTGAATATTGCAGATTTATCAACCAAAAGTATTGGTGATTTAGCAAAATGGTTAGAGAATGTAGATTCAAAACTAGAGGACAGACAATTAGTAATTGCACAAGAAATTCTTAAAGAAATAAGAGAACGTGTTCAGTTTTTAATGGATGTTGGACTTTCCTATTTATCACTCAATAATTCGGCTAAGACATTAAGCGGAGGAGAAGCTCAACGAATTAGATTGGCTACTCAAATTGGATCTCAGCTTGAAGAAGTATTGTATATTTTAGATGAGCCAAGCATTGGACTTCATCAAAGGGATAATCACAGGCTCATTCAATCCTTAAAAAACTTACGAGATATTGGTAACTCTGTTATTGTGGTAGAACATGATAAAGATATGATAGTTCAAAGCGATTATGTGGTTGATATTGGTCCATTTGCAGGAAAGAATGGAGGTCAGATTGTTTCAAGTGGGAAATGGGAAGAAATTCAAAATAATGGAACACTTACAGCAGATTATTTGTCAGGGAAGCGAGAAATTCCTATTCCTTCAAAACGCAGAAAAGGAAATGGTAAGAAAATATCTCTTTACGGTTGTGAGGGTAATAATTTGAAAAATATTACGGTTCATTTTCCGCTAGGTAAACTAATTGCAGTGACGGGTGTGAGTGGAAGTGGGAAGAGCAGTTTAATTAACGAAACGCTGCATCCTATTCTCTCGGAATATGTTTACAAGTCCAAAAAGAAACCCTTGAAATATAAAAAGGTAAAAGGACTCGAACATATTGATAAGGTCATCACAATAGATCAATCTCCAATTGGAAGAACACCAAGGAGTAATCCTGCAACTTATGTAGGTTTTTTCTCAGACATTCGTACATTATTTGCCGATATTGGGGAGTCAAAAATTAGAGGGTACAAGCCAGGAAGGTTTAGTTTTAATGTGAAAGGCGGAAGATGCGAAACGTGCAAAGGAGGGGGACAAAAAGTAATTGAGATGAACTTTTTACCAGATGTTTTGGTAGAATGTGAAACATGTCAAGGCAAACGATACAACAGAGAAACCCTGGATATTCGATATAAGAATAAAAACATAAGTGATATTCTAGACATGACTGTTGAGGAAGCTGTCCAATTTTTTGAGGCTGTTCCATCAATCTATAGAAAGATAAAAGCCTTAAATGATGTTGGTCTTGGATATATTACCCTCGGACAAAGTAGCACTACTATTTCTGGGGGTGAAGCTCAACGCGTAAAATTAGCAAGTGAGCTATGTAAAATTAGTACAGGTCAAACATTCTATATTCTAGACGAGCCTACTACGGGTCTTCATTTTGAAGATATTAATGTTTTACTAAATGTACTTCAAAATTTGGTTAAACTTGGAAATACAGTTTTATTAATTGAGCACAATTTGGACGTAGTTAAAGTTGCGGATTGGATTATTGATATTGGACCTGAAGGGGGGAATGCCGGAGGCGAATTAATGATAGAAGGAACACCAGAACAAGTAATTAAATCTGGGATTGGACACACATCTAAATTTTTGGAAGCCGAATTTTAATTAAAATCACGACTGCCTATAAGTCACATTTGATATCATGGCGTAGTTTTAGTATAGATTAGTAAAATGAGCAAAAAAAATGTGTCCATTAGCTGGGCATTCAGAGAATTTATTTGGCCTAGACGAGGGATGATTGGATTAGGTCTTGTATTGATCGTTGTAAGAAGTCTCACAGGCCTTGTGCTTCCTTATGAAACCAAGATTCTGTTAGACGATATTGTACCGTCTGGAGATATGGTCGGTTTAAAAAATATAATTGGTTTGGTATGTGGTGCTATATTTATACAGGCAGTTACCTCATTTGCACTAACTCGACTTTTGAGCGTTGAGGCCCAATTTTTAATATCACAATTAAGAGCACAGGTACAAAAGAAACTTTTAACACTACCTATTTCGTTTTTTGATAATCATAAGTCTGGAGCCCTTGTAAGTCGTGTAATGAGTGATGTGGAAGGAGTTCGAAATCTTGTTGGAACAGGATTAGTTCAACTAATAGGGGGGTCTATAACATCATTAGTTGCTTTATTTTTTCTAATAGACATAAATGCATCGATGACACTATTTGTTTTACTTCCTGTTTTAATCTTTGCCTTTATTGCCATGAAGGCATTTGGATATATAAGACCTATTTTTCGGGATCGGGGTAAAATTAACGCAGAAGTGACCGGAAGACTTACAGAAACACTTAATGGAGTTCGAGTAGTCAAAGGGTTTAACGCAGAGGAACAAGAAAATAAGACTTTCGAAAAAGGAGTGGAGAAACTTTATCTTAATGTCAAAAAGAGTCTAACAGCTACCGCTTTAATGACGAGTTCATCTACATTTTTATTGGGATTGGCATCTACAGGAATAATGGGAATAGGGGGCTATTTTATGATGGAAAATACGATGACAAATGGTGACTTTGTCTCATTTACACTATTTCTAGGATTTATGATTGCACCAATTGTTCAAATGAGTAATATTGGAAGTCAGCTTACAGAAGCCTTAGCTGGACTTGATCGAACTCAAGAATTGATGAATCGTGAAGAAGAGGACGATCCAGCAGTAAGAAAACAGTTTCTAAAAAGTATAAAAGGAGACATAAAATTTAATTCGGTGTCTTTTCATTATGAGAACAATAAAGAGGTTCTACACAATATCACCTTTGAAGCAAAAGCAGGTACAGTTACAGCATTAGTGGGGTCATCGGGTAGTGGTAAATCAACTATTGCTGGTCTTGCTGCTACGTTTTTATCCCCTGTCAAAGGGGAAGTTACTATTGATGGTTCTGATTTATCGCAAATCAACTTGAGCAGTTATCGACAGCATTTAGGTGTTGTTTTGCAAGATGACTTTTTGTTTGAGGGGACTATTCGAGAGAATATTCTTTTTCCCAGACCATTAGCCACAGACGCTGAACTAATTAGCTCAGTAAAAGCGGCTTATGTTCATGAATTTACAGATCGTTTTGAGAAGGGTTTGGATACAGTAATTGGTGAGCGTGGGGTGAAATTGAGCGGTGGCCAACGTCAACGAATAGCCATAGCACGAGCTTTATTAGCCAATCCCAAAATAATTTTACTGGATGAAGCCACATCTAACCTCGACAATGAAAGCGAGCGTTACATCCAAAAAAGTCTTGAAATACTGATGAAAAACCGAACCACTTTTGTGATTGCACACCGGTTGAGCACCATTCAACAAGCAGACCAGATTTTAGTAATCGAAGACGGTAGCATTGTTGAGCAGGGTAAACATGATGAATTACTTTCCCAGAAAGGAAGGTATCATGACCTGTTCACTTTTCAAAGTAGGATATGACATAAATCATACAAATTTTTTCCGATGGTAAACTCAAGTTAAATAAATTTTGGGCTAATATTGCCTCACTATTTAAAAACTAATAAAATGACTATTGCAAAATCAACTCTTGTTTTATCTGTAGTGCTATTATTAACTTCTTGTTGTATACACACTGAAAGCAAGTTTAAAAAATCAAAATTATCTAATTTCACCTATGATCAGACTGTAGAAATTCTTGAAGAATCCACTGCTGAGGATATCAGTCAATTAAATGTTAAAGTAGCTGGATTAAATACAAAATTAGCATCATTTGAATCTAGCTCAGAATCAGAACACACCTCTAATTGTTGCAAAAAATTGGAAGACCAAATTGGTACTCACTCAAAATTGAGTGCTACTAAAAACTTTGAAGCAGTGAATACTACAATTGTATTTTTCGATATCAATAAGTATAAATTGTCTTTAAGTGACAAGCAAGATTTGCTGTTATTTAAAACTAAGATAGACATGGCTAACGAGTTTTGCTCTGATTATCAAATCAAAATATATCCATACACTGATTCAACAGGTAATAACGAGTACAACTCAAAACTAAGAAAACTTCGGGGAGAATCAATTAAGATGTGTTTTGTTGAAGAATTTGGTGTTGATGAGGACAGATTATCTATTATTACGAATAACTATAATCACTTGTCTTCAGATTATTACAATAGACGAGCACTTATAAAGGTTACTTGTTTATAGGGTTTTTCTATCTTTCTCTAACCCATTTTTTTCGTTCATAAGAATTGTGATAAGACCATGCTACAATTCGACTGCTCTTATTTCCTTGTCCCATTGGAATTGTTTTAACATCAAAGGCCTCCATCTTTCTAAGGGCAAGATAAATATTCTTAAGATTGCCATGCTTGCTAACAAGCGTAGTAAACCACAACACATTTTTTTCGAATTGTTTACTCTCTTTAATCATATTTTTTATGAACCGTAATTCGCCGCCTTCACACCAGAGTTCATTATGCATGCCACCAAAACTAGGATTAGGTTTATTTGGTTTCTCGCCTTTCAGATTTTTGATTTTTTTCATATTTGCTGATATGGCCTCAGCCTGTGAAGCGTGAAAAGGGGGATTACAAACTGTAACATCAAATAATTCATTGGGATTAATAATGCCCCTAAAAAAATGATTGATATTTTCTTGGTGTCGAATATTGACACTAAGGCTATTATTTTTAACAATTTCTTGAGCAGAATTAATGGAAGTTAAATCTATATCTGAGCCAACAAAATCCCAATCGTATTCACAATGGCCTATAATTGGGTAAATGCAATTTGCTCCCATGCCAATGTCTAAGGCATGAATTACAGGTCCTTTGGGAATTCTCTTATTGTCGTCGCTTGCTAGTAAATCTGCGATATGATGAATGTAGTCAGCCCTTCCAGGAATAGGTGGGCAGAGGTATCCAGATGGAATATCCCAGTTTTTAATGCCATAATCAAATTTTAGTAACGATTGATTTAAAATTTTAACAGCTTCAGCACTAAAAAAATTAATGGTTTCTTTTCCGTATTTATTAACACTAACAAATTTTTCAAGTTCAGGTGTTTGTTCAATTAGCTTAGGAAAATTGTATTTTGTTTTGTGACGATTCCTTCTGTGAAGCCTTTTCTTTACCTCAGGTTTTTGTGTGTTACTCTTATTTTCTTCACCCATGATTTGATAATCTACTTAATTAATGCGACGTTTAATAATAATTTAAAAGTCAAACCAACTTCGTCTTCTGTTGAGTTTGAGGTCTTGTAACGTACTTGATTTTACATTAATTCCGAATGAAAACATCTGTCTTCCAATGGGGTACCACTCAAAATTCATTTGCCAACAATGCAAGTCTCTATAGAAATTTATGGAGGTTAAAGAAAGCTCTTCTTTGGTAATGTCATACCCACTGTTCAATCCAATTTTCCAGTTTTCAGATAGTTTTATATCGCCATTGAATGTGATGCTTTGTGTTACAGTTTTTTCAAGCAATACAGGTCGGTTGGCTCTCATATTATAATTGACGTTTAAACTCCATGGGAGGTTAAAATCGATATAATTTTGTAAGTTATCATTAATAAACTCAAGTTCTTGTTCATTAGCATTATCTATTGATTTACGTTTAAAAGCTTTCGGATTTAAGTTGGTAGAAATGGACAAATTACTTTGCGTAAAATGACCCAAAGTATTCATGGTATTGAAGGCATATTCTTTTTTTTGATTTGATCTAGTTCCATCATCGTTTAGTTCCCATTGGTAGGGGTCAAATGTAGTTCCAAATGTCATCCGTATTTTGTTTAGTATGGTGGTATTTCCACTAATACTAAATTTAGAAAGGTTAAATGAGTCAGCCAAAAAGTTATAACCACTTCTTATATTCAGATTTTCTATAATCTTAATTTTTTTAATTCCACCGTTAGTGGTGTCTTTTTGAGATTTGATTTTTATCTCAAGATTATTTCCAACACCAAAATTTATAGATGCTTGTGGTCCGGATGAGGGACGTCCCAAAAGACCATTTTCGTATATCGAATATGTACTGAATATTTGAGGCGTGTCTGATTGTACATTTCGATAGCCATTTTTTTCGCCCATTGAAAAATCAGGGCTATAAACTGCCGACATATTCGGACGAATAACATGGCGTATGGCTTGTAACTTTCGCTCTTTTTTGAAAATTTTCATTCCATATAAAATGGTGCTTAAGCTAATACTAGTTCTGTACGATACTGCTCTATCAAACCCTTTTACGGTATTGGTTATGAGTGAGTCTCTTTCGTCGTCCCAAGTTTTTTCTGTGGTTTCTAAGTACCAATATTCGTCAAAGCTAACATTTGGTGATACTGTAATCCATTTTAATGCCTTGAATGATGTACTTATTGGAATTCGGTGGCTAATTCCGTTTTTAATATTATCTCTGAGGTTAGAAGTGTTAATTGAAGGAGTACCACCGAGTTGTTCACGAATACTGCCAATCAGTGTAGTATCAATTGTTCTGATTTCATTACGAAATGTTCCCTGATAGGATACCCCAAAATTTCTCATAAAACTTCGTAATGTCTTATTTTTTGAATTGAAGGTTTTGAAAGGCATCTGCCTACTCATATTTGCTGTCATTTGAGGTAGCGTCATGGTGAGGTCTCCAGTGCTCAGATTTTGGTTGATATTACTAGCGATGCTCATATTGATTTTTCTGTTAAAAAAACCACGGCTATAGGACACACTTGAGTTTGAGTTAGTGCTTATGATGTCATCGTAATTTGTCGTATTATTTTTTAGAAAGCTACTCGTTACGAAGTTGACATTTGCACTAAAATTGCTACCTGGTCTTGATTTTGCATCTTTGGTGTAATTCCAGCTTAGCCTGTAATCGTTTGAAACGCGGAAAGTGGGCGATTCTGGTTCTCCAAATTCGTTTTTATTAAAACTAAACCGAAGGTTACCCCGATATTTATATCGTTTGTAGTAATTCGACATTAGTGTGAACCCCCAACTTCCTCTAAAATAAATATCACTAGAAATTTGAACATCAAAAAAGTCACTTATTGGTAGATAATAACCAAGTCCACGAAGATTATACCCTCTTTCCTGAGATTGTCCAAAATTGGGGAAGAGTATCCCATGTTTTCTTTTTTCAGGTATAGGAAAAAATCCAAATGGAACTATAAGTGGAGTATTAATGCCAGCTATAACTAGGTTGGCAGGTCCAGTGATTATTTGTTTGCCTGGGATTACTTTGATTTTATCGGCCTTGATGTAAAAATGTGGGTCAGGTAAATTACACGTCGTAAACTGTGCATCTTTCACGTAAATGTTTTCTTGACTGTCTCTCAAAACGCGTTTACCATGAATGTAGCCGTCTTTTTCCGTAGTTAAGACACCATATGAAATTCCTTTTTTGGTTTCAAAGTTGTACTTCATAGTGTCAGCTTCATAGATTTTTCCATTATCATCAAAAGCAGGTCTACCCACATAATTATTGGTAGAATCGTCTACAATTCCAGTTGCAAATACATCCTTGGAACGAAAATCTATGGCAATGAAGTCGGCATTAAGTTTAATGTCTTGAAAAATGATTTTAGCTTTTCCATACAGGTAGGCTTTTTGTGCTTTTAAGTCGAGTATGGTAGAGTCTTGAGCATCATATTCTACTTGGTCTTCAATATCTGATTTGTGGTTTAATACAGAAAATGAAATTGAATCATTTGAAATTGAATCTTGCTGGATGATATCGATAGAAGTGGTGTCAGTGCTTTGTGAAAAAACAACTTGACTTACCAAAATATTACCCAATAACAAAAGCACTCGATATACTTGGTGTATTTTTCTAATCAAAGACTTAAAACTAGATATGTACTTGTTGTGTGTCAATAAAAGTTATAACCTACTGCAATAATCGTTCAATCCAACAATTTTATTAAATAAGATTATTTTCTAGTACACTATTGTATATAGAAATTAAGACATATTCAGGTCTTAATGGGTATTTGGGAAAATATATTATTAGAACACTCGTTATAAGATTTTTAAACTTTGGATGAAAAATTGGACCCTAATGAACGAGAAAAACTACATTAAAGAAGATTATCAACAATAACATAATGTCTAATAGGTTAAAGTTCTCCTTATATTTGGACCAATAATAGTTGGTCTGTACAGACAACAATTTATATATAAGATATCATGAAAATATCAAAAGAAACTAAAGTAGGCGTCTTAACTGCAATTGCCATTACTATTCTAGCTGTAGGATATAATTTCATGAAAGGTGAAGACATTTTTACATCTAGCAATGAGTACTATGGTAAGTACAAAAAAATTGAGGGTTTATTTAAATCAAATCCTGTTTTAGTAAATGGCTACAAAGTGGGAAGTGTTAGCTCCGTTCTGATGAATAATGAAACATTGGAACTAACCGTTGGTATTATTGTGCCTCAAGATATCAAAATCCCTAAAAATTCAATCATGAAGATTGTCAATATCGACATGATTGGTAGTAAGGCCATTGAAATTATTTTTGGCGATAGCAAAGAGGTGGCTGTAAATGGTGATTTTTTTACTGCACAACAAGATCAAGGTATCGCACAGGCAGTAAGTGATGTTCTAACACCAATCACAAAAAGTGTAAATTCTGTACTTGGAAATGTGGACACTGCAATTGCAGGTGTTGATTTAAGAGGTACTTTAAGAGATGCTTCACTTGCCCTTAGGTCTTTTAAAGAAACTGCAGATAAATTAAATAAGTTGCTCGATGGTAAAGATGTTCAAATTGCGAATATTCTTAATAACGTAGAACAAGCAACAGCAGGATTGGGGGGCATAACTCCAAAAATTGATACAATTCTCCAAGAACTTGATAAAACATCAAAGGATCTTAATAAAGTTGAGTTTGATCAATTGGCTAATCGCATAAAAATATTGTCTGAAGAGTTGTCAAAAACGACTAAAGCTATCAATAATAAAGATGGTTCGTTAGGTATGTTGGTGTATGACGATTCGTTGTATGTTAATCTTAATTCAACAGTTACTCAATTGGAGACTCTACTCAAGGATATTGAAAAATATCCAAGAAGATATACAGGTGTAACAGAGAGACAACGAAGAAAGGGCAACAAGCTAAAGGAAAAATAGCACTACTTTAACCTTCCAATTTTCTTGATTAACCCTGGACCTGAGTAAACAAATCCAGTATAAATTTCTAGCAAGTTTGCTCCAGCTTCAAGTTTTGATTTAGCAGAAGGTACATCTTCAATACCGCCTACTCCTATAATGGTCATATCTGATTTGTCCCTGATGTGTCTAACTATTTGGTTAGATGATTCCAGTAACACATGGCCACTGATTCCTCCATTTCCAAGTTCCGTAACAATTTTGTGATTACTGTTTTTTAGAAGAGTTCGATCAATTGTGGTGTTAGTAGCGACAATGCCTTCGAAAGATATTTCTTTCTGTAAGGCTATAATTTCGTCCAGTTGTGATAGGCTAAGATCTGGTGCTATTTTTAAATACAATGGCTTCCAAACTTCTTGACTTGATCGAATGGATAATAAGGCATTAAGTATCTTTAGAAGTTCATCTTTATTTTGTAACTCACGCAAGTTTGGTGTATTAGGGGAACTAACATTAACAATGAAAAAATCAGCTAATTCGTATAATTCCTCATAGCATTTCACATAATCATCAACTGCATTTTCGTTTGGAGTAGTTTTGTTTTTCCCGATGTTTATACCAATTTTCATCGAGCAATCGCGTTCTTTTTTTCTGAAAGTTTTTAAGCGATGTTTCAGTGCTTTGAGTCCTTCGTTATTAAAACCCATTCGATTGAGTAGGGCTCTATCTTTTTTCAATCTAAATAAACGCGGTTTTGGATTTCCACTTTGTGGTTTTGGAGTTACTGTTCCAATTTCTGCAAATCCAAAGTTCAATGTGTAAAGTTCATCTAAAAACTTTCCATCTTTATCAAATCCTGCTGCAAGTCCAATCGGATTTTTGTAGGTAATACCGTCAATCTTAATGGGGTTATCCTCAAATTGAAATAGGTTATAAACAAAGGGTAGCTTACTTATGTTTTTAAAAATAAACATTGTAGTGTAGTGAGCTTTTTCGGCAGAAATTAAGAAGAAGAAACTTCGTATTATTTTATACATTGCAACAAATTTTACTTAGAACTGATTTAATATCAAAATAAAGTTTAGTACCTTCTAAACACAATGTTAAATTTGTTGTTCTAAATTGTAGATATGTCAACCAAAAAACAGAAATTATCGAGTATAGGCAGAAAAGTCTTAATGGCACTCACTGGGTTCTTTTTGATGCTCTTTTTGCTTCAACATTTAAGCATAAATCTTTTATCTGTTGTTAATGCAGATATGTTCAATGAAGTTTCGCATTTTATGGGTACGAATCCAATTGTGCAGTACATCCTTCAACCTATATTGATATTTTCAGTGGTGTTTCATTTTGCTTGGGGAATGGTCCTTGAGTATCAAAACAATCAAGCACGTGATGTAAAATATGCCAAATATAAGGGTAGTGCTAATGCAACTTGGATGAGTAGAAATATGATTATTTCTGGATTGGCAGTACTTGCCTTTTTAGCGATTCATTTTTATGATTTTTGGTTGCCAGAGATAAATACGAAGTACATTCAAGGCGATATGAGTGGCATGAGTCACGGATCGGATCATTTTCGATACCATGAAGAGTTAGTCTCTAAATTTGCTCACCAACCCATACGTGTGGTTCTTTATTTTGTTGCATTTGTGATGCTTTCTTTACACTTGCTACATGGTTTCCAGTCTTCATTTCAAACAGTAGGATTTAACCATTCAAAATATACTCCAATTATTAAAAAGCTTGGAAACTTATTTGCAATAGCAATTCCTTTGGGATTTGTAATAATTGCCATATACCATTATAATATTCACCCTCATTAACTAAAAAAAATAAGAATTTTTTATGTCAACATTAGACGGAAAAATACCAGGAGGTCCAATTAGTGAAAAGTGGACAAATTATAAAAACAAGGTTGATTTAGTTAACCCTGCAAACAAGAGAAACATAGACGTTATTGTTGTTGGAACTGGTCTTGCAGGAGGAAGTGCAGCTGCCACATTAGCTGAGCAAGGATACAACGTAAAAGCGTTCTGTTATCAGGATTCACCACGAAGAGCCCATTCAATTGCTGCTCAAGGGGGTATTAATGCTGCGAAAAATTATCAAGGAGATGGTGACTCTGTATACCGTTTGTTTTATGACACAGTAAAAGGAGGAGATTATCGAAGTAGAGAAGCTAATGTTCATAGATTAGCAGAAGTATCTACCAACATTATCGATCAATGTGTAGCTCAAGGTGTTCCTTTTGCTCGAGATTATGGTGGTCTTCTGGATAATCGATCTTTCGGTGGTGTACTAGTAAGTAGAACTTTCTATGCAAAGGGTCAGACAGGCCAACAATTATTACTTGGTGCCTATTCTGCTATGAATCGACAAATCGCTCGAGGTAAAATCAAAATGTACAACCGCCACGAAATGTTAGATGTTGTCATTGTAGACGGGAAAGCTCGAGGAATCATTGCAAGAAATTTAGTTACTGGAGAAATTGAAAGACATTCTGCACATGCTGTCGTTTTGGGAACAGGGGGTTACGGTAATGTTTTTTATTTAAGCACAAATGCCATGGGCAGTAATGTTACTGCTGGATGGAAAGCACACAAACGTGGAGCTCATTTTGCTAATCCGTGCTACACACAAATACACCCAACTTGTATTCCAAGAAGCGGTGACTACCAGAGTAAGCTAACTCTTATGTCAGAGTCATTAAGAAATGATGGAAGAATATGGGTTCCAGCTAAAAAGGAAGATGCTCAGGCGATTCGCGATGGTAAACTTAAACCAACTGAAATAAGCGAAGAGGATAGAGATTATTATTTAGAACGACGCTATCCTGCTTTTGGTAACTTAGTGCCACGAGATGTTGCCAGTAGAGCTGCAAAAGAACGATGTGATGAAGGTCATGGTGTCAATGCAACAGGAGAAGCAGTTTATTTGGATTTTGCAGCTGCAATTGTTCGTTATGGTAAAGAACAAGCTACAATAAAAGGAGAAGACAATGCCTCAGAATCAAGAATTAAAGAGCTTGGAAAGGCAATTGTTAAAGCAAAATATGGAAACCTATTTGATATGTATAAGCAGATCGTTGCAGATGATCCATATGAAACACCAATGATGATTTATCCTGCAGTTCACTATACAATGGGAGGTATTTGGGTAGATTACAATTTAATGACATCTATACCCGGATGCTATGCCATTGGAGAAGCAAACTTTTCTGATCACGGTGCAAACAGATTGGGTGCTTCAGCATTAATGCAAGGATTGGCAGACGGTTATTTTGTATTGCCATATACGATAGGAAGTTACCTCTCATCCGATATTAGAACAGGTCAAATTTCAACAGACACTAAAGAATTTGATGAAGCTGAAAAACAAGTTAAAGAACGTATAGATAGTTTGGTCAATAATAACGGAACAAACCCGGTAGATTATTATCACAGAAAGCTTGGAAATATTATGTGGAATAAATGTGGTATGGCCAGGAATGAAGAAGGGCTCAAAGAAGCGATAAAAGAAATAGCTGAATTACGTGAAGATTTCTGGAAAAATGTAAGTGTTCCAGGTAAGGCAAATGAGCTAAATCAAGAACTTGAAAAAGCAGGAAGAGTTGCTGATTTCCTAGAATTAGGTGAATTATTTGCCAAAGACGCACTTGAGCGAAACGAAAGTTGTGGGGGACATTTCAGAGAGGAATATGTTGAGAAAAGCGGAGAGCAAAAAGGAGAAGCCTTAAGAGATGATAAAAATTATGCATTTGTCTCTGCTTGGGAATACACTGGTGTTCCAAGTGAGGCCATACTTCACAAAGAAAAATTAGAATTTAACGATATCGAACTTAAACAAAGATCATACAAGTAACCATGAAAGATATGAATTTAAACCTTAAGGTATGGAGACAAAATAGCCCAGATGAAAAAGGGCAAATGGTTGATTATCAATTAGAGGGAATATCCGAGCATATGTCTTTTCTTGAAATGATGGATGTTTTGAACCAAAAACTGATCAATAGTGGTGAACGTCCAGTTGCATTCGATCATGATTGTAGAGAGGGAATTTGTGGGAGCTGTTCAATGTTTATTAATGGCGAAGCTCATGGTCCTGTGAAAGGTACAACAACCTGTCAGCTACATATGAGAAGTTTCAAAGACGGGGATACTATTTTTATAGAACCGTTTAGAGCAAATGCATTTCCAGTGATTAAAGATCTTGTTATTGATCGAAGTGCATTTGATAGAATCCAACATTCGGGTGGATATATTTCAGTGAACACTAGCGGTAATACACAAGATGCAAATGCAACACCTATCCCAAAAGAAAATGCAGACCTTGCAATGGATGCAGCTACTTGTATTGGTTGTGGAGCGTGCGTAGCTACTTGTAAAAATAGTAGTGCCATGTTATTTGTAGGAGCAAAGATTTCTCAATATGCCTTACTTCCTCAAGGACAGGTGGAAGCCAAAGACAGAGCACAAAATATGGTTGCTCAAATGGATGCTGAAGGTTTCGGTAATTGTACCAACACCGGTGCATGTGAGGTGGAATGCCCTAAAGGTATATCGCTAAGTAATATTGCTCGAATGAATAGAGAATTTTTGGATGGAAGCATTACTAAGTAATTGATCCATGTTTAGTGGTATCATAGAATCTCTAGGAGTTCTTGTTAATAAAGAAAAAGACGGAACAAACATTCATTTTACATTTGAAAGTGATCTTACTCACGAGTTAAAAATAGACCAAAGCGTGGCTCACAATGGGGTTTGTTTGACAGTTGTTTCAATTGAGGGAAACACCTACAAAGTAACTGCAATCGAGGAAACCTTAAGATTAACAAATCTTGGAGATTTAACTATTGGTGATCAGGTGAATTTTGAACGCTGCATTCGAATGAATGACCGACTTGATGGTCATATTGTTCAAGGACACGTAGACGGTATAGCCCATGTATCTCAAATCAGTGATAAAGATGGTAGTTGGGAGTTTCAATTTAGACTAGACGATAAATTTACAGATATCAATGGTCACTCACCGGATAAATTAATCATCCATAAAGGCTCTATAACTATTAACGGCACTAGTTTAACAGTTACTGAAGTAGATAATATGCATTTCGGTGTAGCTATAATACCCTATACCTATGAACATACAAATTTTAATTCTTTAGAGCTTGGGAGTAAAGTTAATATCGAATTAGACGTTCTTGGAAAATACGTGGCCAGATTAACCCAATAATAATTTCTTGATGAAATTTCTTAAATACACAGGCGTCTTTATCGTTTTCATTGCGGCGTCCTACTTCGGATTGGTATTTATGGCTCCTTCAAAACTGACTTTTCAGGTTAATGAAGACTTTAATGCTCCAATTGAAACGGTATTCTCTTCTATGACTGATCCTTCTATTCTTCCTCAATGGGTCGAGGGGATTGACTCATTTTCCGCTGAAAATGTAATTATTCCTAAAGTAGGGGATCAATACAAACTATATTTCCAAGGGGAAAATTCAATGGTCATGAATAAAACGGTGTTACTATATGAGGCTAACAAATTGTATTCAACACATGGGTCAATTAACGATTTTTTCGATTGGGATGAGAAAATAGCTTTTGTAGCTTTAGATAGTAATCGCACTCGAGTATCAAATATTGTAACCCTGAAATCGTTGAGTCAAAAAACAAGACTTTTAATGTATGCAGAAGAGACACATAAAAAGAATGTGGCTGGCAATTATGTAAAACTCAAAAAATTAATAGAGTAGTTTTAGGCAATATTCTCCCAATCTGTGTAACCTTGTTTTTCTCTCATGAAAACATATAAGTTTTGATGATTTAAAAGTTTAGAATCTTCACTTAATATTTCGATGACCGCCTCTCGAGCTTTTTCAGCAATGGTTGAATCTGTATTCAAGGAAGCCAATTTTAATTGGTCAAGACCACTTTGTCTGGTACCAGCAATGTCACCAAACCCACGTAGTTGCATATCAATTTCACTCAACTCAAATCCACTTGATGTTTGAACCATGGCTTGAAGTCTTGTTCTTGCATTACTACTCAATTTCTTACTGCTGAGAAGTATACAATAACTCTGTTCGTCTCCTCGTCCCACTCTTCCTCTAAGCTGGTGTAGTTGAGATAATCCAAATTTTTCGGCACTCTCAATAATCATTATCGAAGCATTGGGTACATTTATTCCAACCTCTATAACTGTAGTACTTACTAATATGTGAGTTTTACCGTCAGCAAAATCTTTCATTTTGGCCTCTTTATCACTAGGTTTCATTTTTCCATGAAGCATTTCTACTTGATATGTTGGTCTTGGGAATGATAACAGAAGTTCGTCATAGCCGTTATTAAGATCTTTGTAATGCAATTTTTCTGATTCCTCAATTAATGGATAAACAATATAGGCCTGTCTTCCTTTGATGATTTGTTCTTTGACAAAGTCCAGTACTTTTTCACGAGCAAATCCGAACCGATGAACTGTTTTAATTGGTTTTCGGCCAGCAGGCATTTCGTCAATGACACTATAATCTAAATCGCCATACATACTCATAGCCAAAGTACGAGGAATAGGGGTAGCAGTCATTACAAGAACGTGAGGATTTTGAATGCCTTTACTTTGAAGTTTGGCCCGTTGAGCAACACCAAATCGGTGTTGTTCGTCAATGATTACAAGTCCTAAATTATTAAATGCTAAGGTATCTTCAATCAAGGCATGAGTTCCTATCAGTAGTTTGATATCGCCCGATAACAGTTTTTTGTGAAGTTCTATGCGTTCTTTTTTGGGAGTAGATCCTGTTAGAAGCCCAATTTGGATATTAATTTTATCAGCTAATTCTTTCAGCCCAATATAGTGCTGGATAGCTAGTATTTCTGTTGGTGCCATCAAACTGGCTTGATAATTATTATCTATTGCTCGCAGAACAGTCAAAAAAGCTACGATGGTTTTCCCACTTCCAACATCACCTTGTAAAAGTCTATTCATTTGTTTGCCTGAATATAAATCGGATGATATTTCTTCCAACACCTTCTCTTGGGCATTGGTCAATTTGAATGCTAGATGTTGATTGATAAAATGAGCATATGAGGTGTTATTGGTTGTAAATTTAATACCATGATTAACTTCTTTTCGAATCATTTTTTTTCGAATGAATGGGAACTGTAAAAAGAATAATTCTTCAAATTTAAAACGGTATTGTGCGGCTTCAATATGCCGTTGACTTGGGGGCTGATGGATATATTGAAATGCTTTGTTTCGGGGTATTAATTTATATTTTTTGCAAAATTCATCAGTGAATATCTCAGGTATAGAATATCGTTCGTGGTTTAGTGCGTTCTTAATAATTTGACGAATAACTTTGGTTTCAATTCTACGAGTTTTCATCATTTCGGTGGTATGGTATACCGCCTCAAGTGGTGCAGAGTTTAGTCGGTTTTGTAGAGTGTCTAATTCTGGATGACTAAAATTTATACTGCCTTTATAGTGGTTAGGTTTGCCAAAAATTACAATTTCCTCATTAATTTTTAGCGTGTTTTTTATCCAATTAGTGCCCTTAAACCATAGAAGTTCTATTTCTTGCTGACCGTCTGAGAATGTGGCAACTAAACGCTTTTTTTTGAGGGCTCCAACTTCTTCTATATGCTTAATTGTACCTTTAAGTTGAATATAACTTGTGTCAGATTCAATTTCAGATATCTTGTAAAATTTAGAACGATCAACGTACCTAAATGGATAATAATTTAGCAAATCGGTAAAACGGAAAATCCCAAGTTCTTTTTGAAGAACTTCAGCACGTGTAGAACCTACACCCTTTAGAAATTTTATATCTGAGGCTAAATATTCATTCATGGAAAAAAATATTTACTAATGAATGCACCAATTTCCATCATCCAGGCAATCCCAACATGTACAATGATTCCTCCCCATATGGATTTACTATAGTAGGAAATTATTCCCAACAAACTACCTCCAAAGAAAGAACTGATTAGTTCTCCCATTGGCTTGTTCCAATGAATTACTACATACATATATGCTACGGGTATAATTGCTTTTGGTCCAACAATACCAACAAATGCCAAAATCATAAAACCTCTGAAAAAGAATTCAATGGTAAAAAAGTCAAGTCCGTATAAAATTTCATAAATGGCATAAAATTTTAGATGACCAGGTATGGTTATATCGATGGATTGGAGTCGTTGTACTCGAGGGTAGGATGTTAAAAAATCGGCTTGAGTACTCGCAGCTGCAATCAGTGGGACCATACAGGCCAACATGACTAGATAGGGTTTGAAATCAAAATTTTTAGATGTAAACCCATAAAAAGGTTGATTTTTTTTATCTGTAAAGGTCCAGTAGATGAATAAAGTCAAAAACACAAACAGACCCCTGGCTATGGTTCCGATAATCCGATTTAGCCAATCTACATGAGCATAATTTGAATGTTGAGCTAACCAATCACTTACAAAAAAAGATATAGAACTTCTGAAAGAAAATATGAGTACACCGAAAATTACAAGTGTTATAAATTTTGGATTTTTCCAAAAAATCCAATTTTTATGAATCATACTGCTCACAAAATAGCCAATGAGGAGTGGTGACAAGTATAATATAACATGAAACAGGAATTTGAGATCATTGTAATATGCTTTAAACCACCAACTGGTTAGCAGTGATATGTTACCATTATGATGGGGGATGTATTTAAAGTACTTAAGAAAACAAAATCCAACAATGAAGATAAGAGCAATTACGAACTCCTTCCAACTAAAGTGGTCTGTGTAAAATTTGTTAAGGTATTGGAGAAGCTTTTTCAAACTGCTAAAAATCAAAACAATAATAAAACTATCTAGCTGATATACCTATGGAGTTAAACAAAATCTTAAATCATTAAATCATATTTAAACTATACTTGTATTAACAAATAAAAAATGCCTTCATTTTCACATTTACATTGCCATAGCCAGTTTTCTCTTCTTGATGGTGCCTCACCTATTGACGATATGTTCGCCAAAGCAAAAGCGGATGGAATGAGAGCTGTTGCTCTAACGGATCATGGCAATATGTTTGGAGCATTCAAGTTTGTTAATTCTGGGCTAAAGCATGGAGTAAAGCCTATTGTTGGGTGTGAATTTTACATGGTTGAAGATCGAACTAGAAGATCATTTGTAGGAGACACAAAGGATAAAAGGTATCATCAGCTCATTTTAGCAAAAAATCAAAAGGGTTATGAGAATCTCTCTTTGTTATGCTCCATTGGTTTTATGGAGGGTTTGTATGGAAAATTTCCACGCATAGATAAAGATGTACTCAAAAGACATAGTGAGGGTTTGATTGCTACTTCATGTTGTATAGGTGCAGAAATACCTCAAGCAATTTTATTTAAAGGTGAAGAAGAAGCAGAACGAATTTTAAAGGAATACATAGCCATTTTTGGGGAAGATTTTTACATTGAATTACAACGTCATGGTATTCAAAATATTGACGGAACTGGAATGAGCCAAGAGGATGTTAATCAGGTACTCATCAGTTTTGCGAATAAATACGACTTAAAAATTATAGCGACCAATGATTCTCATTACATGGAGGAGGATGATGCATTACCTCACGATATTCTTCTTTGTGTGAATACAGGATCAAGAATTACCGATCCTAAAGGATATGGCAAAGGAATGCGATTTGCATTTCCTAATAATGAGTTCTTTTTCAAAACTCAGGAAGAAATGGGTCGATTGTTTGCTGATATTCCCGAGGCTCTAGATAATACAAATATTATAGTTGATAGTATTGAAACACCTAAATTGACTCGAGATGTTTTGTTACCCAACTATGTTATGCCACCAGAATTTAAAAGTCAGGACGATTATTTGAAATATTTGACCTTCGAAGGGGCAAAGAAAAGATACCCAAACTTAACAAGTGAAATCGAGGAAAGGCTGTTGTTTGAGCTATCAGTAATTAAAGATTCAGGTTATCCAGGTTACTTTTTAATTGTTCAAGATTTTACGAGTGTAGCCAGAGATATGGGGGTATCAGTGGGGCCAGGAAGAGGTTCAGCTGCAGGGAGTGCCGTGGCCTACTGTCTAGGAATAACGAATGTAGATCCCATTGCTTACGATTTACTTTTTGAGCGTTTTTTAAATCCAGAACGGGTATCATTACCTGATATTGATATTGATTTTGATGATGAGGGAAGGCAGAAAGTAATTGATTATGTGGTTGATAAATATGGAAAAAATCAAGTAGCTCAAATTATAACTTATGGTAGTATGGCAGCTCGTTCTTCATTGAGAGATGTCGGGAGAGTGATGGATGTCCCATTAGGAGAGGTTGATAAGGTTGCAAAAACTTTTCCAACCCATCTCAGTGCAAATCTTAAGAAGGTGTTGAACGAAGATGGATTAGACAAGAAATTAAAGGGGGATATGAATTCTGAACAGGTGAAAGCTGCGGAGGATTTCAGAAAACTCTCAGAAAATGACGATTCTATTGGACAAATGATTAGAACCGCCAAACGACTGGAAGGATCGGTCCGAAATACTGGAATACATGCATGTGGTGTTATTATAACTCCCGATGATATAACAAAATACGTACCTGTTACAACGGCTAAGGATTCTGACCTTCTGGTTACTCAATTTGACAACAGTGTTGTTGAGTCTGCAGGATTACTTAAGATGGATTTCTTGGGTTTAAAGACATTAACGATTATCAAAGATGCGGTTGAGATTATTAAAAATAAACGAGGCATTACTATCATTCCAGATGAAATTCCTCTTGATGATAAAAAGACATTAGAACTCTTCTCAAAAGGGAATACCAACGGTATTTTCCAATTTGAAAGTCCTGGAATGCAAAAGAACCTTAAAATGTTAAAGCCGGATAAGTTTGAGGATTTAATTGCAATGAATGCTTTATATCGTCCGGGTCCAATGGAATATATCAAAAACTTTATTGCACGAAAACACGGCCGAGAGGCAATAAACTATGATCTTGATGATATGCAAGAATATCTTGCTGATACTTATGGAATTACGGTTTATCAAGAGCAGGTAATGCTTCTCTCTCAAAAACTTGCAGGTTTCACAAAAGGTCAGGCAGATAGCCTTAGAAAGGCCATGGGTAAAAAGAAGATTGAGGAGATGAATAAACTTTTTGATTTGTTTATCAGTCAGGGAACTGAGCGAGGTCACGATGAAACGATTCTCAAAAAAGTTTGGACAGATTGGGAGGCATTTGCTTCATACGCATTTAACAAGAGCCACAGTACATGCTACGCATATCTTGCTTTTCATACCGGGTATTTAAAAGCTCATTATCCTGCCGAATTTATGGCGTCTGTACTTACACACAACATGAATGATATAAAGAAAGTGAGCTTTTTTATGGATGAGTGCAAGTGGATGGGTATCGAAATCTTAGGACCAAGTGCAAATGAAAGTGAGCGTAAGTTTAGTGTAAACAAAGATGGAGCAATACGTTTTGGGCTAGCGGCAATCAAAGGAGTAGGAGATACTGCAGCTGAAGAGATCATAAGAGAACGAAATGAAAATGGGATTTATTCCAGTATTTTTGGGATTTGCAAACGTGTAAATCAACGAGTTGTCAATAAAAAATCTTTGGAGAATTTAGCAATTGCAGGGGCATTTGATGAGTTTGGAGTAAACAGGTCTGCCTATGTCGTGGAGACGGTCAATGGTAAAGGGGTTGATATGGCTGTTAAGTTTGGAAATCAAGTTCAAAGCGATGCTCTAAGTAATCAAGCTTCTCTTTTTGGAGGTGCAGGTTCACTCGAAATATCAGAACCAGAACTACCAGTAGTTGAACAATGGTCCCTAATGGAAAAGTTACAACTTGAGAAAGAACTTGTTGGGATTTATATCTCAGGTCACCCATTGAACAACTACAAGTTTGAAATTGATCATTTTACTTCTCATACGATTTTGAATCTTGAGGAACAGAACTTAAAACTTGAAGGAGCAGAAATAAAACTAGCAGGACTTATTACCTCTGTTAGAGATTCCGTGAGTAAAAATGGGAAACCATTCTGTATTTTCACACTCGAGGATTTTAGTGGTGCACGTGAGTTTGCACTTTTTGGTGAAAAGTACACCCAGTTTAAACCATGGATAGAGCTTAATGCTCAAATATTCATTTCAGCCAAAGGTGAAAAGAGCTATCGAGATCAAGATAAATTAGATTTAAACCTATTGCAAATGACTTTCTTGGAAGATACAGTTGACCACCAATTAAAGAAAGTAACCCTTGAAATTGAAGCTGAAGATATTAACGAAGCCATTATGGAGTCTATTTTTGATTTGATTGACGAAAGAGGTAAAGTTAAATTAGCTTTCAAGGTAAAAAGTGGCGATAAAAGTGTTAAGGCTTTATCCCAAAAATATAAAATCCAAATGGATGAGATTACGAAAAAGAAACTGAATTCTTTAGGTTTAGATTTTCGTTTTAATTAGCGTTTTGTCTTATTTTTTTTAGTCAATTTTCATTTTGGCTTCGGGATTATAATGTCATAATTTGATTTTTCCTTTTTTATTTTTTAAATTTAAAGCACCAAAAACCTTTAAACTAAATGAAATGGATAATGTATTTAAAAAAATTCTGATTGCCTTTGACGGAAGCGACTCTTCAAAATCTGCTCTTCAAAGTGCCTATGGGGTCGCTCAAAAGTTCAACTCTGAGTTAACTGCACTTGTTGTTTCGGAGAAAGACACGAAGCCTGATACAGCCAAATCATATTTGCAAGATTTCGCACAGAGTAAACGACTTCATATTGAAATCATTGAAAGGGACGGAGCAGTATACGATGAAGTTGTCAAACTAGAAATGAAGTATGGTTATGGTTTGATTCTTATGGGTACTCACGGTACTAACGGATGGAAACCATTATGGATGGGAGGTAATGCTTTCAAGGTGATTAGTAGTTCTACTTGTCCAGTTATTAGTGTGCCTGAAAAGTCGTCTTCACCTGAATTGAACCATATATTGTTACCCTTACTTGACTCGGTGACTACCCGTCAAAAAGTACCTTATTGTATTCAATTAGCAAAAGCTTTTAGCTCGACGGTACATATATTAGGAGTATCTAAAAGCAGTTCCTCAGAAACTAAAAAACATGTTAGTTCATACGTCAAACAAACGATGAATTATCTCTCTAAAAAAGGTATTAAAAATACCCATGAAGAAAAATATGGAGTGAATGTTGCTGAATCGTGCATTAGTTATGGTGAGGAGGTTAATGCAGGGTTAATGTTAATTATGACAGAGACTGAAAGTGCAGGTTTATTTATGGGGACCTACGCTCAGCAATTGGTGAACAGTAGTACATTACCTGTGATGAGTATACATTCTCGGGATACCCGTTTAGCAGGAGCGTCAGGGTATTAATTACAGTCCCTTATTCCGAATAATTTCTCCCGCAATTGGTTGAGCAGAGGGCATAATTATCAACTCGTTGATATTCACATGCTTTGGTCGACTAACAGCAAACCAAATAGCGTCTGCAATGTCTTGAGCTACCAGGTTTTCAAAACCGAAATATACATCTTTGGCTTTCTCCGCATCTCCGTCTAGTCGGACTACAGAAAATTCTGTTTCAACAGCACCTGGATTTATACTAGTCACACGAACACCAAATTCCGCTAGTTCTCTTCGCATTGCTTTATTTAGTGCATCTACCATATGTTTTGTACCACAATAGACATTCCCATTTGAATACACCTCTTTCCCAGCGATTGAGCCAATGTTGATGATATGACCATTGGTGTTTTTAAGTAGTGGGGTAGCATACTTTGTTACGTGAAGTAGTCCTTTAATATTTGTATCAATCATACGATTCCAATGATCTACACTACCAGATTCAATACTATTTAATCCCGCTGCTAATCCAGCATTGTTCACTAGTATATCGATGGATTTCCAATCTGGAGATAAGTGTTCTATGAATTGTTTTACTGCGTCATGGTCTCTTACATCAACGTGCATAACTTTAGTTTTGATAACATATTGACTCTTGAGCTCCTCACTTTGCTCCTCCAAACGATCCTTTCTGCGACCATTTAAAATTAAGTCGTATCCGTTTTTTGCAAGAATTTGAGCTGTTGCAGCACCGATTCCTGCTGTTGTTCCTGTGATTAGTGCTATGGGCATTATTTACCTTTTAACATGTTAAGTATTGCTTCGTCAGTCATTTCAAGCATTCCTGAATTCAAAATTTCTTGAACTTCTGGAGCCTTGTCATCATTAGGATATTCATTCAAAAATTGAGTGTAATATTTTTTGGCTAGATCTGTGTCTTCAAGATATTCCCAAGCAATGAATCCAGCACGATAAATTAGATTTTTACGATTTTCGAATTTTGGCCATTTCATAATTGCATTTTCTAGGGTTTTAATAGCATCATTAAACCTACCAACCGCAGTATATCCCATAGTTAAGTTTTCAAAGTCTTTGGGTTGAAGTGTTATCGCAGCGTCTGCAATTTTATCTTGATAAAGTTTTATAATGTCTTGCCATTGAGCAGGTGTCGGCAAATTTTTATCTAATATTTCGTTAATCAAATCCTGTGATTTGTCGTATTCAGTTATTCTGCTATACATAACAGCTAAGTTAATAGCAGCATTTCTATAACGATCGGAACTATCATCACGCATGATATACTCAGACAATAACGGGATAGATTCTAAGGTATCATTTTCATAAAAGTAGTACTGTGCAGCAGCATATAAATAATTATTAGCCTCGGTATCATTGTACTTTAATCCATAGTTTTTGTGAAGAAGTGCTAATTCTTTAAGTCCTTCTTGAGTTCCAGTTTTTTCTGATTTTTCGAATATTTGAATCTCTGATAATTGTGACTCTTGGTTTTGACTACATCCTAGAATAAGTAGTATGAGTATTAAAAATGGTGTTTTTTTCATGTCTTAATATTGGTTGGTTTGCAAAAGTACTAATGTACAAGCATTTAATGTTTGAATCTCTTTTTTTTGAGCCATTCTCTCTAGTTTTTCGTTTTCGGTTCCTGGATTAAAGATTATTCGTTTTGGATTTAAATCTAAAATCTGTTGAATGTATTGTTCTTGTAGAATTGGATTTATATAGAGTGTTATCGTATCAAATGATTCTTTATTTGGCCATTGATTCATAATTTTTAGCGTTCCTATATCTCCTTTTTTGATTCCATAAGGGACAACTTCATAATTATGTTCTTGTAACAATTGAGTTGCTATATAACTATAGCGATTCATTTTTGGTGATGCACCAATAACAAGTGTTCTTTTATTCTCCTGCATAACCAAGGTAGTTAAATGGAGTAATTTTACTTATTTCCATTTTAACTGATTCAGAAACGGCTAATTTTTCAACAAATGCAGAAATACTTTGCTCGTTAATGCCGTCGTTGGTTCTTGTTAAATCTTTTAAAAGTTCGTAGGCACCTTCCACTTTTTCTCGCCTAAGAATAGTTTGAATAGCTTCTGCAACTACTGCCCAATTTTTGTCCAAATCTACATGGATAGCTTCGTTATTTAAGATAAGTTTACCCATTCCTTTTTTTAAACTTTTAAGAGCAATTAGCGTGTGAGATAGCGGTACTCCCACATTTCTTAATACGGTACTATCGGTCAAGTCTCTTTGAAGTCTACTTATGGGAAGTTTATTACTCAAGTGATCGTATAATGCATTTGCGATTCCTAAATTTCCTTCGGCATTTTCAAAATCAATAGGATTTACTTTATGAGGCATTGCACTTGATCCAACTTCACCAGCTACAATTTTTTGTTTAAAAAAATCCATGCTAATATACTGCCAAATATCCTTTGCAAAATCCATTAGAATCACATTAATTCTTCTTAAAGCATCAAATACAGCAGCTAATTGATCATAGTGATCTATTTGCGTGGTAGGGTAACTTCTTACTAATCCTAAATCATTAACTAATTGATTACCAAATTCAGGCCAATTAACTTCTGGAAAAGCGAGTCTATGTGCGTTAAATGCACCTGTTGCACCGCCAAACTTTGCACTCATAGGTGTATTAATGAGAGTTTCTAGTTGAATTCGGAGACGCTCAGCAAAAACAGCAAATTCTTTTCCCACGGTTGTGGGAGTAGCTGCCTGACCATGAGTCCTACTCAACAAGGGAATATTTTTCCATTCGTCACCAAAGGCTGTTATTTTTTCTAAAATATCTTTAATCGTTGGAATAATTACTTCATCAATGCCCAATTGCATGCTAAAGGGAACTGCGGTATTATTAATATCTTGGCTGGTTAAACCAAAGTGAACAAATTCACTGTAGGGTTCTATTGAGGTTCCTTTTAGTTTATTTTTAATAAAGTATTCTACAGCCTTTACATCGTGATTAGTTGTTTTTTCTATTTCTTTGATTTGATAAGCATCTTCCTCACTAAAATTTTCATAGATAGCTCTTAAAAAAGTTTGATTCTCCTCTGATATTGCTGGGAAAGGTTTTAATTTTAGTTGAGACAACGAGATGAAATATTCTATCTCAACCCATACTCGATATTTGAATAAACCATATTCAGAAAAATAAGGAGATAATTCGGATGTTTTACTTTGATATCTACCATCGATGGGGCTGATTGCATTAAGTGGTGAAAGCATAGTGCAAATCAACATCATTTTTTTTATTTTCAATTAGAGTTTAACTACTAATCGGCACATGAAGTAAAATGTGGTAAAGATTGAACAGTGGATATATACTGAGACAGCAGATATTACTATTGTTGATTTATTCATCAATTATAAGTTTTTTGACTACTTAGGGATACGCATTTCTGACTACTTTTGCTGTTATGCGTCAGTACAATCTTTTAAGCGTTTTTGTTCTATTTAGTTTTTTTGCAAATGCTCAACTCACCCTATCCTCATCTTCCATCAAATTTGGTGATGTTATTACCAACCAAGAAAAAGAGATAGCTATAGATATAACAAACAAGAATACCTATCCCATAAAAGTCGAAAATGCGGTACTGCATTCAGATGATTTTTCGTGTTCGGTTACAAATACCGAAATTGGAGTAGGAGGTACCGAAAAAATTAGAGTTACATTTAAGCCAAGACACAATTTAGCGTATAATTCAGAATTAATTATTGTTTTGAACGATGGTGCCGAATATCGATTAGACATTAAAGGGGACGGAAGATATGAAGAGGCATATTATGCATCGACTTTCAATAAAAGCTACCAAGATTTAAAAGATGAATTAAAAACAATTCTAGCAAAAGACTACCGAAACTTAGGATATACCTATGCTCGAGATAATATGTATGCTGATATTGACAATCAAAATGGTAATGTAACGTGTGTTTATACGGGAAGAGTATCTACTTTTAACACGAGAAGCGGTGCTAATTCAAATAGTATGAATTGTGAGCATACATGGCCACAAAGTTTTTATAATTCCAATGAACCTGAACGAGCAGATATTCATCACTTATTTCCAACTGACGCAGGGACAAACAGTAGAAGAAGTAATCATCCATTTGGAATAGTAACTAACCCCAGCTGGACAGGGGGAGGAAGTAAATACGGAGGTAGTGTGTTCGAACCAAGGGATGAGCACAAAGGAGCTGCTGCTCGAGCTATGTTGTACTTTGCAATTCGATATCAAGATTATGGAAATTTTATCGATGCTCAAGAGGGTATTTTGAAAAATTGGCATACTACCTTTCAACCGACTGCTTGGGATATTTTAAGGAATGAAAAAATATTCAGCTATCAAAAAAATAGGAACCCATTTGTTGATCATCCGGAGATAATTGAACGTATGAATAACATAGGCTCTAATGACCCAACACCTGAAATTAAAACTATTGAAGTTTCTCAACAGCAAATAAATTATCAGTACGTATCACCATCTACAGAACGAACGATTTACCTAGTAAATACTGGGAATATACAAGTTTCTGAAATATCTGATGTGTTTACGAAAAACAGTAATGTAATCATAAAATCAGTAGAAAGTACAGCTAATCCTGGTGATGTATCTGCTTTGGTGATTAGCTTCAAATCTTTACCCGAAGGGACTTATGAAGACGAAATTTTGATAAATATTGAAGATCAAAGTCTGATTAAAATTCCAGTGAGTTTTACGATCGGACAAGCATCAATTCAAAATCTAGATAAAAAACCTATGCGTGCAATGTATTTTGCTCACAATCAAAGAATACACATTAGCAATCCACCTCAAAACATAAAAGGTGTTGAAATATGGAATTCAAAGGGTCAACAGGTTTTAAACGATATATCTTACACTTTAGACGATATCTATTTTAAAAATGCCAGTTCAGGCATTTATTTCGTATTAATAAAGACTAAAACAGGAGCAGTTGCTTCAAAAGTTATAGTCCATTAAAGTATAGAAATTTTAAATTATGCGTTTTTTCAAAGTAGTATTTGCATCAGCCCTAGGGTATATTTTAGCACTAGTTTTATTTATTGTTATTGCCATTTCGATAGTTATAGGCACCGTTACATCTAGCGTCAATTCCAAAATGAATACTAAGGTAGAAATACCCTCTAATGCAGTGATTAATATGAAGTTGAACTATCCGTTAGCTGATAAGTCTATCGATGATAGCCCAATCGTATTGCTGTCTGCCTTAGATCCTAACGCTAACATTCCATTGGGACTCAACAAAATACTTCGAGTAATCGACCAAGCCAAAGAGGACGATAAAATCAAGGGAATCATATTAGATTTGACTACGTTTTCTTCTGGTTATGCCAAGATAAGTGAAATACGCAACAGACTAGAAGAATTTAAATCTTCAGGAAAATTTATCTATGCCTACTCAGATTATTTTTATTTCCCAACCTATTATATGGCATCAGTAGCCGATAGTATTTTCATTAATCCTGAGGGGGAAATGTCATTTACGGGCATGGTTGGTCAGGTTTCTTTCTTTGCTGGAGCTCTAGAAAAAATGGGGATAGAAGTCCAAGCAATTCGAGCGGGTAAATTCAAAGGTGCTGTGGAGTCATTTACAAGAAAAAATCTTAGCCCAGAAAATCGGCTACAAATGGAAGCTTACATCAATTCAGTTTTTGATGAAGTGCTTACCAAAATTTCAGATTCTCGAGGTATAAATGTACAGAAATTAAAATTAGATGCAGATCAGCTAAAAATGAGGTCAGTAAATGATTTTATTAAAGCTGGATATATCGATAAGGCGATGTATAAAGATCAGTTTTACAGTGCGATGAAAAAGAGAATGGGGGTAGATAATGATAAAAAAGTACCGCTTATTTCTGAAAAAAAGTATGCTAAAAGTTTAAATTCTAATGGAAATAGCAGCGATCGTATAGCAATTGTATATGCAAGCGGAGATATTGTTGGTGGTAAAGGTGATGGATCACAAATCGCCTCAGATGATATGGTAAAAACATTAAAATCTGTAAGACTTGACGATAAGATAAAAGCAGTAGTGCTAAGAATCGACAGCCGTGGTGGAAGTTCTTTAGCTAGTGATATTATCTGGAGAGAAGCAAAACTTCTTGCAGATGAAAAGCCACTTATTGTAAGTATGAGCGATGTAGCAGCAAGTGGTGGATACTACATTGCTACACCAGCTCGAAAAATTTTGGCAGAACCTACCACAATTACAGGTTCAATTGGTGTTTTTGGATTAATACCTAACGCTCAAAAATTATTAAATGATAAAATGGGATTGACCTTTGAGTATATCAGAACAGGCGAAAATTCGGATATGGGCAGAGTTGATCGACCACTTACTTCAAATCAAAAAGAATACATAGGTTCAATCATTGATAGAATTTATGATACTTTTCTAACACGAGTAGCTGACGGAAGAGGGATGACTAAAGATGAAGTTCATGCAGTTGCTCAGGGTAGAGTATGGACGGGTAAGATGGCTAAAGAAGTAGGTTTAGTTGACCAACTAGGTGGTTTAGAAGATGCCATTGCTATTGCAGCAGAAGAAGCTGGATTGGAAGATTACAGTTTGAAGGAATTACCTAGAGCTCTTGAACCTATTTTAGAGTTTATTAATAAAATTCAAGAAAATTCTAGCTTGAATTATCACCTTCAAAAAATGGTAAAAAATACCAGTTTTGAATCCTACATACACCAATTAAGTGATGTTGAACGCTGGGGGACAAAACAAAGTGTACAAGCAATTATGCCCTACTCAATAGAGATTAAAAATTACACATTGAGATAATAACAGGGTATGAATTCTGTGAACTTACCATTTTGAATGGTGTAATCACGAGTAATAATTATTGTGTTACTGCCAAAAAATTAAAAAAATCTGCCATTTTTGCAGTTATCTATGGATTTACAACAAGTAAAGCAACGATTTGGAATTATAGGCAATTCAGCTAAGCTCAATTATGCTTTGCAAACTGCTATGCGTGTAGCATCAACAGAACTGACGGTATATATCCAAGGGGAGAGTGGCAGTGGTAAAGAGTCATTTTCTAAAATCATTCATCATTTAAGTCCAAGAAAACATGGTCCATTCATAGCAATAAACTGTGGAGCCCTTCCTGAGGGGACCATAAACTCTGAACTATTTGGTCATGATAAAGGAGCCTTTACAGGAGCTGTAGACAATCGAAAGGGATATTTTGAAAGTGCTAATGGCGGTACAATTTTTTTGGATGAAGTAGGAGAGCTTCCTTTAGAAACTCAAAGTAGATTACTTCGAGTGCTTGAAAATGGTGAATTTATCCGTGTAGGAAGCAGTAAGGTTCAAAAGACGGATGTTAGAATCATTACAGCCACTAATCGAGATTTGATGACAGAAGTTGAACGAGATAAGTTTAGAGAAGATTTGTATTACAGACTTGCTACATTACCTATTGCTGTACCTCCTCTGAGAGAACGTCCTGGTGATGTTGCACTCTTATTTCAAAAATTTGCTTTTGATGCCTCCGAGAAATATAGAAATGAAATGATGGAGCTCACTATGGATGCTGAGCAACTTTTGATGAATTATCGATGGCCAGGAAATATCAGACAACTTAAAAATATAGCGGAACAGGTATCCGTACTTGAAGAAGGTCCGCATATATCTGCTGATATTCTTCGGAAATATTTGCCTGAACGTGCCGAGAATAATTTGCCAGCACTATACAAAGCAGAGGGTAAGGAAAGTGATGTTTCCGAAAGAGATATTTTTTATAAAGTATTGATTGATTTAAAAAAGGATGTATCTGAACTAAGGAAGGTAGTATTTGGGTTGTTGGAGAATTCTGAACCAGCTGAGGAATTTAGGGAACCCAACAAACCATCAATCACTCGATTCATTCCCCAAGAATCAAATCAAGCAGATACATCAGATTTTATATCTAATAGTCCCAATGATACAGACGAAATGTATCAACATGTAGTTATTGAAGATAAAGACTCTGTGAGTGAACACGAAGTGTTATCATTGGAAGTAAAAGAAGAAGAATTAATCCGTAAAGCGTTATTGAAAAATAATGGTCGGCGTAAAAAAGCAGCTAAAGAGCTGGGAATTTCTGAGCGTACCTTGTACCGAAAAATAAAACAATATGAAATTGAAAGTTAAAGCATTAATTCTTTCTGGTTTGCTTTTGGCTTTAGTAGGGCTACAATCCTGTGGATTTTACTCTTTTTCAGGAACAAGTATCCCTCAAGAAGTGAAAACTTTCTCGGTGAGTTATTTTGAAAATAATGCTCCAATAAATTCACCACTTCTAAGTCAGACAATTACAGAGGGATTAAAGCAAAAATTTATTTCGGAAACCAATTTAAGCATCGAAGAAGTAAACGGAGACTTTGATTTTTCGGGAGAAATCACCGCTTTTACGGTGACTCCAGTTTCTGCACAAAGTACAGATAACGCACAGTTAAATCGACTTACCATAAAGGTAGCTGTTAAATTGGTTTGTGTATCAGATGATAAGATATCGTTTGAGCAAACTTTTTCAAATTTTCAAGATTTTGATGCGACCGTTAATTTTAGTGACGTAGAAAATGATTTGGTAGAAGAAATTTCCTCCATGTTGATTCAATCAATTTTTAATAAAGCAGCAATTAATTGGTAGAAAATAAAGTTGACATATCGAATTTAGTGAACCAACCCCATAAAATTGATGAATCTAGTATCAATATCATAAAAGACTTATCTAAAGAGTATCCTTGGTGTAGTAGTTATCAAATCATACTTGCCAAAGGTTATGCAAACCAAGAGTCTTATTTGCAGAGTAAGCAATTACGAATTGCTTCCACTTATGCTGGTAGCCGGGAACAATTGTTCTTATATTTTCATAAAAATCAAGAACAAAATTTACAGATAGCATCAAGCAAAGAAGATTCGACCCAGAAAAAATCGGAAGAAAAGACTTCATCTCTACCAACTCCTTCCCCTCAAAAGAAAACATCTAAACTCGCAGAGAAAAAAACCAATAAGAAAGGCTCAAAAGAGAAACGTCCATCTATAGATTTTGATAAGGTAGTAAAATACAATCCAATTGAGGAACTCAAACCAATAGAGCCTAAAATTAAACCGGATAAAGTTCATATTCCGATTGAGCAGATACCTTATAACCCAGAAAAAGAATTAGCTAAATTAATTGATGATTCCCCTGAGAAACATGAAAAAGACTTCATGTATTGGATAAATAATATCGATAAGATTACTGATAATGGAAGTGAAGTAAAAAAGAAAACTTCGAAAAAGCCTACTAAGAAAGAAAATTCACCTGACCATGTTCAGAATCTACTGGATCAGTTTTTATCAACCAAACGTTCAAGACCCATTCAAAATAGAAGTTTTTATAATGCTCAAGACAAAGCTGAAGAGAGTGAAACGG
>JADHMR010000023.1 GCA_016779945.1 Bacteroidia bacterium | reverse complement strand
TAATAGTAAGTAGTCTTTTCTGCATTGTGGGTCTGGTAACTCATGCTCAGGAAATTAATCCGTTGTATGACCGGAAACCCATCCGATTTGGTTTTGGGATTATGGGAAATGTTGCTGACACAAAATTTGCTGTCAATGAAAATAATTTGAATTATGACTCCCTTAGTAGAATAGAATCAGTCTCTTATCCAGGGTTTGGTTTGGGAGGTTTAGTCAATTTTAGATTGGCAGAACATTGGGATTTACGAACAATGTTGAATATCCAGTTTGCCCGAAGAGATTTAAACTATCATTTTAAAAATGACCTTGTGAAGACTGCTCAAATGGAAGCAACTTACATGGAAATTCCATTAACTTTTGAATATAAGAGCGTTCGACATAAAAATGCACGTTTATATGTATTGGGTGGATTAACTTATCGTTTTGATTTTACAAGCGATATCAACACAGATAGAAGCGACACTAAACCCATTGTAGCTATGTACCCCAACACTGTTTCATACGATGTTGGTTTTGGATTTGATTTTTATTACGAATATTTTAAATTCAGTCCAGAGCTAAAATTAAGTAATGGTTTGGGCAATCAACTGGTGCCAGACGAGTATGTGTATGCTTCGAGTTTGAAAAGAATTTCTCCCAAATTAATCCAAATTAGCTTTATATTCCAATAGTGTTTTTCGAACTTCAACACACCGATAAAAATACTCAAGCTAGAGCAGGTTTAATTACAACAGACCACGGTCAGATTCCTACACCTATTTTCATGCCGGTCGGCACTCAAGGAACCGTTAAGGCTGTAGATCAGGCCATACTTAAAGAAAAGATAGATGCCAAAATTATTTTGGGAAATACCTATCATTTGTATTTGAGACCCGGTTTAGATATTCTAAAAGGTGCTGGAGGTATACATCAATTTATCAATTGGGACAGACCCATGCTAACCGATAGTGGAGGTTTTCAAGTATATAGTATATCTGATCAACGAAAAATTACAGAAGAAGGAGTAATTTTCAGGAGCCATATCGACGGTCATAAACTGCTCTTTACTCCAGAGAATGTGATGGATACCCAGCGAGTTATCGGAGCGGATATAATTATGGCATTTGACGAGTGCACACCATACCCGTCAACACGAGAATATGCAACCAATTCAATGCACACGACACATCGATGGTTGGATCGATGCATAAAACGATTTCAAGAAACAGAACCCATTTATGGTCATAATCAGCAACTCTTTCCTATAATTCAAGGGAGTACTTTTCCTGATTTAAGACAACAAAGCACCGAATACTGCTTGAAGCACGATACAGATGGGATAGCCATTGGAGGCCTTTCTGTAGGAGAACCCCACGAAGACATGTATGCCATTAGTGATCAGATATGTCAAATTATCCCAAAAGATAAACCAAGGTATTTGATGGGAGTCGGAACGCCAAGTAACCTTCTAGAGTGTATTCATCTGGGTATTGACATGTTTGATTGTGTTATGCCTACTCGAAATGCACGAAATGGGATGCTTTTTACAAAAGAGGGTACGATCAATATGAAAAATAAAAAATGGGAGGATGATTACTCACCCGTAGATGAAGATCTTACCCCTCAATATAGCAAAGCCTATTTGAAACATCTATTCAAAGCCAAAGAGTATCTTGGTGCTCAAATTGCAAGTGAACACAATTTGAAATTTTATCTGTTGCTTGTTGGAGAAGCAAGAAAACGTATCCTGAATGATACCTTTGTAAGTTGGAAAAATAGTATGGTAAAAAAATTAGATCAACGCTTATGATAGAAAATATCTATGAACGAACGAAAGTTCTAAGTAAGACCAGTCTTAAAATAGCTCTTGTATTACCCAAAGACGTATTGATAAGTATTGAGGCGTCTAAACATTTGATCACTCATTCTTCCAATTTGGCGATTAAATCAAAAGGACTAATGGTTACACAAAATCCTGATTTTTTTCTTCAAAACTTGAACGATGCAAGAGCGTCTGTAGACGGATGTTATTATTGGTTAGAACTTATCAAAGATGAGGGTTGGGTGAATGGCGATATTCTAAATCCAGTTTTGGAGGAGTGCACAGCGGTATCCAATTTATTTGGTGCAGCTATCAAAAAAATTAAACCTAATGGCTAATTAACAAAAGCACTCTGAAGTGAAACTAACTAAGATTGATTTATATATTATTAAGCGATTTTTAGGTGCATTTATGCTTGCCTTGGGTCTTTTTACTGTGATTATTATTGTCTTTGATGTTTCAGAAAAAATTGATGAATTTATCGAAAATAAAGCACCATTTTATGAAATTATTTTTAATTATTACGTAAACTGGATTCCTTTTTTATTGAATTTATTTAGTCCAGTTTTTGTATTTATCTCAGTCATTTTTTTTACATCTAAAATGACCCAGAATTCTGAAATAATTGCTATTTTGGCAAGTGGAGTTTCATACAAGAGGCTTCTAGTTCCCTATGCAATTACTTCTACTTTTTTAGCATTATTTTCTTTTATGTTATCGGCATGGGTTATACCTATGGCCGATAAGACCCGAGTAGATTTTGAGAACACCTACATTCGAGATCGAACGCATTATTCACAATCACAATTAAAAACACAAATTTCACCAGGAAATATATTGAGTATAGGTAACTTTAGTTTATCTGATAGTGTGGGTTATAAGGTAAGTTTAGAATATTTCAACAATGGGGAGTTAAAATCTAAATTATATGCTGACCGAATGAACTGGAATAAAAAAACAGAGAAATGGAAGCTTTCTAGGTGGTGGATTAGAAAATTTGAGGATTCTACAGAAGTGTTGAGTAAAGGGAGATTTATGGATACGATGATACCGTTTAACCCAGAAGATTTTTTTCGTCAACATGATGATGTTCAGATGTTTAACCTGAGTGAATTGGATCAAATGATAAGTCAAGAAGAGATGAGAGGCACGGGTAATACATTCTTTTATTCAACCGAAAAATTCAAACGTTTCTTAATGCCAGTGGCCTTTGTAATATTAACTTTTATTGGAGTTTCAGTTTCAACCAAGAAAACACGGGGAGGTATAGGATTAAATCTGGGTGTGGGATTACTAATTAGTTTTACTTTTTTATTGGTATTTCAGTTTTTCTTGGCCTATGGATCAAGTGGATCTATGCATCCTTTTATCGCTGCAATTATTCCAAATATCATATTCGGTATTGTTGCATTTATCATGTACAGGTTAGCTCAAAAATAGATGGAAGAAATTACTATTCAAGAAGGAGGTTTTTTATTAATTGACAAGCCTATACGATGGACAAGCTTTGATGTGGTGAAAAAACTCAGGAATATATCGCGAATTAAGAAAATTGGTCATGCAGGTACATTAGATCCGCTAGCTACTGGTTTGTTGATTATTTGTTATGGTAAATACACCAAGAAAATTGAGTCCATGCAAGCACAAGAAAAGGGTTATGAAGGAAGCTTTGAGTTGGGTAAAACGACCCCCTCCTTTGATTTAGAGACTGCTGTAGATAATGAGTATCCTTTTGACCACATAACGCCTCAATTTTTAGAGGAAAAACTAGAACTGTTTAGAGGGAATATAAAACAAGTACCACCTCAGTTTTCAGCAGTAAAAGTCAATGGAAAACGTGCATACGAACATGCAAGAAAAGGCAATAAGATAGAGTTAAAAGTAAGAGATACCCATATTTCTAAATTTGAAGTAGACCAATCATTATTTTCATCATTAAAATTCCGAATTCAATGTAGTAAGGGAACATATATTCGTTCATTGGCTAGAGATTTAGGCTATGCTTTAGATAGCGGTGCCTATATTTCCTCTCTTACCCGAACATCGATAGGAAATTACCTTTTGGGTGATGCAATTCAGATTTCTGATATTAAAGATTCTGAAGATTTTTTCAAATTTGCAAGACAATTACCCTCATGAAAGTAGTTTACGATATCAAAGAATTTAATCCTCAAAAACCTGTAGTACTTACGCAGGGAACATTTGACGGAGTGCATTTTGGGCATCGAAAAATTTTGCGTCATGTGGTTTCAGAAGCAAAAGAAATAGGTGGGGTAAGCGTATTACTTACATTTTATCCTCATCCACGTTTAGTTTTATACCCTGATGACAAGGAATTAAAGCTATTAACTACGATTGAAGAAAAGGTGGACTTGGTCTCAGCAATAGGGATTGATTATCTAGTAATCATTCCATTCACTCAGGAACTGAGCAGATTAAGAGCCTCCGACTTTGTTCGTGATATTTTAGTAGAACAACTTCATATAACTAAGCTAATTATTGGTTATGATCATCGTTTTGGTAGAAACAGAGAGGGTGGATTGAAGGAAATGACTCAATTTGCAGAAACCTATAATTTTAAGTTAGAAGAAATCCCACCGCAAGATATTGATGATAGTATTGTAAGTAGCACAAAAATTAGAAATGCACTTTTAGCCGGAGACGTACATCTAGCAAAGGAATATTTAGGAGATTTATACACCATCTCAGGCAAAGTAGAGGAAGGTCTTCAGCGAGGTACAACAATTGGCTATCCAACTGCAAATGTCAGAGTTGGTAGTAGTTTTAAGCTAATTCCTAAAAATGGTGTGTATGCGGTGTGGGTATATATTGATAAAATAAAATACGCTGGTATGTTAAATATTGGTTATAACCCTACTTTTGATGATAAGAATTGGAGCATGGAGGTTCATATTCTAAATTTCAATAAGAATATATATCATCACAAAATTTTAATTTCATTTAATTCTCGAATTCGAGAAGAGATGAAGTTTGAGAATGTAAATTCTCTTGTGAAACAACTAGCTAAGGATGAGAATAAGATTAAATCAATTTTGGAGATATAGCTTAATTTCAGGTATTTGTCTCCTGTGTTTTCAATCTTACTCACAACAAGATTCTGTCAAATCAGATACCTCAACAACTTACAGTCCATTTTTAGATTTAGCACCTGCCCAATCCATTTATGGACGCAGTTGGGATCATAGTAATGTTGATCTTCCAAAGTATGATCATGAGCAGATGAAATTAGGTTATTATTTGAATTTAGTTGATTCAAGTTGCGGTTATGTTCATCCTATCAAAGGTGTTATCAATAGTAAGTATGGTTGGAGAAGAAGTAGGTGGCATAAGGGCATAGACATTGACCTTGAAATTGGTGATCCTGTTTATGCTGCGTTTGACGGAGTAGTTCGAATCCAACGATATAACCGAGGTGGGTTCGGAAACTATGTCATGATTCGGCATTACAATGGAGTAGAAACATTATATGGTCATTTGTCCAAATCATTGGTGAAGATTAATCAATCAGTAAGAGCAGGTGATATCATCGGTTATGGTGGAAGCACAGGTAGAAGTTCAGGTCCTCATTTGCACTTTGAGGTTCGTTTGATGGGTCAAGCTTTCGATCCAGCAAGAATAATTGATTTTAAAACCTATCAACTAAAAGATACTCAGATATATGTCAATCATACTTGGTTTCCTTACATCAAAAATGGGAATCCTAAAAACCAAGTTTACCCTGCTTATGCTAAGCGTTATCATAAAATAAGATCAGGAGACACATTATTCGGTTTGTCTCTTAAATATGGGACATCTGTCAACACAATATGTAGGATGAATGGTATCAGAAGAACGACAGTCCTTAGGATTGGGCGAACATTAAGAGTAAAGTAACTTGCTCTATTTGAAACGGATGCTTTTAATAGTCTTCAGTATATCTTTATTAATAAAGTTATAAATAGGAAGAACACTATCTCTTTTAGTTCTTGAATTGAAATAAAAAGAACCTCTTAAAAAATGGCTCTCACCGTCAGAAACAAAAAAATTAAATGGTGTGGCAGTTTTGCCTTGAAGGTCGTAAATCATTCCTGAAATTCCATTAGATGTATCACTGATTTCTCGCTCTATAATTTCTTCTGCTCGCTGCAAATGGGGTTTAAAAACAAGTCTGTATGCATCCTCAGTTAAACTATCTAAATCGTTTTGGCCTTGGATGGGGATATAACTTAAATGCAACGTTGCGTTAAATTGATCAAAATTGATATTGTACCAGCAGTTTTTATCTTCAGAAGGATATATGGCTAGTTTACTGTATTTTGGAATTAGAAGATTAAAAGGACAATTTATTTCGGTGGGTATAACTCCAGCCTCTGGGTAGTTTATGCGAGGGTATGCTTTAGGTTTAGGGGTATAATCTGAACAACCAAATACCATCAGCACAAACGCGATCAAAGGAACGTTATATATCTTGCTTATCTTCATCTCTGGCAATAAGTAATTTTACTCTTTTAATTTTTCGGTTATCGGCACTCTCAATGGTAAATACCATTTCCTGAAATTCAATAGTGTCTCCAATGGACGGGATTTTTTTATGAATTTCTAAAATTAATCCACCAATTGTATCAGCATCTTCTTTAACTATTTCAAAATAGTCTTGAGGAAGGTTTAGAATTTTTATAATATCATGCAAGGCAGTTTTGCCTTCAAAAACATAAGTATTGTTGTCTAATTTTGAGAAAGCCAGATCTTCATCATCAAACTCATCTTTGATTTCACCAAATACCTCCTCCAAGATATCTTCCATAGTAACAATACCACTTGTACCCCCATATTCGTCAACTACAATAGCCATGTGAACTCTTTTATCTTGAAATTCTTCAAGGAGCGTGTCAATTTTTTTGTGTTCGGGCACAAATAATGTTGGTCGAATTAAATGATGCCAATCAAATTCTTTTTGAGCGTGAATGTGGGGTAGGAGATCTTTTATGTACAAAATACCTTTAACTTGATCAAAATTTTCTTCATAAATTGGAATTCGGCTATACGTCCATTTGATAGCGGTATTTAGTAAATCTTTAGAAGAAGTTTGCATCTCTAAGCAGTTTACCTCCGTTCGAGGTTTCATTATCTGCTTTACGCTCGTATTCCCGAAATTTATTAATCCTTTGAGAATATGTTTTTCTTCAATTTCTTTATTCTGATCTGCAATATCTATGGCTTGACTTATCTCTTCAACAGATATGTTATGCTGTCTACTTTTAAGATATCGGTCAAATATGGAGGAGCTTTTTACTAATAGAATAATAATTGGCTTAAATACAATGTAACATATATTAAGCGGCTTAGACATTAGGCGAACAATTTTTAAATTGTTTTTTGTTGCATAAATTTTTGGTATAATCTCTCCAAATAAGACAACAATGAATGTGATAAAAACTACTTGAAATAAAAAATTAAGGTTGATTAATCCAAATTGAGTTTCGACATTATCAAACTGAATCCAATTACTAAAAAGATAACTAGCATATATCACAATGAATATATTTACGAGATTATTCATTAGTAAAATTGTAGCTAATAATCTTCGAGTCGCTGTTTGTCTATCGGGATCGTTGATTAACTTGAGTGCATTGTGACTCTGAGGAGAGTCCTCGTCATTTAATTCAGCGAGATTCTCAGGACTAAGGCTAAAAAAAGCGTTTTCCGAAGAAGAGAAAAGAGCCGAAATACCCAAAAAAATAAAAATAATAAATAATCCTACTATCAATGAGGTGATAGAAAGGTTAATTTCTGCAATACACAAATATTGGAAAAATGTGTCAGTATATTGATAAGGGTCGGGGTCGCTTTTCAATGCTATAGTTTTGGATTAAAATGGTAAATCGTCATCTCCTCCGTCTATGATACTCTCAATAGCATCCTCATTTTCTTTGGCTATTGTTTGATTTGATTCTTGGTTTTGTGGGGATGGGGTCTCACTCGAATTATTACTTGCTCTATCCATCATATTCATAGTTGTTACTCGAATACGAGTGGTATATCGTTTGATGCCATCTTTTTCCCATTCCTCTGTTTTTAGTTTGCCCTCGACATACACCAGAGAACCTTTCTTTAAATATTTTTCAGCTACTTTGGCAAGCCCATCCCACATCTCTAAATTGTGCCACTCTGTGGTTTCTACACGATTGCCATTTCGGTCATTATAGCGTTCATTAGTAGCTAATGTTAAGTTAGCTACAACTCTGTCTTTGTCTAGGTATCTAACTTCAGGGTCTTTGCCAAGATGTCCGATTAGGGTTACTTTATTGATCATAGATTTAGTCTTTTTAAATAATTTTGGGTCAAAATACTTACAGGATAGCGAGTTGTCAAATCTGCAAGTGGTATTTCAAATATATTGTTTTTTAAAAAAATGGGCGAAGTGTCAAGGTGTATTGTGTAAAAACTCGCTTGAATTTTGCGATGCGATAAAATATGTGTTGAATCAAAAACCTCAGAAATCTCAAATTTTAAGGGTGTTTTCAGGTATCTATTGATAATTTTAGTTATTCCATCTGGTTTAATATCTTCTTCAATTAGCGGGAATTGGTATAAATTTTTCCAGATGCCAGCAGTTCTTTTCTCAATGTATGTTTTATTATCATGAATGAAACACATGTAAGTGTGATTGACTTGAAGAATTTTAGTTTTACCTTTTTTAACGGGTATACTCATTACTTTTTTTGATCCAAGAGCTTCGCACTGCATATTAAAAATGCATGTATCGCATTTTGGTTTTTTTGGAGTGCAGTGAGTAGCTCCAAATTCCATAATAGCCTGATTAAAAAGAGCTGGTTTTTGGGTATTAAAAATTAGGTCAAGAGCATTGGTGATTTCCTTTTTCCCGGTTGAAGTGTCAATAGGTTTTTCTATCCCAAATAATCTACTAATAAAGCGAAAAACATTGCCATCAAGAACAGGGTAAGCTTTGTCGAAAGCAAAGCTAGCAATCGCTGCTGCAGTATATTCTCCAACACCTTTAAGAGCAAGAATTTCGTTATGATTTTCTGGGAAATTCCCATTGTATTTATCTACAATCATTTTAGCTGTATAGTGCATATTTCGGGCTCTTGAGTAATACCCAAGGCCTTGCCACAACAGAAGTACGTCTTGCTCACTAGCGTCAGCTAAATCATTTATTGTAGGAAATTGATTTGTAAATTTCTCGTAATAGGGTAGCCCCTGCTGAACGCGAGTTTGCTGTAGAATAATTTCAGATAGCCAAATTTTGTATGGGTCAGTGGTATTTCGCCAAGGCAATTCCCTTTTATTTTCTCGATACCAGTTGATGAGTTTATTGCCTATGTCCAAAACTTCTTCAAAAAAACGCATATTGATTAAATATTTGGTAAAAAAAATTACTTTTGCATATTAATCTAATTTTATGAACAAATGACTAAAGCAGAGGTAGTTAACGAGATTTCAGAAAGAACTGGTGTTGAAAAAGCAGTAGTTCAAGAAACTGTAGAATGTTTTTTTAAAGTCGTTAAAGGCTCTTTAGTTAATGATGAAAATGTTTATTTCAGAGGATTTGGTAGTTTTATTGTTCAAAGAAGAGCTGAGAAAATTGCAAGAAATATTTCAAAAAATACTCAAATTACAATTCCCGCTCACAACATCCCTAAATTTAAGCCTGCAAAAACTTTTGTTGAGAAGGTAAAGAAGGGTTGAATCCAATAAAAATTATATCTATTGAAAAATAATCCATTAACTTCCAATTTAGCAATCATTTTGTTGGGAGTCTTGCTAGCGGTCACCCTTTTTGTTACAGGATATAAGTCAGACGAAAAAGATGTTGAACTTTCCGACCCGCATAGTAAGGTTAATTCAACGGATGTTGAAATTGAAGACGAAGTTCCCTCAAACCTAGACGAAGAAGTAGATTTTGCACTTGCCAATATAGAAAAAGGTAAATCTAGTGGAGACATGTCTTTAGTAATGAATGAAGGAATTATGAAGCTTTTAGCAGTGACTAAAAAAGACAGTAACAATATACGAGCAATATACTATTTGGGACTCTTTTCATTAGAATCAGGACAGCTGCAAAAAGCTGAAAAAAGATTTGAAAAATTAGTATCTTTGCAGCCCCAAAACGAAGAGTATGTGAATACTCTTCAAAAAATTAGGAATCAAATAGGAAAATAAACTATAAAATATTATGCCAAGCGGTAAAAAAAGAAAAAGACATAAAATAGCTACACACAAGCGAAAAAAACGTCTGAGAAAAAACAGACACAAGAAAAATAAATAATTTAATTCTTAAGAAATATGACCTACGAAATGATAATAGATGTAGGGCGTGAGGGAGAAAGAATAGCTCTTCTTAAGGATAAGAAACTTGTAGAATTACATCAAGAGAAATCTGATTCCGAAAATTTTCTAGTTGGTGAAATTTATTTAGGTACTGTAAAAAAGATAATGCCGGGTCTGAACGCTGCTTTTGTAGATGTTGGCCACGAAAAAGATGCTTTTTTACACTATCATGATTTAGGACCATATATTAAGTCTTGGTTGAAAATAACCAAAGACACGATGAGTGGTAAACGAACTGATGGTGATTTATCTCAGTTTGATTTGGAGCCCGAAACCTTAAAAACTGGTAAAATCAATCAGATTTTAAAACGAAATCAGCAAATTCTTGTCCAGATTGCAAAAGAGCCAATCTCCTCTAAAGGTCCTCGTTTAACTACAGAAATTTCTATTGCTGGACGGTACTTTATTTTAGTACCCTTCTATGATACCGTGAACGTTTCCAAAAAGGTAAGCACTTACGACGAACGCAAGAGATTAAAAAATTTAGGCAATAGTTTAAAAACCCCAAAACTTGGACTTATCTGCAGAACAGCAGCAGAACAAAAAGGCGGGCAAGATTTACATCAGGATATCTTGGAACTTCAAAAAAAATGGAATGACATTTTTTTAAAGTTACCATCAGCCTCACCCCGCGATCGTGTTCATGGTGAAGCACAAAAGAGTTTTACCATATTAAGAGATTTGCTCAGCTACGATTTTGCAAGCATTACCATTAACCAAAAGATGTTATATGAGGATATGAAATCTCATTTATCTAACATCGATAAAAAGTTGGTTAAAGCACTAAAGCATTATTCAGGTAAAGAAAATATATTCAGCAACTACGGTATCGATAAACAAATTCAAAGTTCATTTGGCAAAACGGTATCATGCCCTGGAGGTTCGTATTTGATTATTGAGCATACAGAAGCATTGCACTCTATTGATGTGAATAGTGGATCTAAACAAGCACGTTTTTCCAATCAAGAAGAAAATGCCCTTGCTACCAATTTAGATGCTGCTAAAGAAATAGCTAGACAGCTTCGACTTCGTGATATGGGAGGAATTGTTGTCATTGATTTTATAGATTTAAGAACCCCAAATTTCAAAAAACAGTTATTCAATACCCTACGCGATGCAATGGCTGATGATAAAGCCAAGCATACCATTTTACCCATGAGTAAATTTGGTTTAATTCAGATTACACGACAACGAGTGAGACCAGAAATGTCAATTAAGACAGCTGAGGAATGCCCTACATGTGCAGGAACGGGTTCCATTGTCTCAAGTGTGATGATTGTTGATAATATCGAAAAGCATTTAGATCATTTGTTTGCTACAGCTCCGTTTAAGCAAATAACAATTGTTACAAATCCATACCTAGCTGCCTATTTATTAAAAGGTGTTCCTTCTAAGCGAATGAAATGGTATTTTAAGTATAAAAAATGGGTAAATATCAAATCTGATATAAAATATGGAATGTTAGCATACAGCTTTTTTGATAAGCATAATGAAGCAATTGATATAAGTATTCCATAAATGGGACTTAAGCTTATTGTTGTTGGAAAAACTAAAAAACCTTTTTTCGAAGAAAGTGAAAAGGAATATCTTAAACGTCTCAATAAATATTGTAAGCTTAATTATACAATAGTTTCATCTTCCAAAAAGTCAGATCAAAAAGATGCCTGTCTAAAGATGGAAGAAGATCAGATTTTAAAAAATATTAATACTCAAGATTTTCTTATTTTATTGGACGAAAAGGGAAAACAGTATTCCAGTAGGGCTTTTGCAAGTCAATTAAATGAACGTTTAGTTCGAGATTCAAGCATTGTTTTTGCAATAGGTGGAGCATTTGGGTTCTCGCAAAAAGTGTATAAGAGAGCAAATATGATTTGGAGTTTGTCTTCATTAACTTTTCCACACCACATGGTAAGGACGATCTTCTTAGAACAATTGTACAGATCATTCACAATACTTAAAGGAGAAAACTATCATAATGATTGATTTGTCTTTTTATTTTCATATTCTCACATAATCTCATGATTATTGGCAAACTTTGATATGTTTGTAGCGTTTTGTATGTGAACGGTAGGTTTTGCCGTCAATTAATTGATAAACAACTATAGAGAGGCCCCTAAAAATATTTAACAACCATGGGAAAAAAGAGCAAAGAAAAGCCAGAAGAGAAAAGAAAAATGGGCAGACCGCCCACTAAACCGGTTACAAAAAGACCTGCATATTATGTGAATGTGAAAGTTTCTAATTCTATGAACTATCAGACTACAAATGTTTTGATAAGTAAGGATACGATTCCTGAGATTAAGCAGTTAATCGCAAGATCTCCTCAAAAAGTTGAACTATTGGGTTATTGGAATGGTAAGTCATTTGATAAAGTTCCTGAACTCGAAGAGTTTATAAAAGACAGACAGAAATAAAAAAATCTATAGAAATAAAAAGGAGTGTTTGACACTCCTTTTTACTTTTCATCACATCATGCTTCAGCGATATACCCTCCAGTTTTGGCTTCTATGCCTGAGCACGCTTTTATTCTTTTTTAGCTTTACTATAATTATCCCTGAATTGCCTGATTATATCACTTCATTAGGTGGTGAGGATTACAAAGGATTTACTATTGGCCTATTTACTATATCAGCAGGGTTATCTCGTCCTATTAGCGGAAAGTTAGCGGATTTGATTGGTCGAAGGCCAGTTATGATTTTTGGTGGTTTAGTTTGTGTTGTTGTTTCTTTTTTGTACCCATTATTTAGTGGTGTTTTTGGTTTTCTTTTCCTCCGATTTATACATGGTATGAGTACTGGTTTTATGCCTACGGGCACGGTTGCCTACATCGCAGATATTGTCCCCTCTGACAGACGAGGTGAGGCGATGGGGCTTGTTGGGGTTATGAATAATATTGGTCTTATGTCTGGAAATGCGTTAAGCACAAATATTGTATCTTATACAGGTATAAATAACTTGTTTTTACTATCAGGTATAATTTCAATTTTATCAATTTCAATTATTTTTTGGATGAAAGAGACACTTCCTAACCCTGAAAAATTATCCCTCAAATCCTTTCATGTTAAATTAAGTGATTTTTGGGATAATAGGGCAAAAGATCCAGCAATTGTTATGCTTTTAAGTGTAATGGTTTTCGGCACGATTATTACTTTAATTCCAGATTACTCAATCGGCTTGGGGATAAAGAATAAAGGGTTATTTGTTTCGATTATGACAATTTCAACGGTATTGGTAAGGCTTTTTACCGCAAAGTTTTCAGACAAATATGGTCGGTTGTTAAGTTGTAAAATTGGTACATCGTTATATCTGGTCGGATGCATACTTTTGATGATGAGACAAATAGACTGCTTTTATGCAGCAGCAGTAATATGCGGACTTGCATCGGGCATAAACTCACCTTCTATTTTTGCTTGGGTTGTTGATGTAGCAAAAGGAAAAAATGTAGGCCGATCGATTGCCACTTTATTTATATCCCTTGAGGCTGGTATAACAATCGGTGCATTTTCTAGTGCCTATATCTATGGCAATGTGTTTTCGAATTTCACTAATGTCTTTCTGTTTTTGAGTGGAACAATTCTGTTAGCAATGGCTTATCTGTTTTTTGGAATATCAAAGACCAAAATTTAAACAAGTCTACTAAACAAATTTGTAAAGCATACAAATAAAATATAACGCCAAATCCGCTTATTTACTAGGGGTTTGAGAGCTATTAAAAAGAAGGTATAATTTTTTCCTTTTAAGGTATTTTTTCTTTGGTCAAAAGAATACATTTGCAGCAAAATATTAACAAATATCCATGGGTAAAAACGTAAAGATTAAACGAGGAATGGATATCCCATTAGAAGGTAAACCTTCAACTCATATTCATGCCATTTCTACATCGACAACTTTTGCATTAAAACCAACTGATTTTAAAGGTTTAGTTCCAAAATTAAGAATTAAACAAGGAGAAGAAGTTAGTGTAGGTGATTGTTTATTTACTGACAAAAAAAATGACAAAATTTGTTTTACATCTCCCGTAAGCGGTGAAATAGCCGAGATTGTTCGTGGAGACAGAAGAGCAATCACTGCGGTTAAAATATTAGCAGATTCCTCAGATTATAAATACAAAGAGTTTGACACTAAAGGGTATTCTTCAAAGAGTGCTGACGATATTAAATCGATTCTCTTGGAGTCGGGACTTTGGCCTTTTATTACACAAAGACCCTATGGTGTGATTGCGGATACGGATGTCTCTCCAAAATCGATACACGTGTCTGGTTTTGACTCGTCACCATTAGCTGCAGATTTAGGTGTTTCGTTGAGAGGCCAAGAGGCGTCTATTGAGGTAGGATTTGAGATTTTAAATAAGCTGTGCGAGGGAGGTGTTCATTTAAACCTGCACGCTAAAAAAGATAACACGATTTATCAAAATATTAAAGGTGTAAAAGTTAGCTACTTTGAAGGTCCACATCCGAGTGGACTTGTTGGTGTTCAAATAAATAATATTGACCCAATTAACAAAGGGGATATTGTTTGGACTATTAAACCACAACACGTTGCATTTATTGGTAAGTTATTTTCAACCGGAAAATTAGATTTAGAGCAAAATATTGTCATTGCAGGTTCTGAAGTCAATGAACCGGCATATTATACCACCAGAATTGGAGCGAGTGTAGATAGTCTGATGAAGGATAATTACAAATCTGATAATGTACGTGTTATAAGTGGTAATGTATTAACGGGTAAAAAAATAGAAAAAGACGGATATCTTGGTTTTTTTGATAATCAAATTACTGTGATACCAGAGGGAGATCATTATGAAATGCTAGGATGGTTATTTCCGAGTTATGCTCGGCCTACATTAAGTTCGACACTTCCATTATCAAAATTTTTGAAGAAGTCCTTCAGTGTAAACACCAATCCTCATGGAGAGCCAAGAGCTTATGTGGTTACGGGTCAGTATGAAAAAGTACTACCAATGGATATTATGCCTCAACAACTCATAAAAGCGGTTATGGCAAAAGATTTAGAACTTATGGAAAATCTAGGGATATACGAAGTCATTGAGGAGGATGTAGCTCTTTGTGAATTTGTATGTACATCAAAAATTAATGTTCAACAAGTCCTTTCTGAAGGATTAGAATTAATGGCAGAAGAAAGTTAATATGAAATTTTTAAGAGATCAGATTGATAAAATTAAGCCTACTTTTTCCGAAGGAGGCAAACTGAGTTTTTTACACTCAACCTTTGATGCATTCGAAACTTTTTTATTCGTTCCAAATCATACAACACAAAATGGTGCTCACATTCGCGATGGAATTGACCTAAAGCGAACTATGTTTACTGTTATTGTTGCTATGTTGCCAGCATTATTGTTCGGTTTGTGGAATGTTGGTCACCAACAGTCACTTGCACTAACAGGAACTGACGGTGCATTATGGGATAACTTTTTTGTAGGATTGATACAAACACTTCCAATTATCATAGTTTCATATGGTGTTGGATTAGGCATTGAAATGGGATTTGCTCAGTTCAGGGGTCACCCTGTTAATGAGGGCTTCCTTGTAACAGGAATGCTAATTCCACTTTGTATGCCACCAGACGTTCCATTATGGATGGTAGGTTTGGCAACCGCATTTTCTGTAGTGATTGGAAAAGAAGTATTTGGCGGAACAGGTATGAATTTACTTAACCCTGCTTTAACAGCACGAATGTTCCTTTATATTGGTTACCCATCTAGCATGAGTGGCGATTCTGTATGGACATTTTTGCCAGAAGGATCGGAAACAGTAGATGGTTATTCAGGTGCTACTAACCTTGGTGAACTTGCCTCAGCTACTGCGGAAGGTAAACCATGGAGCGATGATTTATTATCGGCAAGTATTATGGATAGTTTTTGGGGAAATATTCAAGGCTCTATTGGTGAAACTTCTGTTGTTGCCTGTTTAATTGGTGCTGCAATTTTAATTGCTAGCGGAATAGGGAGCTGGAAAATCATGCTGAGCACAGTTTTAGGAGGTTTATTTATGGGTTGGGTTTTCAATATATCAGGTGCCGATGGTGCTTACATGGATATGCCAGCATATTATCACCTAATTATAGGTGGGTTTATGTTTGGGGCAATATTTATGACCACAGACCCTGTATCTGCTGCTCAAACTGAAAGAGGAAAATGGATTTATGGATTTTTAATTGGAGTATTAACTGTACTCATACGAGTATTCAATCCAGGATATCCAGAGGGGATTATGATGGCAATTCTACTTATGAATGTATTTGCTCCACTTATCGACTACTACGTAGTTCAGTCTAACATTAAAACAAGATTAAATCGTGTCAAAGTTTAACAAAAATGGTAATAATTACATAATAACATACGCTGTTATTATGACGTTGGTCTTCGGTTCTGTATTGGCAGTTGTAGCTATGGTTTTAAAACCAAAACAAGACATGGAAGTCCTTCTTGAGAAACAAAATTTTATCCTCAAGGCAGCTTTAGGAGAAGATGCAATGTCATCAATGACTGATGAAGAAGTCTCTCGTTTGTACGCTGAAACAGTAGTTGCTGATGTAGTTAAATCCTCTGGAGATATTGTAGAAACAGAAGAAGCAAGTGTTAACGTATTCAAAGAATATAAAAAACCAAAAGACGTAAGGAATCTGCCTGTTTATACGATTTATGAGACCGAGGAGAAGAAAAATGTAGTTTCCTATGTTTTCCCAGTTTATGGTAAAGGTTTGTGGGATTTTATATGGGGATATGTAGCCGTTAAATCTGATTTAGAAACGGTATCTGGGGTTGTTTTTGACCATAAGGGGGAGACTCCAGGATTAGGAGCAAGAATAACAGATGCAGAGGTTCAAAGTCGTTTTGCAGGTAAAAAGATAGTTGATGCTAACGGTAATATGAGTATTCCTTATTTTGAAAAAGGAGAAGGAAATGACTATTCAAATATGCCACAGCAAGTTGATGGTTTAAGCGGTGCTACTATCACTGCAAATGGAGTAAGTAGTATGCTAGAGAGTTATTTATTATTATATAAACCTTTTATTTTATCACGTAAAAAATGAGTACTGAGACATTAGAAAAAGAAGTTAAAGAGGTCAAAAAACCTTCAGAACCGCTTCTTAGTAAAAAAAGAAAGGCTCTTCTTACAAATCCTCTTGATGAGGATAATCCAATAACTATTCAAGTGCTTGGGATATGTTCTGCTCTTGCAGTAACCGTTGCTCTCAAGCCTACACTAGTCATGGCTATTGCTGTTACAGCAGTACTAGTATTAGCCAATGTTGTAATTTCAGCTTTAAGAAATACCATACCAAATAGAATTCGAATTATTGTCCAACTGGTTGTTGTAGCTTCTCTGGTTGCTATTGTTGATCAAGTATTGAAAGCATACAGCTATGATGTTTGGAAAGAGCTTTCTGTTTTTATTGGTCTGATAATTACAAACTGTATAGTGATGGGAAGACTTGAGGCATTTGCACTTGGAAATAAACCTTGGGACGCAATGCTTGATGGTTTAGGTAATTCGTTCGGATATGCTTGGATAATACTAGCTATTGCATTTTTTAGAGAACTTACGGGTAGTGGTAAATTATTTGGCGTTAAAGTACTCCCCGAAGAGTATATCGGAAACGGTGTGATGATGTCGCCAGTAGGTGCATGTGTACTCTTAGGAGTATTAATTTGGATAATTAGAAGTAGAAACGGTTACGTAGAAGATTAAAATGGAAAATTTACTAAATATATTTATAAAGTCGATTTTTATTGACAATATGATATTTGCATACTTTTTAGGTATGTGTTCATACCTTGCAGTATCAAAAAAATACAAAACTGCAGCTGGACTTGGGATGGCAGTGATTTTTGTACTTGGTATAACAGTTCCTTTGAACTGGTTAGCCTACAATTTCTTATTAAAAGAAGGAGCTCTAACATGGATAAGTGAAGATTTTGCATCAATTGATTTAGAAGTATTGAAGTTTATTGTTTTCATTGCCATTGTTGCAGCATTCGTTCAACTTACAGAAATGGCAGTAGAAAAATTCTCGCCCTCGCTGTATAACTCCTTAGGAATTTTTTTACCACTTATCGCCGTTAACTGTTCTATTTTAGGTGGAGCATTATTCTTACCAACTCGAGATTACGAGTTTGCTGAGGCTGTCACTTTTGGTTTAGGCTCAGGTATCGGTTGGTTTTTGGCTGTAGTATCACTTGCTGCTATCCGAGAAAAAATGGCTTATGCTGATGTTCCAAAACCTCTTAGAGGTCTTGGTATTACATTTATCATAGTTGGACTTATGGCTTTCGGATTCATGAGTTTTGGAGGATTTGAACTTCCATTTAAAAATAAAGAACAACAACAAGCTGAACAAGAAAAGACTTCTCAAGTTTCTGAGAATGTTGATCCTTTATCAGTTGCAAACTATTCAGAATAAAAATGATTTTAGCTATAAATACAACAGTAATTGTACTAGCAGCAGCAGTCTTTACATCAATCATTATACTTTTAGTAGCCATGCTTATGGTTGCTGCTAAACGATTGGTAAATTCAGGTGCCGTAAAATTAACTATTAATGGAGAGCGTGAAGTAGAAGTAGATGCCGGTGGTACACTACTTAACGTACTTCAAGATCAACAACTTTTTCTTCCATCTGCTTGTGGAGGTGGGGGTACATGTGCCATGTGCAAATGTCAAGTTCACGAAGGTGGGGGAGATATTTTGCCTACGGAAACAGGTCATATTAAGCGAAGAGAACAAAAAGACAACTGGAGACTTGCTTGTCAAGTAAAAGTGAAAGAAGACATGGTTGTTGAAGTTCCAGAGGAAGTATTTGGGATTAAAAAATGGGAATGTGAAGTGGTTTCAAATTATAATGTAGCCTCATTCATCAAAGAATTTGTAGTTAGGCTTCCCGAAGGCGAGACCCTCGACTTTGAGGCTGGAGGTTATATTCAAGTAGATGTTCCCTCAACTGTTGTCAATTTCAGCGAAATTGATATAACTGCACATCCGGAGTTAGTTGCTCTAGGTCGTGATCCGATGGATTTTAAATCGGAGTGGGATAAATATGGATTATGGGATCTTAAAATGGAAAATGGTGAACCTATTTTTAGAGCATATTCTATGGCTAATCATCCTGCAGAAGGAAATATTGTGATGTTAAATATTCGTATTGCAACTCCTCCTTGGGATCGAAAAAATAACAAATGGATGGATGTTAATCCTGGTATTTGCTCATCCTATGTATTTGGTTGTAAACCTGGTGATAAGGTAACTATTTCTGGACCTTATGGTGAGTTCTTTATCAAAGAAACTGATGCAGAAATGCTTTACATTGGTGGTGGTGCTGGTATGGCTCCAATGCGATCTCATTTGTTTCACTTATTTCACACGTTAAAAACAGGTAGAAAAGTAACCTATTGGTATGGTGGACGATCTAAACGCGAGTTATTTTATCTAGACCATTTTAATAAAATAGCAGAAGAATTTCCAAACTTCAAATTTTTTGTGGTTCTATCAGATGCCATGCCAGAAGATAATTGGAAGGTGAAATCAGATATAAATGACGAAAAAGGTGATGGTTTTGATGGTTTTGTACATCAAGCAGTTATTGATCAATATTTGAGTAATCATGAAGCTCCTGAGGACATTGAATTTTATTTCTGTGGTCCTCCGTTAATGAATCAAGCAGTCTTGAAAATGTGTGATGAGTGGGGTGTACCTCCAGAGAATGTTGCTTTTGACGACTTCGGTGGTTAATGAATCATGAACACTTTTAAAAACATAACAAAAGGCAGTTTTATCTGCCTTTTTTTTGTTTTAACCCAATTTGGGTGCAAAACAGATAATCCAACTATCCATAAATTAGCGGGGTCAGCATTAGGCACAACCTATCATATCTCTTATTTGGGTGAGGAGTTAGACAGTCTTGCGTTGTCTGTTGATTCTATTATTGATATCATCAATCACAGTCTATCTACTTACCAAGAAAACTCATTGATTTCATGTTTTAATAACAACACTAATTTTCTATGGGATAACCCCACAGAAGCAGCATATTTTGATACAGATATGTTTCATTTTAAATATATGATTCAATTGTCAAAAGAGATTTCTTCAAAAACTTCAGGTGCGTTTGATCCAAGTTCAGGTTGTCTGTTTAATGAGTATTCTAGAGCTAAAGCTTCAAATGAATGGATGAATAAGAACACAATTCAATCGTGTCTAAATCATCAAGGCATGGATAAAATTGAATTTGATACATTGGGATATCCTTTCAAACTTGATTCTTTTGTTGAATTAAATTTTAATGCAATTGCCAAAGGGTATTTGGTTGACCTTATTGGGAATTACTTGAACCAAGAAAATCGAGAAAATTACATGGTAGAAGTTGGTGGTGAAGTAGTTGCAAATGGAGTAAATTTATTAGGTGAGCCTTGGAGGGTTGGAATTAATACTCCGTTAATTGGTGCAGATCCACTTAATTTTTTTGAAGTTATTGAACTAAATAATCAAGCTTTAGCAACTAGCGGTAACTATCAAAATTTCTACAAAATTGACAATAAACTCATCGGTCATACGATTGATCCAAGATCGGGCCAACCCATGATTAATGAACTTAGGAGTGCTAGTATTTTACACAAAAATTGTGCTGTTGCTGATGCTTATGCTACCGCTTGTATGACGCTAGGATTGGAGGAATCAAAAAAAATTATTTCTAACGATTCTTCAATATCTGCTTATTTAATTTACGAAAACGATAGCACATTAGAAGGAGTTTTTGTGCGATAGTAATCGCATAGTGACTTGGTTTTATCTTAATTTGCAGATGTATGAATAACATAGGAAAAAGTGTAGCTGATAAATTAATGAGGTATGTTCGAGTAGATACTCAAAGCGACCCTGAAAGTTCAACTTTTCCAAGTACCGAAAAGCAAAAAGATTTATGTCGTATGCTTGTTGAAGAGCTAAAAAATATGGGTGTTTCAGATGCAGAAATGGACGAATGGGGTTATGTTTTCGCTACGATACCAAGTAATTCAACAAAAGAAAACATCCCAACCGTATGTTTTTGCTCACATGTAGATACAGCACCAGATTGTAGTGGTACCCATGTGAAACCTATCTTACACAAAAACTATCAAGGTCAAGATATCATTTTGCCTGATGACCCAAGTCAGGTTATAACCACGAAAGAGCATCCTTACCTAAAACAACGTATTGGTGATGATATTATAACAGCAAGTGGGCAAACATTATTGGGAGCAGACGACAAAGCTGGAGTGGCTATTATTATGCAGCTTGCTCAAGAGTTGATTAACGATCCATCTCAGATTCATGGAGACGTTAGAATACTATTCACACCAGACGAAGAAGTTGGAAGAGGTGTAGACAAGTTGGATATGGAAAAGCTGAATGCAGATGTTGGATATACTTTAGATGGTGGTCCAAGAGGTTCACTAGAGGGCGATACATTTTCGGCAAACGCTATGACTATTCGATTCAAGGGCGTAAGTGCTCATCCAAGATATGCCAGAGGTAAAATGGTAAATGCAGTGAAGGTAATGAGTCATTTTATTAACCAACTCCCTCAATTCAATTTCTCGCCAGAAACAACATCAGGCTCGGAAGGGTTTGTTCATCCATACAACTTAAAAGGACAATTGGAAGAATCCAGTGTTGATTTTTTAATTCGAGATTTTGACACACAGAATTTGGAGAAACATCAGCAGGTATTGATTGATTTGGCTAAGGATTCAGCAGAAAACTTCGAGGGATCGACATTTGAGGTAGAAATTAAGGAGCAATATCGAAACATGCGAGAGATTCTAAAAAAACACCCTCATATCGAGGCTAACGCTATTCAGGCAATGAAACGTATTGGAATAGAGCCACAACAAGATTTAGTAAGAGGCGGAACAGATGGTTCGCGATTGTCATTTATGGGACTACCTTGCCCCAATTTGTTTACCGGAGAAATGGCTATTCATAGCAAGCATGAGTATGTCAGTGTACAAGATATGGAGGCAGCTGTTAAGACGTGTATAGAGATTCTTAGGGTGTATGAGGAAGGTTAGTAAATCGGATTAAATAAAATTTTTTAGTCCTCGCTCTTGCATTCTTCGCTAGGAAGAGCTCCACACATCGTACAGGCGGTTCCCTCTTCTTGCATCATTGGATTTTTGCCCGCACATCCACCACGAACTTCTCCATCTTTGACAAGAAATACACGAACGGCCATTCCAATAAAAGCAATGGACATAAAGACTAAAATTAATCCGAGTAGGGGTAAGAATTGCATAATTTTACAAATCGATATTACAAAGATAGATTAGATTTTTAGGATAACAACAAACAATAAAAGGCAAGATATTCGGCTTCAACTTAAGTGAATCGATGTATTACTATCATAATTTTGTCATTTCTTATTTCGAATCACATACATAAGTTCAAAAAATTATATTTGCATAATAATATGCGAGCATTAGCATGAAAACGTTAAACATTCCTAACTTTATTAAAAACACTAAAAAGACTACCCTAGTCATTGTTGCACTTTTGTTTTTAAATGTAGTTACTTTTTCATTTGTATTATCACAAACTAAGACTGATCAGACTACTGAAAATCATTCTGAATTAGTTGTTGGTCAGAATAAATATATCAAAGCTGGTTCGTCA
>JADHMR010000022.1 GCA_016779945.1 Bacteroidia bacterium | reverse complement strand
ATGCTGTCTATGTATCCGAATTGCTGGGATTAAGACCGATTGTGTCTGGAAGAGGAAAAGTAGTCGAGCAAAGTCCATTGCCTGGAAGAGTAATTAATAAAAATCAAACCGTTTATCTCCGATTAAATTGAAACGATTAGACTCACTCATACAAGCTGTTAATTTGATTGATTCGATTGGATCTCTAGCTATTCAAGTATCTAGTTTGGCATTAGACTCCAGATTGGTTCAAAAAGACGGACTATTTGCTGCTACTCGAGGGTCAAACACTGATGGACATTTATTTATTGATAAAGCAATTGAGCTTGGGGCTTCAGTAATTCTATGTGAGGAGATTATCAATCCAAAAGATCACGTAACCTATCTAATTGTTGAAAATTCAGCTATGGCTTTGGGTCATATTGCTTCTGCATTCTATAATTACCCAAGTGAAAATCTTAAACTAGTTGGTGTGACAGGCACAAACGGAAAAACTTCAGTTTCTTCCATGTTGTACGACTGTTTTCGTAATTTGAAGCATAGTTGTGGACTCCTTTCGACTATTAAGTATAGCATCAATGGAGTTGATACTATAAGCACTCACACTACTCCAAATAGTATTCGAATAAATGAATTGCTGGCTGAAATGGTAGAAGCTGGATGTGAGTATGCATTCATGGAGGTAAGCTCTCATGCACTTCACCAACACAGAACTACTGGTCTACAATTTGACGGTGCCATCTTTACGAACATAACGCGAGATCATTTAGATTATCATTCTGATTTTAAGGAGTATTTATATACTAAAAAATTACTTTTTGATGATTTAGATTCCTCTGCCTTTGCTCTTATTAATAAAGATGATAAAAATGGTAAAGTAGTTGTTCAGAATTCTCAAGCTACGAGTTATTCATATAGTCTTAAATCGGTCAGCGACTTCAAGACTAAAATAGTGGAGCACGATTTTGATGGGATGTTGCTAAACATCAATGATTCAGAAGTGTGGTTAAGGCTGGTTGGTAAATTTAATGCTTACAATATTCTAGCAGTCTATGCAACAGCCTTTCTTTTAGGAAAAGAACATCTAGAAATAATAACCGCATTGAGTGCGATAAATAGTGTTGATGGGAGGTTCCAAAACATTAAAGAATCTGGGATAACAGCAATTATTGATTATGCACACACTCCCGATGCCGTGCAAAATGTATTGGATACAATAAATGCAATTCGAACGACTAATGAAGAACTGATAACGGTTATCGGTTGTGGAGGAGACAGGGATAAAGGTAAGCGACCCATCATGGCAAAAATTGCTTGTGAATCCTCAACTAAAGTAATTCTTACTTCTGATAATCCTAGAACCGAGGATGCAAATGAGATTATCTCAGATATGATGGTAGGGGTTGAGCCTATTCATTTTAAGAAAGTATTAAAAATAACGGACAGAGAAGAAGCGATAAAAACAGCGATTAGTTTGAGTAATCCAGGGGATATTATTCTAGTTGCGGGCAAAGGACACGAGACATATCAGGAAATCAATGGGGTTAAGCACCCATTTGACGATAAAGACATTTTAACCAAGAACTTAAAATTATTAAAAGAATAATGCTGTATCATTTATTTGAATATTTAGAAGAAACTTACCAATTACCAGGAGCAGGAGTTTTCCAATATATCTCATTTCGTGCTTCTCTTGCTGTTATAGTATCCTTGATTATATCGTTGCTGTTTGGTAAAAGGCTGATTGATAAATTAAGAGATTTACAGGCTGCGGAAACTATACGAACACTTGGTTTAGATGGAGAGGAAGCCAAAAGAGGGACTCCTACAATGGGTGGTCTTATCATTTTAGCGGCCATACTTATTCCAACTTTATTATTTGCAAAATTAGATAATGTCTATGTGTTGCTAATGATTTTTAGCACAATTTGGTTGGGACTAATTGGTTTTTTGGATGATTACATCAAAATCTATAAAAAAGATAAAGCGGGATTGGCAGGTAGATTTAAGGTTATTGGTCAAGTTGGACTTGGAATTATTGTAGCATTAGTTCTCCATTTTAATGATAATGTAGTTGTTCGAGAGCAATACAAAATTAACGCTGTTAGTGAGGCACCTGCTGATGTAGATGTAAAAAATATTAATGGTCAGTTGATGTATTTTAAAGATGTAAAAAGCTCAGCTACCACACTACCATTCATAAAGGAACACGAGGTAGATTATTCTAAATTCTTATTTTGGATGAGCGATGCTAAAGCTAATAAATGGGCTTGGGTAGTATTCATGTTTATAGCTGTTTTAGTGATAACTGCGGTAAGTAATGGAGCTAATCTAACAGATGGAATTGACGGACTGGCTGCTGGAAGTTCAGCTATTATAGGCATAACATTAGCAGTTCTCGCGTTTGTAAGTGGTAACCTAATTTTTTCGGATTATCTCAATATCATGTTCATACCCAATCAGGGTGAACTGGTGATTTTCGCTGCGGCATTTACAGGAGCTTGCATCGGATTTCTTTGGTATAACAGTTTTCCCGCACAAGTATTTATGGGTGATACAGGTAGTCTTGCATTAGGTGGAATTATAGCTGTGTTAGCATTGATGATTCGCAAAGAGTTGGTGCTCCCAATTTTGTGTGGAATCTTTCTTATTGAAAACCTGAGTGTCATGCTTCAGGTGAGTTACTTCAAGTACACCAAAAAGAAGTATGGTGAAGGAAAACGAATATTCAAGATGTCACCTCTTCATCATCATTATCAAAAGCTAGGGTATGCCGAACCCAAAATTGTAACCCGATTTTGGATTGTCGGAATTATGCTAGCCATATTCACCATAATAACCTTCAAGTTAAGATAATTGAGTGAATTAATATCCATATTAGGTGCAGGAGAAAGCGGGGTAGGTTCGGCTATTTTAGCTCATAAAAAGGGCTATGATGTTTGGGTATCTGATTTTAACCAGATAAAACCAAAGTACAAAACCGAACTCGATCAATATGGCATTAAGTATGAAGAAAACGGCCATGATGAGTCAAAAATTAAATCATCGGTAAAAATCATTAAGAGTCCTGGAATTAGTGACGAGTCACCAATTGTTTTGGCTGCTTCATCAGCCGACATCCCAATTATATCCGAAATCGAATTTGCTGCTGGTCATACAGATGCCTCGTTGATAGGAATCACAGGAACTAATGGAAAGACAACTACAACAATGCTAACTTATAATATTCTGAAAGATGCAGGATTATCGGTTGGTTTAGCCGGTAATGTTGGATACAGTTTTGCAAAACAAGTCGCATTAGAAGATTATAAATACTATGTACTCGAATTAAGTAGTTTTCAGTTGGAGGGCATGCATACAGTTGCCTTAGATTACGCAGTTTTACTCAATATCTCTCCCGATCATTTAGATCGTTATGCTACTTATCAAGATTACATCGATGCTAAGCTTCGCATCAATTTAAATCAAGACTCATCACATAAGTTCATTTTCTGTGCCGATGATGAGGAAATCATGAACCAATTAAAAAATCATTCTACTTCAGCCGACCTAATTCCATTCACTTATGATAATGGGCCATTAGATCAAGGTGCTTGGGTAGAAAACAATCAAATAAATATTCAACTAACGAATCCAAAAATAAAATTCAATATGTCATTAGATCAACTCACTATAGCCGGAAGACACAATACCTATAATTCCATGGCTGCATCAATTATTGCAAATTCTTTACTTATCAGAAAAGAATCTATTCGTGAAAGTTTACTCGATTTTAAAAATGTAGAGCATCGTTTAGAGTTTGTATCAAAAGTTAAAGGTATTCGCTTTATAAACGATAGTAAAGCAACTAATGTGAACGCAGCTTGGTATGCACTAGAAAGTGTTGAAGATCCAATAATTTGGATTGCAGGCGGTGTAGACAAAGGCAACGATTATGAATCATTAAGCCCATTAATTAAAGAAAAAGTAAGAATCATAGTTTGTTTAGGTAAGAATAACCTGAATTTGCATAAAGCATTCAGAAAGGATGTAGATATGATGATTAACGCAAGTTCTGCACAAGAGGCAGTGAATATTGCGTATGGTTTAGGCGAAAAGGGTGAGACTGTTTTGCTATCACCTGCATGTGCAAGTTTTGATCTTTTCGAAAACTATGAAGACAGAGGTAATCAATTCAAAAGAGCTGTAAGGAATCTGTGAGAGAATTTATCCAAAAAAATATCAAAGGGGATTACTACATATGGTTTGTAGTGCTTGCTCTTTCTATTTTTGGAATACTCGCAGTGTATTCTGCAACGGGTACGCTTGCATATGCCGAAAAAGGGGGTAATACCGAATATTACTTAATGAAGCATGCTTTTTTGGTGATTTTTGGGTTGGCGACCATGTGGTTAACGCACCTAATTAGCATTCAGTATTTTTCAAGAATTGCTCAGATAATGTTGTACTTGGCAATTCCGTTGTTGATCTATACTTTAATTTTTGGAGTTGAAATTAATGATGCTAGAAGATGGATTTCATTACCAGTTGCTGGGCTTACAGTTCAGAGTTCAGATTTCGCTAAGTTAGCACTTGTTGCATATGTTGCTCGTTTTATGGCTAAAAGACAAGGCGAAGTTCATGATTTTAAGCGTACTCTTCTACCCATACTTTCTGTCATCCTTGTAGTTTGTTTATTGATTTTTCCTGAAGATTTTTCAACTTCTGCGGTTCTCTTTTTAACCAGTATGTTAGTGTTGTTTTTAGGAAGGATACCCCTAAAACAAATAGGGCTCTTGGTTGGTATTGGATTGCTTGTACTTGGAGGTGCATTTACCTATGTGATGAAATCGGATGTCCAATTTGGGCGTATTGCAACCATGAAAAGTAGAATTGAAGCTTTTTCTAGTGGAAGCGATGACGGGGGTACATATCAGAGTAGACAAGCTAAAATTGCTGTTGCACGTGGTGGATTTGTTGGTACAGGACCTGGCCGAAGTAGGCAAAAGAATATTTTACCCTCACCATTTGCTGATTTTATTTATGCGATTATTATTGAGGAATATGGGTCAATTTTTGGAGGACTCACCCTTGTTCTACTTTATTTACTCTTACTATATCGCTCGTTTAGAATAGTATTACTCACTGAAAATCCACTAGCTGCTCTTTTAGCTATTGGATTATCCTTTAGCCTTGTAGTCCAAGCATTGATAAATATGGGGGTTGCTGTTAATTTATTGCCTGTAACAGGATTAGCACTCCCAATTGTTAGTCGTGGAGGGACTTCTATATTATTTGTAAGCATTGCATTTGGAATTATTCTCAGTGCAAGTAGAACCATATATCCAGATAGAGAACATGAGTAATAAATATCGAGTACTTATATCTGGAGGGGGCACAGGTGGTCATATCTTCCCAGCAATTGCAATAGCAAATGAAATAATGGCTCAATATCCTGATAGTGTTATTGAGTTTGTAGGTGCAAGTGGAAGAATGGAAATGGAAAAAGTTCCAGCTGCAGGTTATAAGATTCACGGACTTTGGATATCAGGCCTTCAACGAAGGTTGACCCCAAAAAATCTGAGTTTGCCCTTCAAGCTTATTGCTAGTTTATGGAAGTCTAGATTAATCATAAAAAGATTTAAACCTGACTTTACAATTGGTGTGGGTGGATATGCAAGCGGGCCATTAAATTATATGGCAAGTAAAATGGGAGTTCCTGTATTTCTACAAGAGCAGAATTCCTATCCTGGTATAACTAATAAGCTTTTAAAGAAATATGCCGTAAAGATTTGTGTTGCCTATCACCAGATGGATCGGTTTTTTCCAAAACATAAATTGGTATTGACTGGCAATCCAATTCGTCAAGGTTTATTATCACATGCCAATGCATCTGACAACGCTTATGAGCATTTTTCATTAAACTCAAAAAAGAAAACGGTTTTAGTTGTGGGGGGAAGTCTAGGTGCAAGAACAATCAATGAGGCAATAGCCGAAAATCTAGATTTATTGGTTGATCACGACATACAGCTTTTATGGCAGACTGGTAAAAATTACACAGGAGAGTTTGGTTCCTTTGAATGGGGAACTCGTACCGCGTTTATCCAGCGAATGGATTTAGCCTATCAAATAGCAGATATTGTGGTCAGCAGAGCAGGTGCTATGTCGGTTTCAGAGTTGTCGGCTTTAGGCAAGGCAACCATTTTCGTCCCGTCTCCTTTCGTTAGTGAAGATCATCAAACTAAAAATGCTCTAAACCTTGTAGAGAAAAACGCAGCATTATTATGTCCAGATAAAGATGCAAAAGTTAAGTTGGGAGAACATATAGTCAACTTAATAAGTGATGACGACAAGAGAACTCAATTGAAATTAGAAATTCTAAAATTAGGACTACCTAATGCCTCAAAAAATATTGTAAATGAAATTATAGATGGAATTAACTGATCGAAAAAATATCTATTTTTTGGGAATCGGTGGAATCGGTATGAGTGCACTTGCTCGATATTTTCACTCTTCAGGGTATAATGTATCGGGCTATGATCGTACCTCGTCAGCAATAACGGATCAGTTAAGTCATGAGGGAATTCAAGTGTTTTTTGAAGATAAATTGTCCTCTGTGAAGGATGAATTTATCCAAAATCCAATTCAAACCATCGTCATATATACTCCAGCAATCCCTGATCAAAATCAATTGATGAATTATTTCAAAGATCAGAATTATAAAATGTATAAACGTTCTGAGATGCTAGGAGAAGTAACCAGAAACACCATCAATTTAAGTGTCGCTGGAACGCATGGTAAAACTACAACGAGTAGTATCGTTGCTTCTATTTTTCAACAATCTCAATTTTCTTTTTCTGCCTTTCTTGGAGGAATAAGTGCTAATCTTAATAGTAATTATTATAGACAGGATAATGGAGGAGATGACTATTCGATTACTGAAGCAGATGAATTTGATCGATCATTTTTATACCTCAAACCAACATATAGTGTCATAACAAGTACCGATACAGATCATCTAGATATATACGGGAGTAAAGAAGATTTAGAGCAATCATATATTGAATATTCCAAATTGATTTCCAATACAGATCATCTTTTTTACGCAAAAAATAAAGCGGAAAATATAGGCGGGGTTAGTTATTCGGTTGATGATCATAAGGCTGATTTTTATACATCAGTTCGTGCACAAAATTCAGTAGGAACTCATTTTGATATTTGTAATCATCTAGGTGAAATTTATATCCATGACCTCTTTATTAGTTTACCAGGGATTCATAATCTAGAAAATGCATTAGGGGCTGCGTTGATGTGCCGAAAGGCTGGTATCGGGGTAGATGCAATCAGAAAAGGATTAAAGGATTTTAAAGGGATCAAACGCAGATTTCAATATGTAATAGACAGGAACGATTTGCTGTATATCGATGACTACGCACATCATCCGAGCGAGTTGAAAGCCATTATCTCATCGGTAAGGAGTTTGTATCCAAAACGAAAAATTACGGCAATTTTTCAACCGCATTTATATACGCGTACACAAGATTTTATGTCTGATTTTGCAGTTGAATTATCTAGGGTAGATCATCTTATCTTACTTCCGATTTATCCTGCAAGAGAGTTGCCTATTGAGGGTGTTACATCAGAAGCATTATTGCAAAAAATAGATCATGACGATGCTACATGCATCCTGCAAGAACAAGTAATTAATGATTTAAGAAGTAGAGATTTAGACATCCTACTTACGCTGGGTGCTGGCGATATTGATCAGTTAGTAGAACCTATTTATGAGAATTATGGCAAGTAAAATTTTTCCATATCTAAGAAAAAGTCTTTATGTTCTGTCCATTCTTATTTTGTTAGTGATTTTGTACATTTTTCATAAAAATCAGCAAAATCAAATTTGCACATTCGTAGAAATTAAGATAGAAGCACCTGCTCAAAAAGAATTAATAACTCAAGAAATCATTAAGAATAAGCTGGACAAATGGTACATAGGTGGTTTGTCAGGTGTGCCTCAAAATAGTATTTCTTTGCTAGATATTGAAAAAAAACTAGAACAGATTCCTGCTGTGAAAGATGCAGAAGTGAGTTTCGATTTGAAGGGTGAATTAATAATTGATATTTGTCAACATATTCCTTTAGTTCGGATAATGTCTCCGAAAACAGCATCCTATTATTTGGCAGAAAATTTATTAAAAATCCCATCGAAAGATGTTGATATTGCACGAGTTCCTGTAGTAAATGACTATTGTAGCCCCGAAATGATTAAGAAAGTATACACCCTATCCACCTATGTGTATGAAAATGCCTTTATTGATGCTATGACAGAGCAGATATTTGTAGAAAATGGTGATTTAACCATCATACCAAAAATTAATAACCAAATAATAGTGATTGGAGATACGAATAATATTCCTGAAAAATTTGAAAAACTCACTGACTTTTATGTCGATGGGTTGAATCATGTTGGTTGGAATAAGTATCAAATCATTAATTTAAAATATAAGAATCAAATCGTTTGTAAGTAGTAAAATGGCAGAAACACAAGAAAAAATTATTGTTGGATTAGATATAGGTACAACGAAAGTATGTGCTATAGTAGGAAGAGCTAATCAATATGGTAAAGTAGATATCCTTGGAATGGGAAAGGTTGCTTCTCACGGTGGAGTAACTCGAGGTGTGGTCTCGAATATTGATCGAACAGTAGCAGCAATTCAAGCTGCAATCAAGGAAGCTTCAGAAAAATCAAATGTAGATATACAACGAGTGGAAGTAGGAATTGCTGGGGCACATATTAATAGCTTGCAGCATCGTGGAATGATTATTCGTAATGATGGCGAAACAGAAATTAATGCAGATGATCTGAAAAAATTAGAGAATGATATGTTTAAGCTTGCTGTAAAGCCAGGTGATCGAATTCTACACGTTATCCCGCAAGAATATACCGTGGATGATGAGCCTGGAATTATTGATCCTATTGGTATGTCAGGAGTGAAAGTAGAAGGAAATTTCCATATTATCACTGGACAAATATCTGCAGCAAAGAATATTCATAAATGTGTTGAAAAGTCAAATCTCGAAGTATCTGATATTGCTTTAGAACCACTTGCTTCATCTGAGGCTGTGTTGAGTAGTGATGAATTAGAAGCTGGTGTTGTTTTGGTTGACATAGGTGGTGGAACTACTGACGTAGCTATTTTTCATGACAATATTATTTGCCATACAGCTGTGATTCCTTACGGAGGTAACATTATTACCGAGGATATAAAGCAAGGATGTAACGTAATGAAAGCTCATGCAGAATTACTTAAAGTTAAGTTTGGAAGTGCATTGGCCAATGAATTAGACGAAAACGAAATTGTTACTATCCCTGGAATTCGTGGAAGGGCTGCAAAAGAGATTTCTGTCAAGAATCTCTCCATGATCATTCAAGCTAGAATTCAAGAAATAATGGAGCTGGTTGACTTTGAGATAAAACACAGTGGTGTAGGAAATATTGCTGGTGGTATTGTCATAACTGGAGGAGGTTCGCAACTAAAACATGTCGATCAATTAGCTGAGTTTGTTACAGGCTTAGATGCTAGAATCGGTTATCCAAACGAGCATTTGGCCAAAGGGATGGTTGAAGAAGTAAAGAGTCCTATTTATGCCACAGGTGTAGGTTTGGTTCTTAGAGGATTAGCAGCGGATAGAGTAAGTGGTGGAGATAACACTGGAAAAAGAACAAAACCATCAGGCGAAAAGGGAGGGGGGATATTCACTCAAATTAAAAAGTGGTTGAAAGACGAAGTAGATGTAGAAGATTTTAAACAATAAAAGATATGAGTTTTACAGTAGAATTACCAAAAGATAAATCATCCATAATTAAAGTAATTGGTGTTGGTGGAGGTGGCGGAAATGCCGTAAATCACATGTACTCCGAGGGCATACAAGGAGTAGATTTCTTCATATGCAACACTGATTCACAGGCACTTGAAAAAAGCCCAATTATTAATAAAGTTCAAATTGGGAGTTCATTAACTGAGGGAAGAGGTGCTGGCTCTAATCCAGAAATAGGGAGAAAAGCTGCCGAAGAAAGTATCCAAGATATTATGGAGTCACTCGGTGTAAACACACAAATGGTTTTTGTTACTGCTGGAATGGGGGGAGGCACAGGTACTGGTGCTGCTCCAGTGATAGCTAAAGCAGCCAGAGATAGAGGGATATTAACCGTAGGTATTGTCACTACACCTTTTATGTTCGAAGGAAATAAGCGTTGTAAAGCGGCGTTTCACGGTATTGAAGAAATTAGAGATAGTGTGGATTCACTGTTAGTGGTTTCAAACGATCGTATCAAAGAGATTTATGGAAATTTACCCATAAGTAAGGCATTTGGATATGCAGATAATATCCTAGCAACTGCAGCAAAAGGAATTGCAGAGATTATTACCATTGCTGGGAGTATAAATGTTGATTTTGAGGATGTAAAGACAGCAATGACAGATAGTGGAGTTTCGATCATGGGAATGGGAACATCTGAAGGAGATGATCGTGCTATGCGTGCCGTCAGTCAAGCATTGAACTCTCCACTTTTGGATGATAATAAAATTCAAGGGGCGAGTGATTTATTAGTTAACATATCCTACGGAGATGAAGAAGCTACCATGGATGAGTACGCTACTATTAATGAATACTTACAAGCAGAAACAGGAAGCGATGCAAATTTAAAATGTGGTTTGTGCTACGACGAAAATCTTGGTAGAAGCTTGAGTGTTACCGTTATTGCTACAGGTTTTGATCGAGCTAAAAATCGATACAACGCTATGATTAAAGATAGCGAAGTTGAATTCGACTTAGGAGATGTTAATGTTCATGAAAATATGACAGCAGAGGAGCTGGATGCAAAGAAGCAAATTACCATCTTCGATTCTTTGGCAAGTAGTGCTAATGAAAAAGATAAACGAGTAACTCCTGCAATCTACCAACCTAATCAAGAAGGTATTGATAAGATGGAAAATATACCTGCTTATAAACGCAGAAATGTAACTTTAAATGAAGTTAATCATTCTTCAGAAATTGAAATTTCCAGAACAAGTTTAGTTGATGAGCCCGAATCCAAGCCAGAGTTAAAAACTAACAACTCATTTCTACATGATAACGTAGATTAATTTTTATTAATCATGTGAACCTCCATGTTTGGAAATGGAATATTTATGCCATTTTCATCAAACTGTTTTTTTACATTTTCTTGCATGTAGAACATGGTATCCCAATAATGTTCACTTTTACAAAATGGTCGTGTTGCAAGGTCAACAGAGCTGTCTCCTAAATTAGCTACCACAACACCTTGAATGGGATCATTAAGCACATAAGGACATTCATCACCGACAGACTTTATGATGTTTTTAGCCTTTTCCATGTCGGCACTATAAGCTATGCCATAAGTAAGTTCGACACCCACAATTCCTTGCCCTGAAATATTCGTAATATCGTTACCAGTTACATTTCCGTTTGCAATGATGATTCGTTTGTTATCTAGGGTAGCAAGAATGGTATTGAATGCATTGATTGCATCCACTGTTCCTGTAGTTTGTCCGCCACCAATGATAACTAAATCTCCAACTTTGAAGGGTTTGAAAATCATTAGCATTACTCCACTGACAATATGACCTATACTCTCATTTAGAGCCATGCCAATTCCAACCATTAAAGCACCAAATATGGCTATGAAAGATGTCGTATCAATTCCAAACATAGATGCTACTGAGAGAAGCAGCATCACTTTTAGCAATGTTCCGAATATTGAGCTAAGGAATATGCCCAATGTTTCATCTTTTGTAGATTTATTTATTTTGGGTTCTACCCATTTCATAAGGCGTTTGATTACCCACATTCCGACAACTAAAGTTATAATTGCTAGTGCGAACTTTGGTGCATATTCAATCACCATATCTGTAATTTGAGCGGTTATTTCTTCAATATTCATTGGTCTGTAATTTTAGACGCAAATATTATCTTGAAAGAAATTGTTAATTATGATATTGATCACATTCGGGTGTGATATTAATCATATTTGGATGTGATTTTGAATAGAAAGCTAATCGAAGTACCCGTATTTTGGATACAAGAATTCGGTACCTGTTATTTTGCCAAGTCCCTCACTGTAATGCCGCATGGCTTCAACTAATCCAGGTATGAGGATGTGGTTGAATTTGTCATCAATTGGAAAAAGAGCTTTCCAACCATTATAGGTGCCAAGACTTAAATCAAATTGTTCAAGTTGCTCGTAAAGTCCAGTGATACGTCCACAATAGGCTAATAATCCACTGCTATTAAAATGAATATTTTCTTGAGTATTGCGTCTGTTTTTTAGTTTGAGCTGCTGTACTTGTTTTCTGAATTGGTCTGCATCTTCAATGACAGATATGTGATCGTCCAATCCCTGTTCAAATGTCTTTGCTGTATTTAAAATGGCTTGGGGTCTTAGGTCCACAAACCCATTATTGCAAACCAACCAATTTATCAATGCCTCACGATCGAGTTTATTTTCTTTACAGAGTTTGTCGATGGTTTCAATGAGGGTAAAGTTGGTGTCTAACACCAAATCTAATGGGGCAAAATAGGGTCCAGCTAATATTTCATCATTGCCATTTTTATTTCGAAAAATGATTGGATTTCCAAGAGATGTAATTGCTCGAACAGTTTGAGACACAGCAGCATATAATCCATTAAAAAACACCTTTACAAATCCAGTGAGTTCGCCAGTATAACCTGTGTATTTAGCCATTTCCCCAACGGATTTAATCGATAGAAGCGAGCTAAAAGCAGTAGACAATGTTTCGGTATCTTTTCCATAGGACACTATATCCTCAAGGAGTAAATTTGGGGTATTGGTATCTACAAAATCTTTTACTTCTTGCTCTTTATACTTGGAGGTAATCATAGACGAAATATTCTGTGAGCTCAAATTTTTTAATTTGTGCATTAAGATAAATAATCCATGTGTATGAAGCTCTGCTTGATGCTTACTACTTCCCAGTTCTTGAAAAGCTTTTACAGTGAACGCACTGGTCTGGTATTTTCTGAATTCTTTTCGATTATTGAGCAGGGCAAAAATCAAACTAGAATTATCCGTTTGGGTGTAGTAGCAAATGCCATGTTTGTCGAACCATGGTTTTTGATCGTCATCACCCAAAAGGGCATTACTCACTAATACGTGTGCGAGTTCCTCTTGAGAAGCAATCTTCATATTTAGATAGAGTGCATAGGCGTTATCCAAAGAAAAAAGTCCATTTTCTCCACTTCGAAGTGCATAATTCACGTTAAGACTTGGTATATTGTCTTTGTTGTTGCCAAAATCAAGTTCAGTCTTAGTCATAGGATTACCTTTTGTGTCGGTAACAGGGTGGCTAACTGGTAACGATTGAAATGGGAAAATTTTATTTAAAAGTCGTTCACCTTTTTTGTCAAAAGTGACCTTCAAATCAAAGGGGAGTTTATTTTTTTCTGCTGCTAATCTATATTTTCTAGACACCCCACTACTTAGTGGCAATGTGCTGCTTGTGTAGATATAATCTATTCCAATTGCACTGGCTGTAACTAGACTTTTTAGGTTAAAATTAGAATACTGTATGGTTAATTCGTTAGCATAGAATTGCTTTTCCTTGAGAAGGTCTCCTAATGATGAATGAGCGTATCCTAGCTTTATGATAGGCTCACCGTTTATAATTTGATACATGCCTCCCACAGATGTAGTGTGTGCCATGAGCACTTCTTCGGAATGATTTTCTTTAATATCACCAAAATCTTCTGCTAGACCTTTTAGGATTTCTTTTTTAATGGATCTTTCTATATTCTTATCAGCATCTTGTTGAGTAATTCCGTGTTTGATTAGAAGTCTATCAATCGATTCAAAGTGATAGGTAGCAACACTTGGAACAGGAATACCACTGAATACGGCTCTGAAACGATCATGCGGCCCAAGACCTAATTCCTGTTTTGTTTTTTTAACAAATGCTTCGAATGGTGAGGTTGTTTTGCTCGCTTCCTTGATTAGATATTGTACCTTATCTTCATTATTGTCAATTTTTTTTAAGGCTTCATCGAGGTCAACATGAAATTTCGGTACAGCCATTAATGTTTTGAAATGAAGTTCGATGAATTGATCAAATAAAAGCGTGGATTCATCGCCGTTATTCTCAATCTCCTCAAATTTTTGCTTTCCAAATATTTGGAATAGTTTACCACAAAACTGATCGATTTGACTTCTATTTATTCCAGTGATGACTAATTTTGGATTTGTATTAGTGCGGGATATTTGAGCGTCTTTCATGTATAAAAAAGACGATATGATTTCAATCACAGCCTGTCCACCTACAGCTCCTGTTCCTCCAAAAAAGATCATTTTGAAGTTAAACGGATTGGTAGAACTAGATACTGCTAGTTCTTTCAGTTTAAGGAAAAATGATTGGTGTTTGTAGCTTGTAAAATTATCTTTACTTAACATGAATTTACATAAATAAAAGTGAACAAAGATAACAAAACACTTGTCTTTGAATTGGTTAATTAAGTCATAAGTTGTCTAAATAAAAACAACCTGATTAAGTGTAAGACTGCATTATTTAGAAGTAAATAGGCTATAGTTTTGGGTCACAAAAGCTTTCAGTGGTCCATACATCGCTATTTTTTCTTCTTTAGTTTTGAGATCTAAGATGTTAGGAGATAGCAAAATATTAGGATGATTGATTTTTAAGATTTTGGATTCAATCTCAGGGTCAAGGCCAACACACCAAATGCACGTGTAATTTATCAAATCATCCAAATGAACATCGGTAATAAGTTTATTTTTTGCGGAGCTAATTTCTAATGCCTCCAATATCTTTAGAAAACTACTGCCTTGTGTCAAATAATTTTCTTTGAGCTCTGAATTTGTAATAATAGCAATAGTTTTAACTGGATTTGAAGGCTTTACTTCAGGCTCTTCTACCTTGTTTTCAATAGATTGAGTTTCGTATTCTTTTGGCTTTTTCCCCGCTTTAGTTGCATCAACGTTTTTTGATGAATCTTGAGGTAAAATTACTATAGATTTGAATAGTAAATCAATGTCTGTTTGATCAAATGAATCCATTGTAAAACAAAGCAACAATTTTTTTTGGACAGATTTATTTTTTTGATGAAAAACATATAAAAATAAGCGATTTAGAGATGTTATTTCTAACAATTTGATTTCAAGTAACTGAACATAGAAGAATAGGTTGTTAATTTGCACCAATGAAAATTAAGCACGTAACACATTCCAACCTCAATAATGTTGATTTTAATCAACTTGATTTTGGGAAAACATATTCAGATTACATGATGGTTATGGATCACGATGGTAACTCTTGGAGTGATTATTCGATAGAACCGTTAAGAGAATTAAGTTTTCACCCTGGAATGTCTGTTTTTCACTATGGACAAGCAATTTTCGAGGGTCTTAAAGCTTTCAAATCAGATAATGGAAAGATTAACATCTTCAGATTACATGACAATATAGATCGTTTTAATAAATCAGCTGAGCGTCTTTTGATGCCTCAAATAGATAAACAACAAGCACTAGAAGCCATCAAAAAATTTGTGGAGCTTCAACGTGAGTGGGTGCCTAGTAGAAGCCAGGGTTCTCTGTATGTCAGACCATTCATGATATCTACAGATAATACTTTAAGAGCAGTACCAAGCAAGGCGTATAAGTTTGTAGTAATTGCATGTCCTGTAGGTTTTTACTATTCAGTACCCCTTCGTGTGATGATTAATAAAGAGTATCGTCGTGCTGCTACTGGAGGTATTGGTTATGCCAAAGCTGCGGGTAATTATGCAGCTTCTTTTTATCCATCTAATCAAGCCAAAGAATTGGGATTTGATCAGGTTTTGTGGACTGATATTACCGATGATTATAAATTAGAAGAATTAGGAAGTGCCAATTTCTTTTATGTTAAGAATGGTGCCCTATACACTCCTAAAATGAGAGATAGTATTCTTAACGGAATCACACGCAATACAGTAATTAATCTGGCAAAAGAATCTGGTTTGGAAGTTCACGAAGAAGCTATTTCTGCAGATCGAATAAAATCGGAATTAGCTGCTGGTGATGTAGATTGTCTTTTTGCAACCGGAACAGCTGCAGCCATTACATATATTAATGAGCTCCAGATTGACAGCGAATTATTCCAAGTAAATTCAAATACTTACGCACCGATTGTTCAAATTAAACAAGATTTAGATGATTGTAAATTTGGATTGAAAAATCACGAAGATTGGAATGTCTGGGTGTGATAATTCAGTTTATCGGTTTAAAAATTAGTTATTAAAATCCCATCGGATGCTTAGTCTCAAGCTTCTGGGCATCATTGGATATCCCGGAGAACTGTAATAATCCTCTCCCATAAAACCTTGTTGCACATGAAAAAATTCAATACCAAAACAGAAACTTTTAACTTTTGCGTTGGTGTAAACTTGAATAGGAGGAGTTGATTCAAATTGTTTATTGGTATTGTGCCAGGCTCGAGTATATGGATTATACCGAGGGCTATTAAAGGAGCTAAACCAGAAAGACCGAACACCTAATTGAACTCTTAGGTTTTTTTGGAACAACTTAAATTTAGTATAAAAGTTTCCTGATATAGCGGCCTTAGGTCTTGGAAGAACCTCTTGATTTGAGGACTGTTGAATTGTTAAATTCAAGTCTGATCCAAAATTATTCCGCAAAAAATGATGACTAATTATGGCTCTCAACCAAGTTAAATTATCATCATATTGAGCTATTTTATTTTCATCATGGTAATAGATTAGCCCATTTGTATTTTCAGCTTTGATGTCAACTTTTAAGTTATGATTTGTTTGACGTGTCGATATTGTGCCTTGAAGTTGATTAACACTTATTTTAGAAAAGTTATTTTCCCATTGAATGGCATTGCTTCTGAACTCTTGTTGCATAAAAGTGGGTTCTACTTTTTGAGACAAAAAACGACCAATGAAATTTAATCGTTTAAAACGATATGAAGCAACCCCATCTATTTGATAATCACCAGCATTATACCCTAAAATACCAAATTTTACCTGCGGCTCGAATTGAAATTCGTTTAATCTAACTATACCCTTAGCAGTGATGTAGAGGTTTTGGAAGTATTTGGTGACAGTGTTTTGATAGATTGAACTGTAGTCATGCATCAAGCTTGATGATACGCTATGACGACCAATAATCTTCATATATCCCACTTCGTTTTCAACAGATCGATGATAACTTGAATCTTTGAAGGGTGTTAGCTTGACGCCATAGTTCAAACTATCTGGGTTGTTATCTTCAAATTCAAGACGTTCATTCTTTAGGGCAGTCGATATAAAAAACTGTTCTTTGAATTGATTTAAACTCGCGTTTAATGTAGTGTCGGTGGATAGGCCACCAGGTCTGAAATATTGCGTGAGTCTGAATTGATTTTGGGCAAGGGTGCCAATACCGTCTGTGTAGTTAATTATGTTATTATTAATTTTATTTCTACCTATTTGTGCGTTGAAAAAAGAATCATTTGATAATCCTCCAGATTCAACGTGTCTGGATCTGTTCCATAGATACGATGCTACCATTTCGTATTTTCGGTCTGGAGAATAATAGCTTGTATAAAACTTGGTATTGAATAAATTACCCATACGGACTCTCGAGAAATTCTCAAGATTGGAAAAATAAAAATTTTGATTTTTTATTCTTCGATAATCTACTCCAAATGAAAGTCGTTTTGAAATTTGTTGAGCATGAGTAGCAACAATAGATAGCATCTCATTAGCTCCTTGTGAGTAATTAAGCCTTGTGAAGGGTTTATCCGTCTGATAAATATGAATCTTTTCGTCATAGAAATATGGATTCATATGATCTGCACCCAAACGAAGTTTTAATTGTTGGTTGTTTGATTTGGAGAGTGCCAGAGCTGGTGTAGCTTCTAATCCTAAATCAATAAAAGGAAACGCGTTTTGATAAGTTGGATAGTAGTTGTAAAATAGGTTTAAACTCGTATCTAAATTGGTTTGAGAGGTATCTAAAAAGAGGTATTTTTCTGTTTGTTGAATTTGAATATTAGTAGGCTTATAATCGTGAACGGACGAAGTATCTAGGAGCTGAGAATACACAAAAGAATGAGCACTTAAAAAGAGTACACAAAAAATTAATCGTAAAATCTTTATAGCCATTATTTAGCTGTAAAAAAGTAAACTTTATTATTGGAATTGCCGACTAAATCAACTGCTTTAACATAAGCTTCATAACGCATACTATCCTTAGTTGGCAATGGATAATTGAAGTTAAATTCATACAAACTGTCGTTAACAGCAGTCTTAAATACAACTAAATCAGCGGAAAAATCGGCAGGTTGTATTTCAAAGAAAAAACTATCAATTTCATAATCATCTTTACAAATGATTTGAATGTTTACAGAATCTTTATTTAGAATAGTAGTATCTTCATTAGGATATAGAATTTCAAAACTTGGAGCATCCCCATCCACATAGCTGTCATATACAGGTAAATTGAATTCATCTTTGCAAGCAGTTATGACAACTGCCAATATTAGACCAACTAAGATTAAATTCTTCATAGTGCAAATAACATAAATTATTGTCAGAGTATCTTTGTTGGGATATTGATGAATGTAGATTATTTAATTATTGGTGGTGGGATTTCTGGTAGGTTGCTCCAGTTAGAGCTTATGGATCGTGGGCATACTGCCATTGTTTATGATAAATGGAATAACAATCAAAGTACGCATGTTGCGGCTGGATTAGTAAATCCTGTGGTGGGTAAATATTTTACAGTTGGTTGGCGTTCAGACCAATACTTCCCGTCATTAGCTAGTTACTATCTAGGTTTGGAGACTAAGCTGAAAGCTCGATTTTTTTCGAGTAAACCAATGAAGCGAATCATTGCAAATGCCGGTGAACAGAATAGATGGTTGAGTAAGGCTCATTTGGAAAAATATAGTAGTTTCTGCTCTTTTTCACATGAGGATATTGTTGGTCTGAATACTTCATTTGGTGTTTTGAATATATACTTGGCAGGAGAAATGGATACGAAATCATTTTTGTATGCGTGTAATAAATCGCTACCTACTGAGCCAGCATTGTTTGATTACTCCATATTGGATTCGAATCAAAAGAAGTATCAAAATTTTTCTTACGATAAAATTGTATTTTGTGAGGGTTATGAAGCAATTAACAATCCTTTTTTTAATGATTACCTAAAAATTATTCCAACAAAAGGTGAAATTATAGAAATTCGAGCGAATGGGATTCCAACCGATAGTATTTACCTTGGTCCGGTCTTTATCCAATCTTTGGATAATGATTTGTGGAGGGTAGGGTCTACCTACGAACAAAATCAAACATCTTTAGAACCTACTTTAATGATGAAAGAAGAACTAGAATCAAGGTTAAAAAAATTAATAACAGTCCCCTATGAATTAGTAAATCACTATTGTGGGATAAGACCTGCCTCTCCTGATAGAAAACCTGTATTAGGTGTGCATCCACAAATAAATTCGATGTACATTGTAAACGGTATGGGGAGTAAAGCGGTTAGTATGGCCCCATTATTAGTCCAAGAAATGGCAGATTATATGGAGCAAGGTATACCTTTGCCTTTAGAAGTTGATTTAAAACGGTTTTGTTAAGAACGATTTTTTACTACCTGAGATTAGCCTTGATGTGGCTTGGTCTTTTTGGCCTAACTAAAGCTTATTTCATTGGTGTTAATCTTGGAATTGATGCTTTGTTCCTATCTAATTTCATTCAAGTTTGGAAGTCAGGAATCCTCTTAGACTTATCCATGGTGGGGTACTTATCAATTATTCCTATTTTAGGAATATTTTGCAACAAGATATTACCTGTAATCACCCATAAAGTGGTCCAGTTTTATGGTTGGTTTACTTGGCTGTTTTTAGTTATAGTTATGGCCTCGGATGCATACTTCTACTACTACTGGGGCCAGAAAACAAACTTAGGATTTACTCAGTTTTTAGGAGAAGAAAATGCAGGGTTATTTTCTTTAGAAACACCAACATTTGTGGTTACATTTTTATTTATTTTACTAGGTATTTATGGGTTCTCAAGGCGAGGTGCTAACTTGTTTCATTTGCCTGAAAAAGGGAGTGTTTGGACAGTAACAGCTTTATTAATTATTTCTTTTGTTATGATAAGGGGCGGTGTAAGTAATGTCCCCATAAATATATCGAGTGCCTATTTTAGTAAAAATAACGCACTCAACAATGCAGCAGTTAACCCAGCATGGAGTTTTTTAGCTACAGAATTAGAACGCGATAAACACGCACCATTAAAGTTTTTTGAGCAAAAGGAACAAGCAGAAAATATTTTGAGTCAGATAAATTGTAGTAAGGATGATTACACATCCTTACTTGAACCATATGACTCGAATACTAATCTGATTTTAATTGTCCTAGAGAGTTTTAGTGCTAAAGTTGTAGGCTCGGTAAGTGGAGAAAAGTTTGGATCGACTCCACATTTGGATTTAATTTCAGGACAAGGAATTTCATTTTCAAACGCATATGCATCAAGTTTCCGATCAGATAAAGGACTTTTGGCACTAACTACTGGTTTTCCGAGTGGTGCAAGGCAAACACTCACAAATTTCCCCACAGAGTTGTCTGCTAAACCTTCTGTTTTTAAGCTTTTTAGTAAAGACTATTGGACTTCGTTTTATTATGGAGGTAATCTAGATTTTGCTAACATTAAAGTGTTGTTTAGTGATGCTGATGAGTTAAAATCCGGCGATGATTTTGTATCCAGTAAAAGAAATACCTGGGGAGTTCATGATGAGGATGTTTTTCAAACTTTTGGTAATGATTTTATAACAAGAAAAAAGCCTCAGTTTTCCATGTTATTTTCATTGAGTAGTCACGAACCCTTTGATGTGCCCAATTACCAAAATAGGGAAGATCCATATCTAAATAGTATTTCATATACAGATAGTTGTCTAGGACTGCTAATCAATCGAATCAAAGAAAGTGATAAATGGTCTAATACATTAATTATGATTACAGCTGACCATGGTGTAAGACGTCCAGACAATGCACCCATATACAGTGATATAAACTTTAAAATTCCGCTCATTCTAACTGGAGGAGTTGTTCGTCAAGATACAGTTATTCGTGAAATAGTAAGTCAGTCTGATTTGCCATCAACTGTTGCTAGTTATTTGAACAAGCCATTCGTTTTTTCGCAACAATCTGTCTTGCAGCCAAGTAATATTGCCTTTTATTCATACCATAATGGTATCGCTACAGTTGCACCAGATTGCATACAATTTTATGATTTTGATCAAAAAAAATATTTGACAGATTCATGTACTCTCCCTTTCGAGAAGGCCTTTTTTCAGCTAGCTAACGAAGATTTTTTCGGTCGTTAGTATTTAACAAATTTTTGGCTAAATCCGTTTATCAAAAGATAATACACTCCTGATTCTAATGATTGAACGTCAATAGATTCTTTTTGGGATGATATAACTCCTTTATTCACGGTGATTCCCAGATTATTTTGGATAAGATATGAAGCTTTCTGTGCATTTTTCTGTTGGATGTACATTTTATCGCTAACAAGTGTTGGATACACCTTTATATCTAATGAAGAGGCAAGATTTATGTGAGCGTTAGTTCCTCTCATATCCGTGATTGAGTCCAAACATCCAAGGCTCATATTTGTATAGCTACCGCTTCCAGTTTCTGTGATTTTTACAGCTTTAACAAGATAGTGGTTAGTGCCCTCAAAAGGTTGAGTATCTGTATAACTGGGAGCTTCAATTAATTCTGAGTTTACAGGTTCTACATATCCGCCACTATATTGATTACTTCGTTATACATGATATCCTATCACTCCTGGTGATGAGCTAGCTGTCCACTTAATGGTCACTTGATTTCGTTCGGAATTCGGTTCAAATAAAACATTGGTTGGGGGTAGAATCATGTGATGCCTCAAGGATGGATCTCCTATCAAGGCCATGTGAGTTCCATTTTGATAATAACCGGCGTCATAATTTATCCAATTATTTTGAGAGTTTATAGCAACTTCACCATAGGTTTCTCCCAACGCGAGTGAGTGAGTAAGCCATTTGGGTCGACCAGACCACATGGATATAAACCCAAGTTCAGATGAAGCTAAAGAACCTCTTAATAAGTTATTCTCACTATCGAAATCTCCAAAATAGCTCCCAAAAATATGGTTGAAAGCAGCAGCATTCTTGGTGTTGAAATCAGCAGTTGCTCCCAAGCCATTGCATGAGTTATAGAAACCTGCACCGCACGTGAATGAGAGTGCATAGTTTTTATCTTTTGTTAGAGTAAATACATCATCGTAGATTACCCCATCTTTGCCAAAAATAGCAGAAAAATCTCGAATGGCTGCAGATGCAAATCCCTCGTCCAGCGAACTGAAATTGTCCTCAACAATACCTTGGTTAATCATATTTACTTGACCAATCTTGTATTGGTGAACCTTGTTTAAATATTGACGAGTTAATTCTATTTCAGATTTAGTAATTGCTGGAAGATTACTAAAATCCACTCGACCGACACCAATAGTCACTTTTCCAGGTATCCGATTGTTGTCAAATTTTCCATCACCGATTCTATTTTTATTTTGCTCTCGAGTACCCAAAGTTGTTGAATCTTCGTCAGTCCAAGCACCACTAATAACTCCATAATAAACATCTGATGACCATGCTCCACAGTGGCAATCTGGTTCAGTGTAATGACCATCCGGTGGAGTTGGATAGTTAAGATCCTCACAATATAAGCCCGAGTATGGGACAGGGACATTTCCCAAAAGATATAATGAATTACATCCTTCTTTTCGAACATAATAATCAATACGATTACTTACCTCATTAACGCTAGTATTACTTGCAATTTCTTCTTTAAAAACATCCCAACCGTCAGCAATTAAATCTTGAATTAATGTATCGATTTCACTAAAAAGGCTACTCTGAATATAGTCCATTACGAATACTAAAATTACGCCTCTAGC
>JADHMR010000021.1 GCA_016779945.1 Bacteroidia bacterium | reverse complement strand
AATGCATCATCAAAGTCTTTTGCGTCTGCTGGATCGATGGTGAAGGTGCTAATTGATCTGTAATCTTCCCGTTTAGAAACTTCATCTTTATGAATAGTTTTAGGAAGTTGATTGGCTGCTTTTTCAATGGCATCGTCAAACTGAGTATCAAAACCAAACTCAGCCACAATAGCATGCATTTCAGCAGAATTGTTTCCAGCTTTACCAAATACTTCAACAATACGAGCATATGGATTCTTGGTTCTTGCTGGCCAATCCCTGAATTTAATTTTTACTTTATCACCATTTTTGGCATTTTTTAAATACTCTTTAGGTATGTAAAAATCAGTATGAATTTTATTGTTATCAGGAATCACAAAATGCGTATTTCGATTTGATGATAGTGTACCCACAATGTATTCTCGATTTCTATTCACTACAGTGGTTACAAACGCTCTTGGTTTGGTTTTTCCCTCAATGTATGATAATTTGACTTTTACCAAATCACCATCAAATGCATCAAGAGTATTGCCGTATTTTATTTTAATATCATTCTCAAGATTATCTGCTACTAAATAAGCATCTCCTTTTGAGTTGAAATCTAAAGTTCCTTCAATTTCGTTGAAATCCTTTTTTTCAAACATGAACTTACCAACTGAAGGTGATTTAATCTGACCTTCCATAACCAATTTTTCCAGTGTTTGATTAACCTCTTTATAGGATATATGAGGTATTTTAGAACCAATCTGCTTGTAATTAAGTGGTGTATTGGGTTGATCAATAAGTACGCTTATAACAGAAGTGAATTTCTTGGTGGTTTTTTGACCTTTTTTCTTTTTTTTCAATTTTTTTATTTTAGACTAGACTCCAAAAGAGTCTTTGTATATTCAGATTTTGGGTTTTTAATTAATTCCTCTGTATCTCCAGATTCTATAATTTTCCCATTTTTTAAAACAACCAGTTTATTGCAGAAATAACTAACAACATTCATGTCATGAGATATGAGTAAATAGGTTAGATCCTTTTCAGATTTTAGTTGATTTAGAAGATTTAATATTTTAGCTTGAATGCTAACATCTAAAGCACTTACAGCTTCATCTAAAACGATGAACTTTGGTTCTTTTGCAAGAGCTTTTGCAATACAAATTCGTTGGCGTTGACCTCCAGAAAACTCGTGAGGATATTTTTGATAATCATTATCAGATAAACCAACTGTTTTGATGAGTTCAATAGACTTTTGTTTTATTTCTTTTGACTTTAAATTCTCTTTTGATATTTGAAAAACCTCAGATATGGCTTTGCCGATTGTATGTTTTGGATTTAATGATGAGAATGGATCTTGAAATACAAGTTGAATTTCTTTTGATAGATCAGAGAACGATTGTATTTCATTTCCATGAAGTGAGATTGTTCCTGATGTTTCTTTCCATAATCGTAAAATGATCTTGGCAATGGTACTTTTTCCACTCCCACTTTCACCGATTAGACCTATGATATCTCCTCGATTCACTTGGAGACTTATGTCTTCTAGAACTTGCTTTTTTGTTTTACTAAAGAGTCCATTTTGAACATGATATTTTCCTATATCTTTTAATTCTAAGATAACTTCGTCACTTGGAATATTAGGGGTTAGTCGTTGTAGCTTTGGTTTTTTGTAGGTTAAATTTCCATTAGTTTCGACCAACAGATCGCCTATTTCTTCGAGTATATTTCCTTTTTTACGATATGATGGCCTACTTTCTATCAGAGCCTTAGTGTAAGGATGATTCGGAGAATTGAGGATTTTTGAGGTTTTATCTTGTTCAACAATTTCTCCGTGGTACATCACAGTTGTTCTATCCGCAAATTCTCGTAATGATAATAAATCGTGCGTTATGAATAAGATCCCCATATTTTCCTCAATGCTTAATTTTTTGAGCAAGGTGAGGATTTCTCGCTGAACTGCAATATCAAGTGCAGTGGTTGGTTCGTCTGCTATTAATAAGTTTGGTTTTTTGGCAAGAGCCATAGCAATCATTATACGTTGCCTTTGACCACCACTTAATTCATGGGGGTAACTTTTTGCAATTCGTTCCACGTCAGTAAGTTCTACCTTGTTTAGCAAATCATAAAGTATGTCATTGTTTTTTGTAAATGAAGATTCCATTATCTGATCTCCACAAGTTATCAGTGGATTCAGTGCTGTCATGGGTTCTTGAAATATATAGGCTATTTCTTCTTTACGTATTTTTTGCAATTGGGTATTTGAGCATTGAATTAAGTCAATGCATTGATTATCAATATAGTAATTAACTGACCCACTATAAATAGCATCTTCAATTAATCTAGTTATAGATTGACTTGCTACAGATTTTCCGCTTCCACTCTCACCAATAAGACCAAGAATTTCACCAGCATTCAGAAAAAAACTTATTCCTTTTACAGCCTCAAAATTTGTTCCTTCTTGAGAGAATTTAACGGATAAGTTATTTATTTCAAGTATTTTCAAATTACCTTATTCTATCCATTGACCGAATGAGTTGTTCGTCTTTTTTGATTCCACGAAATGCTAAGATGTTAAATAAAATCAGAATAATAGGGAAAATCACTCCATACTTAAAACTTGATGTTCCGGTATTTTCAAAATAGTTTATGTGTAGACTATAGTTGTAAATCAGAGCAATCAATAAAAAAATAAATAGATAGTTAAATGCGGTTAGCAGCATTTGTAACTTACGATTTTTAAAACTAAAAATATTGATGAGGCTTGAGATTATAATTACTAAAAGAGAGCCAAAAATCAAATTATTGTTTTCAATCATATTTGAATCTTCATTCATGATATGCGTTTGATTATAATAAACAAATACCTTTTCAGAATTATTATTGTTATGAATCTCATAGATTGGAACGTCAGCTAGTGATAAAACAGAACAAATTATAATAATTCCTAAAATGAACAAGGTCTGAGTTCTTTGTAACATATGCTTCAAATTTAAACATAATCTCAGTTCCAGTGTTTTCATTTCTACAGAATTAGTCAGATATTGCCAACACATTGAAATCGTCCAAGTCATTAAATTCAGCTGTAATAGGTTCAGGCATTGCCGGGCTTGCCTCTGCTATTCGTTTAGCTTCTATGGGGGTGAAGGTCATCGTTTATGAAAAATCTTCAACATATGGCGGCAAATTGGGTGTTTGGGAAAGCGATGGATATCGATTTGATACAGGACCGTCACTCTTTACAATGCCTCAATATATGAAGGAACTTCTTACTATTGATGGATTAAATGACGTGGATTTTGACTATGATCAATTAGATATTTTGTGTAATTATTTTTGGGAAGATAAAACTAGAGTATCCGCATATAGTAACAGAGAAAAATTTAAAGAAGAATTTAGGGTTAAACTGGGTGAAAATCCAAATAATATTGATTCATTTCTTGACGATAGCAAGGCAAAATACCAAATAACAAATCACGTATTTCTTGAAAAATCACTTCATAAGTTAAGCACGTATTTACGTTGGGAAACACTGAAAAGTATGTTGAGAATTCGTAAAGTTGGTGTTTTTAAGAAGATGCATACTGAAAATACGAAGCAATTTTCAAACCCAAAATCAGTACAATTTTTTGATAGGTTTGCGACATATAACGGATCTAATCCGTATGAATCTCCTTCAACTTTGAATGTTATACCTCATTACGAATTTGGAATTGGAGCGTTTTTTCCTAAAAAAGGAATGCGATCAATTGTAGATGCTTTATACACAAAAGCTATTAATATGGGAGTTCAATTCGAATTCAATAAAGTTATAAATCAAATAACTAAATTAGGTAATACTTATACTCTTAATAATGAAGGCATTAACTATGATTTAATGGTTTGTAATATGGATATTGCTACAGCATCAAAAGGGCCATTAAAAACCTTAATCAAACCACAAAATAGTCATTATTCACCGAGTAGTTCTGCTTTAATTTTTTACTGGGGAATTAAAAAGGAATTTAAGGAATTAGATTTACACAACATTTTCTTTTCGGCAGATTATCAAAAAGAGTTTAAATCAATTTTTGATAATCATACAATTGATGATGACCCAACGGTTTATGTTCAAATTAGTAGTAAATTAAAGAAAGATGATGCCCCTATAAAATGCGAAAATTGGTTTGTGATGGTCAATGCACCTTATGTTGAGGGGCAAGATTGGGATACGCTGATAAGTGCAACTAAAGAGAACATTATTTCAAAGTTGAGTCGTTTACTTTATGAAAATATTCAAGATCTAATAGAAGTAGAGCATATCTTAACACCACAATTAATTTGGGATAAAACAGGCAGTTATAAAGGGGCATTATATGGTTCAAGTTCGAATAATAGAATGTCAGCTTTTTTGAGGCACCCAAATTTTAGCAAACATCACAAGGGTTTATATTTTTGTGGTGGAAGTGTGCACCCAGGTGGTGGTATTCCATTATGTTTGTTGTCAGCAAAAATCACGTCAGATATTATTCATAATGATTTCAAGATTTGTTAAAATCAATTTTTATACGCTACTACTCGTCCCCTATGTAGTTGGTTTAATAGGTATTCTTCTACCTCTAACTAGGTCCTTCTTTCTAAGTTTAACACCCTACATGCTTTTGTTTAGTTTCGTTATTGTCTATCTTGAAGAGGGTAGATGGGTCATACGTAATTTGTTGGCCATTCTTTTGATTATGGCATTTTCTTTTGGAGCAGAATATTTGGGTGTCAATTATGGCTATCTGTTTGGTGATTATACGTACGGGTCTATTTTGGGTTTTAAGTACTACAAAGTACCTTTAATTATACCTATTACATGGGCTTTGCTATCTATTGCATCTAGGAGTCTGGTTAATTTGGTTACGAATAGCTATGCAATTTCTGCGTTCCTAACAGCTGTTGTGATAACGGCCTATGATTTTCTATTAGAGCTTGTGGCTGTTCGGTTTGGTTGGTGGTGGTGGAATACTGGAAATATCCCAATATTTAATTATATCTGTTGGTTCGTACTTTCATTTATTTTTCAATTATTATTTAGAAAAGTACCGTCGATTACTGGGAGAAGCTATTGGATTATTTTTGTACATCTTTTATTTTATTGGGTGCTTTTGTTGATGTGAAATGGCTAATCTAATTTATTTAATTATGTTTTTGACTTCAAACTTGTTGAATATTTCAATGTGTAGAGAAGTATACAAGACTCAAGACAAAGAAAGAGTTATATCAACCTTGGCTATTTTATCCGATAAGGAAAATTTAACAACTGATGAGCTATGTTATAAGTCTGTTTTTGAGTGTATGAATGCAGAGTATGTACTAAATCCATATAAGAAATTATCATATTTTAATTCAGGGTATAATACACTAAATACGATTATCAATGAAAATAATTCAAATGCTGAATACCGCTATCATCGATATATGATAGAGAAATATGCACCATCATGGCTCATTGATAAAAGTCATACCCAGATTGATAAGAAATTCATTATGAATACTATCTCAAAAGAACACCCCATGTATTCATTCATCATGAAAACCATGAATAACTAACTATTTTTGAAGCAAATGAAAAGAGCATATGTAGTTGATGCTGCAAGAACTGCAGTAGGAAAATTTGGAGGTACATTAGCTTCTCAAAGACCTGATGATCTTGCCGCAGAAGTGATTAAGTCATTAATGGACAGAAACCCCTCAATAGATCCTTCCGATATAGAAGATGTTTTGCTAGGTGCAGCAAATCAAGCAGGTGAGGATAATCGAAATGTAGCACGAATGAGCCTTTTACTAGCAGGACTACCTCATACAGTTCCTGGATTGACGATTAATCGTCTGTGTGCAAGTAGTTTGCAAGCCATAGCTGATGTGTCTAAAAATATTGCAGTAGGTTATGGAGATGTATATTTAGCCGGAGGGGTTGAGAGTATGTCTCGAGCTCCATTTGTTTTGTCCAAGTCTGAGACAGCATTTAGTAGAACAAATAAAATTTATGATACTTCAATTGGCTGGAGATTTATAAATCCAAAGTTATCGAAGATGTACCACCCATATGCTATGGGTGAAACTGCCGAAAACATTGTAGAAAAATATCAGATTTCGAGGGTTGAGCAGGACGAATTTGCCCATCATTCACAATTAAAATATCAAAATGCTTATGATTCAGGTAAATTTTCTGAAGAGATTATTCCAATTTCTATCCCTAGAAAAAAACAAGATGATCTAGTTTTCAATAAAGATGAACACCCTAGGTTGAGTTCTGTCGAGGTTCTTTCTAATTTAAAACCAGCTTTTAAAGATGGGGGATCAGTTACTGCAGGTAATTCTTCAGGTGTAAATGACGGATCTGCAGCTTTAGTAATTGTATCAGAAGATGCACTTAAGCGATATAACCTTGAGCCAATCGCAGAAGTAGTGTCAAGTGCAGCAGTTGGTGTATCCCCAGATATAATGGGTATAGGTCCAGTAAACGCTACTAATAAAGCTTTAAAGAGAGCTGGAATTTCTATAAAAGATATAGATTTAGTTGAGCTTAATGAAGCATTTGCAGCCCAGTCTATAGCTTGTATTCGCGATTTAGAGCTGAATCCAGAGATAATTAATGTAAATGGCGGATCTATAGCAATTGGTCATCCGTTAGGAGCTTCAGGAGCAAGAATTGTTAGTACCTTAGTTCATGAATTAAAAAGACGAAAATCCGCAAAATATGCTTTAGCAACAATGTGTGTTGGAGTAGGGCAGGGGGTTGCTGTAATTTTCAAAAAATGTTAATAGGTAATAATTACTCATAAAAAAAGAGGGCTATTTGAGCCCTCTTTTTTTATATTTTATAAATCAGATTAATATTCCCAAAGATCATGCTCTAAGATAAATAACTCGTTTTTGATACGATCACTTTCGAGGAGTGCTTCAACACCGTCATCTCTGAATTCTTCAAGTCCAGTTATGTCTAAATCGTACATGTTACTCTCTTTTACAATATAGCTACTGAATTGTCTCATTTGAAACCAATGATCAAAACTCATTCTAGCAGCATCATTTTTACCATTGAATACTTCTTCTTGAGCAAGTTTATCTCTCAAGTCATCCATTTTTAACCAGTATAAAGGAACTTCACCTAAATCGACACCAGATTCTGTTAATGGACTAATTAGTGGAGCTATGGCAATGATACGTGCTCTGAAATCAGAGTAGTTATAATCAAAAATCCAATCTTCCATCAATCTATATTTTACAAAATCGGTTGGTTCTTGAGTTTCAACAACTGTAGTTGGTACCATATCATAAGGATCATCTGGATTATCAGGATTAGGAACCATTACTGTAGTTTCAATACTGATTTCCTTCATGATATCCTCAGGAGTTTTAATTGAAGTAAGGGAATCGTTTGCGTAAGCCGTTAATTCACCGTTCATTGCTGCATTCCAAACAAGAAGATAAAATGGGTTTCTTGGCCAATGCATTACCTTGTTTTGTTTTTCTCTAACATCAATTACACGATGTATACGCTTACTCCATTTTACATTTGCTTCACGTATGTATCGATATGGAACAGCTTTACGTTCCTTAACAGCGGTGTGCGGGAATGTAAAGTCTTCAAATTTACTTATTTGTGCTTTAGAGGCAGTAGCCAAAAGCAAAATGGTTGTGCATATTAAAAGTAATCTATTCATATCTTTTATAATCTCGATTCTGCAAAATAACGAATTATTTCTCAATAAATTATTTAATAGTTATAATGATTGGACTCAAATTAGATTTAAATCCATATTTTGCCTCTTTAGCTTGTATCCCTTCTATTAAAATTCTATCTCCTTTGCTTGCTGATTCTACTAGTGATCTCATTCTTGGAGTTAATGCTCCGCTGTTACTTGATGCAATCACAGGTGGTTTTCTTTTATAAGCCATAATCAGCTTAAAACCTTGAACTCTGTAGTTAAGATTGTATGCAAATCCAGCTCCCATTGATGCAATAATTGAACTTTGTGCCGCTACTGATGCTTTTCCTTTTGGAAGTCCATCGTTTGGAATACCTCCTAATTGTGCTCTTGGTTGAGGTAAACTACGTACTCTAAATTTTTGAGAACCTACCACTTTTGATTTTCCATCTTTGGAGATAGAGGCAGTTATTGTTACAGACTTACTTGTACTATTTGGTACTTTAGCATTGTATTTACCACCACCTAACGATTTAAGATTTAAACCAGGTGCTGATATTCTAACTTCAGATGCCGCGAAACCAGGAACTGAAATAGACATCGGATTATCAATACCTTTATAAATTAGATTCATCTCTGTTGCCGCAATTGTTGCTGCAGGTTTAAATACAGTAAATTCATCTGTGAATTCAAATTCTTGTGGACCTTCAGGACCATTAACTACAATTTTACCAGCAAAAGTTTTTATACCGATACCTCCAGCAGTTTGTGTAAATTTACCAACACCACCTTCAACATTGATACTTGTACCGTCAACAGTTATTTGAGGGTCACTTTTTGAGTCTGATGCTACTAAAAGTATATCAGCTTCATATGATTCACCTTGCATTACATAGTTTGATTTTGCTAAAACTTTAGCTTCTAATTTATCAAACTTGTAATCTGTTGCGTCAATCCTACTTGCTAACTTTTCAAGTACGTTTGCTTCAAGTGATTTAGCATCATTTTTAATTCTTGAAAGTATAGCCATCAAACCAGAAGCAGGAACATGTTCTAGGTTTTGTGAAACCCAATCACCTTTTCCGCTTGTAGGTTCTTTTGCCCAAAGTTGACAAGATGCTTTAACTTCATCATAAACTTCATTAGTTTTAATGTTGTATAGTGTATCTGACGGTTCTGGCTTCAAAATATTAAGCATATCTTCTCTAGCCTTGTTAATTTTATCTTTAAATTCTACACCGTGACCTTCGTTGACAAAGTAGTTTGCGTGCTTTTCCATTTGGTCTGCAGCAAGCATTTCACCTTCTTCATTACGAGCCTCTTCACCTCCGTATAGATTTTCAGTAGTTTTAATTAATCCATCTACATATTTTACGAAATCGTCAGCTATTTTTTGAGTTTTACGAGCTCGTTCTATATAGGGTTTTGTTTTTAAAGGTTTTTCATCACTAGATTTTTGTAGTGCTGCAAATGTAGCCTTGTTTTTTGCGTCAATATTAATTGCAGCATTGTTAAAGCTTTGCTCAAATAGATGAAAGGATTTTAAAATTTCTTTTGATACGTTTAGGGCAAGAAGAGCCATGAGTACAAGGTACATCATGTTAATCATCTTCTGCCGCGGGGATAATTTACCTCCAGCCATAATTTTATTTATTTAATGTTTAATTATGTGAATGATTAATTATTAGGTCTCATTGCGTTTAGCATACCTCCATATACTTTGTTCAGGTTTTGTATATTCTGGTCAAAACTGATTAAACTGTCGTTTAATGTTGCATTAATATTTGCTACTTGAGCAGTTGTTTCTTTGAAATTTTCAGTGGTTTCAGACAAGCTGTCTAATGCAGTGATAGCACGTGAGTATGAAGTACTCATACCTATCATTTGCTCATTTGCTTTGTGTATATTATCGGCATATTCCTTAGTTCCTACTGTTGCTCCTGATAAATCAGCCATTGAACTCACATTAGTTGACAGGGATTTTAATCCAGAACCAAGACCTTCGATTAATTCAGGACCTATCTTAGCTTCATTTAACATCTGGTCCAACTGTTGAGATACAGAACCTGATTTCTTTGAGTTATCACCGTCGCCTTCCATACCAGCTAATTCTGGATGAACAAGACTCCAGTCCCATTCTTCATGAAGTGGTTCGAATGCTGATAAGGCAAAGATAAATGCTTCAGTACCCATACCAACTATAAGCATTGCATCCGCACCTGGTAGGTGAAGGATTTTGAATAATGCTCCAACAATAACTACTGCAGCTCCAAGTCCATAGGCCATTGCCATTACTTTTTTACCTGCTTTTGATTCAAAGAAATTTGCCATAATTTTATTTTTTAATTTTTATTTTAGTTTGTTTATTTTTCAAATATATATAACATTATGATATCATTGAGTATCTAAATGATCATTTTTTAACAGAGTTTACCATAGTGTCTAAAAAACTATTTATTGATTAAGATAGTATCGAATGGTGCAGACTTATCTTGTATCGTTCGCACTTCTACCGATATAGGTTTGAACACATCTAAACCCAACATATGATTTTGATGTATCTTGATATTCATACGATCTAGAACCATTCTGAATAAAATATGCTACATCTTTCCAACTTCCACCACGAGTAACTTTACGTTTTAATGTGAGAGGTCCATCATCATCTGCGTCATATTGGTAGTCTGGATTTAGATCATGAGTGAATTGCATACTAGCTTCGTCATATGCAGAGATTGTCCATTCTGCAACATTTCCTGCCATATTGTATAATCCATAATCATTAGGAAAGTATGAGTCAGCTCTTACTGGCCACAAGCCTCCATCTGACATATAATTACCTCTGTTTGGTTTAAAATTAGCTAGCAAGCATCCTTTACTATTTCTAGTGTAAGGTCCACCCCAAGGATACATATTATTATCTCTACCACCTCTGGCTGCAAATTCCCATTCAAATTCTGTTGGAAGTCTCCAATTTTCAGTAATAGGCATTTCTTGTCTAGCCCAGTATCTATTCAGCCATCGTGTTCTCCAATTACAAAAAGCATTTGCTTGGTGCCAGTTGATACCAACTACTGGGTAATCATCATATTTTGGATGATTGTAGTATTGACGTGTCATTGGTTCATTGTAAGAATAGGTAAAGTCCCTAACCCATACAAGTGTGTCTGGATATATAGCTCTTGTTTTGGTTACTAAGTAATCAGCTCGGTTTGATTCAAGGTAGCTACCTCTCGAAGCAGCTTTGAAATCAACATAGGTATATGTATATTCTAATTTCCTAATGTCCCATTGCTTAAGGTGTTCGTATCTTTCTTTGCCTTTGTAGTAATATCTATCACCATGTTCATTATAGAAATCTTCAACAGTAACGTCAGCATCATAATCAAGCACTTCATAATCGTCATATTCGTCCTCTATTTCTATGGTTGCTTCCATTTCAAGACGCATAAAGCTATCTTTAACATAAGCTACAAATTGACGGTATTCATTATTTGTTATTTCTGTATCATCCATCCACATAGCTGCAACAGATACTTGTTTGTTGGGTGCTATATATGTATTAAAAATATCTTCATCACTTTGACCAGTGTGAAATGTTCCAGTAGGAATATAAACAGTGCCATAAGGCTGTGGGTGAAACCAAGGTCTTCTACCTTGTACACCAATTAATTCACCGTTATCACCCATTCCACAACCTATCAAGGTAAGGAATGCCATAACTACTAATGCTTTAGCTGTATATTTCATATCTAATTACTTTTTAATAAAGTTTGACAAATTAACGTTTAAATGTTGAGAAAAACAACAATATTTACTTCGTTTGAATTTTTAACGGAGAAAATATATTTTAAGTATATGAGCAGTGATCTATTTGTAAAACTACAAGAATCTCACACTTTCTCTGATGATCTTAGTTGGAGGTGCAACCGATATTGGAATACAGTATCTCACAAATATCTCGTGTGTACCATTACTTACTTTTTGAATGTTAGATACCGTGATATCGTATGAATATCCAATTTTGATATTATCTTTTTGATAGCCTAGCAAAACAGAAATCGCATCACTATTGCCCCATTGTCTGTATGCTATTCCACCTCGGAACGTATTGGCAAACAAAGCTGTAACGTTTAGGTCAACTTGTGGTTTGTATGATCCTTGGAGTAAGCCATACTTTGCTAAAATAGCAGGCTCTAGTATAATGTTACCCATATCAAAATCACTTCCTATTATGGTATAATAGTGAGGGACATAGGACATATTTAAAGCTCTTGTTTGACCATCTTGGGTTAAAACAGAAACTGAATATTTTGCTTGATTAATATTTGTCATAGAAAAACCAGCATAGAAATTTTTGAATGAACTTACCCCAATTTGTTGCTGTTTGTACATCAGACCAATATTCATATCCAATTTCATTTCATTGCCACCATTTGCTGGTATGCTAGGATCTGATAAATCTTTTGCTTTGAACTTAGGATCGTCCCATCCCCACTGCGTTCCTCCAATACCAAGACCAAAAGCAACTTCATTGAAACCTCCTTGAAACTGCTTACGGTAGTTAAAATTTGCCATAAATGCAGTTGATTTGGTGTATCCTATTTTATCATCAATGATGGATAATCCAGCTCCTAAAAATTGATCGCCAGATTTACCTAAATTGAAAACTGAATTTACATTCATGTTATAGGTAACTGGTGCTACATCTTGACCAGGAACATCACTAGTTATGTCTGTTCCTCTTAATTCTGTTTCATCCGTATAATCTCTCCACTGATGGTGAGTTAAGCCACTAACACAAATCATTCCCACTCCATGTCCTGCTCCTGCAGGATTGTATGCTTGGATTACATCTTTGAAATGTGTGTAGTATGGATCTTGTTGTGCGTATGTGTTGAAACTTACAAATACAAGTAGAAGTATTAAAAAATTTTTAAGAAATGTTGTTGTAGGTATATTCATTGCTCCAAAGGCACAATAATAGAGAATTTAAATGAAATTAAAATGGCACTTTAGTCAAATAAAAACCTTTTATTGAATAGCCTCGTGTACCTTGTCTATTATAAATCCAAGATTCTTCTTTGCATCAGACATAAGTTTAATAGCTTCTTGATTCAGATTCTCAGCAAAACTTTTATCATTGATATCTTTTGTATTGATTCTTACATTCATGTATGCACCCTCTATTGCAGTAAGGCAACATAAGGCACCTACACCTGTGTCTGACATGGATGCTGGATTTCCAATTTCTAGCATTGCACTCAATAACTCTAGTGATTTGTAGCTTGTTTCCATGACCTTAAACGGAACTTCTGCTGCATATTTGCTAGCATTTTGTATGGCTTCTGATCTTAACTTTTTTTCTTGGTCCGTATCTTTAGCCATTCGAATAGCATCAATAATTTGATTGAAAGATCTAGTATCCTCATCAACTAGAAATAGTAATTCTTTTTGAATAGATTGTCCTTTCTCTGCCCAATCAGAAAAGGTATCTAGCTTTTCTTCCCAACCCGGTTTGTTTGCGGATAAGTTAGCTACCATAGTTCCAAGAGATATGCCAAGAGAACCAACATATGCAGATATACTTCCACCCCCAGGAGCCATACTTTCTGAGGCTGTTTCTTGTGCTAAATTTTTTGCAGTTAGGTTAATTAAGTGTTCATCACTTTCGTTCTTAAGTTGATATTCTATGATTTTTTTATTTGGGTCAAAAGGACCCAACTCATCAAGTCCCATTGATTTGACAGCAATGTGGATTAGCTCTTCTTCACTTACGCCTGTAGATCTACCTTGTTTTTTTAAGTAGTGTTTACCTGCGTCTAGCATTGCTTTTAGTGGAATTAATCCAACCAGTTCACTACCGGTAATTCTAACACCTCTTGTTAAGCAGCTTTTTTGAACCTCATCAAAAAAAGTATGTATTGGAGTAATTCTATAGTTTGTCAAATTTGCACTTACCTGTGCCACTTTATATTCATCAATATACCAACCAACTGCTTGCACTGCTTTACATGTCCCAGGAAGACGAACCGATTGACCATTTTCGTCCGTAACTATTTTTCCTGTATAAGGATTGCCAATACGTTTTACTCTTCCATTTTCTCTTACATCGAAAGCAACTCGATTGGCAATTCGAGTTGATTTGGTATTTAGATTTATGTTGTAAGCGATTAAAAAATCTCTAGCCCCAATTGTAGTAGCTCCAGATTTAGCATTGTATTCTTGTGGTCCAAAATCAGGTTTCCACTCAGGTTTTTTTATTTTTTCAAAAAACCCCTCGTATTCTCCAGCCCTTATGATTGATAATACGTTACGATTTTTATTTGGTTGTGATTCTCCATACAGGTACACAGGAATGGTTGTAGATTCACCAACTTTTTGGGCCAATGTGGTCGCCCATTTGGCAGTTTCCTCCATGGTTATGTTGGCTACTGGAATAAACGGACACACATCCGTCGCACCCATTCTAGCATGTTCCCCTGAGTGTTTACTCATATCGATTAATTCGCCTGCCTTGACAATAGCTTTGAATGCAGCATCAACCACAGCTTGTGGTGTTCCAACAAACGTTACAACGGTTCGATTAGTAGCTGCACCGGGATCTAGATCTAAAAGCTTAACTCCTTCGACACTTTCAATTTCATTGGTGATTTGTTTTATGATTCCCAAATCACGACCCTCACTAAAATTGGGTACACATTCTATTAATTGTTGGTTCATGTTTTTCAAAAAAAATTAGTCAACAAAAATAGAATTAGATGGATACTTTAAACGATTAATTTTTTGTGAAATTTACTAGAAAAATGAAATCTAGAATGATTCCGATATAAATCTCAAAACTGTTGACATCTCATATGATTTTCTACCTTGATTTTAACAAAAAATACATTGCTTTGTACTCGATTGAGATATGTATTAGAAATAGCATACAATGGAACGAACTATCATGGTTGGCAAATGCAGCCAAACAATATTACAGTTCAAGAAGCATTGGAGAGGGAGTTATCTAAAATTTTGAAATCAGAAACAGCTATTATGGGCTGCGGGAGAACAGATACTGGAGTTCATGCTACACAATTTTTTCTTCATTTTGATTATGACGAACTACTCCCAGAAAGATTCATTTTTAGGCTTAATCAAATGCTTCCAAAAGACATTGCAATAAAACGAGCATTTGAGGTCAATAATCAGTTTCATTCTCGTTTTTCAGCGACATATCGAAGTTATATTTATAAAGCATCCATGATTAAAGATCCATTTCTGGAAAATCAAATGTTGTTTTTGTATAACAAACCGGATATTTCGTTGATGAATGACGGTTGCAAAGAACTACTTAGACATACTGATTTTGCCTCATTCTGTAAACGAGGTGGAGACAACAAAACAACTGTTTGCGATTTAATGGAAGCAAGATGGATAGAAAAAGATGGAATGTTTGAATTTTATGTACAATCAAATCGATTTCTTCGAAATATGGTCAGAGCTTTGGTCGGGACATTACTTGAAGTAGGCTATGGAAATATTTCTTTGAATGAACTGAAAAAAATAATTAACGATCGCGAACGAAGTAGTGCTGGCAAGAGTGTTTCTCCTGCGGGCCTTTATTTAGTAGAAGTTGGATATAATTGGGATGAGCACAAAATCTAAGAAGACATCATTTTTAGTTGATTTTCACTTAATTCTTAGGATTATTAAATTAGCAAAGCCACATAAGTCTACAGCTTATATTGCCTTGTTATTCACAATTTTAGCTACAATTTTAGCTCCAATTCGACCTTTGCTCGTTCAATACACGCTTGATTATCCTATTGCTAATAAAGATGTCGAAGGCATTACAATCTTCTCGTCATTTATTTTGATTCATTTGATACTAAATAGCATTGTTGTATTTGGAAATACCTACATTTCTAATCTACTTGGTCAAAAAGTAATTGAAGATTTGAGAATGAGAGTGTACCGTCATATTTTGTCGTTGAATAGTCGTTTTTTTGATAAAAGCAAAGTAGGTATGCTTGTTACACGATCTGTTTCGGATGTTGAAACGATATCTTCTTTCTTCTCACAGGGTTTTATTTCTATAGTTGGCGATTTGGCTCAAATTATTACCGTTTTGATAGTCATGTTTTATAGTAGTTGGCAGCTGACAATTATTTCATTGTGTGTATTGCCTTTATTAATTATTGCTTCTAATTTTTTTAGAAAAGGGGTGAGAAAATCTTTTCAAACTGTTCGCGAGAAAGTTTCTCAAATGAACTCATTTGTACAAGAGCAAATTGTAGGAATGGAAGTTGTTCAAGTATTTGGAAAGCAAAATCAAGAATATGAAAAGTTTGAAAAAATAAATTTTGAGCACAAAGAGGCCAATAAGAGATCTATTTTTTATTACGCAATTTATTTTCCGATTGTAGAAATATTGAGTAGCTTGGCTTTGGCATTGATAATTTTTTGGACAATTAGTTATCCTACTGAAGCAAGTGTTGGACTGATATCTGCATTCATTTTATACATAAGCCTAATTTTTAGGCCTATACGATTCATTGCCGACCGATTTAATACCATGCAAATGGGGATGGTAAGTAGTAATAGAATTTTTGAATTATTAGACGATGATTCAGAAGTAGAGCAATCTGGTAGTCGGATTTTAACGAATATTAATGGTGAAATTGATTTCAATCATGTGACTTTTTCGTATGAAAGAGGTGTGACTGTTTTAAACGATTTGAATTTTAGTGTTCAAGCTGGTAAAAGTCTTGCAATTGTTGGTGCTACTGGTGCTGGAAAGTCAAGTATAATTAATTTAATAACACGTTTGTACGACTGTCAGGACGGAGAAATTTTGATCGATGGGGTTGATGTGAAAGAGCTTGATTTAAACTCATTAAGGAAGCAAGTTGGGGTTGTTCTTCAAGATGTATTTCTTTTTGCTGGTAGTGTTGGAGAAAACATAAATCTTAAGAATAGTGCCATATCAGCTCAACAAATGAAAGATGCAGCCAAAAAAATAGGGGCATATGGATTTATAAAAAAACTAGATGGTGGTTTTAACTATGAAGTTATGGAGAGAGGGGTTACACTTTCAGGTGGCCAAAGGCAGTTAATTAGTTTTGTTCGAGCAATGGCTGCTAATCCAAGAGTATTAATTATGGATGAAGCTACATCAAGTGTAGATTCAGAAACTGAGGAAATTATTCAGAAAGCGATCAAAAAGTTAATGGTAAACAGAACCTCTATCATTGTTGCACACCGTTTAAGTACAATAAGAGAGGCTGATTCTATATTAGTACTTGAAAAGGGGTCTGTTGCTGAAATTGGAAATCACAAGGAGTTGATGGCAAAAAAAGGAATGTATTTCACCCTTTTTCAAAAGCAATTTGACTCAATTGAATAGTTTTATTAAAATTAAGTCACTTTAAATATCCACAACATTGGTATAATATTATTGGCTTTCTATTTTTGAGGCTTCAATAAATTAATGTCAAGAGTAGTATCTGGTATAAGACCCACTGGTAAGTTACATTTAGGTAATTACTTTGGTGCAGTTAAAAGTTTTCTTAAAATGCAAGAAGAACATGATTGCTTCTTTTTCATAGCAGATATTCATTCGCTCACTACTCATCCGACACCATCTGATTTACATAGCAACGTCAATCAAGTCTTGGCAGAACATTTGGCCATGGGAGTAGACCCGGAAAAATGTGCGTTGTTTATTCAGAGTGACGTGCCAGCCATTGCTGAACTCTACACTTACATGAATATGAATGCATATTTGGGGGAACTTGAGAGAAGTACATCCTTCAAAGAAAAAATACGTTCACAAAAAGATAACGTCAATGCAGGTCTGTTGACGTATCCAGTACTTATGGCTGTTGATATATTAGCTCATCATGCTGATTTTGTTCCGGTTGGAAAGGATCAACAGCAACATCTTGAAATGACAAGAACATTTGCTAATCGATTCAATCATATGTATGGTAATACGTATTTCAAAGAACCAAAAGCTTATAGCAATACTGGAAAACTTATTAAAGTCCCAGGGCTCACCGCTCAAGGAAAAATGAGTAAAAGTAGTGGAGATGCAGACACGATTGTTTTCGATGAAGAAGACCACGTTATTCGAAAAAAGATCATGAGGGCTGTTACGGACAACGGACCAACTGAACCAGGTATGCCCAAATCAGAAGGACTGCAAAATTTGTTTGATATCATGAGTCTAGTTTCAGATACGAGTACGATAACTCATTTTGACGAGCTTCATCAATCGGCTAAAATAAGATATGGTGATTTAAAGAAGCAAATAGCAGAAGATGTGCTAAAATTTGTTTCCCCAATCAGAGAAAAAATCAATTATTTCAAAAATGATACAGATGCACTAGCAAAGGCAGCAAAAATAGGTGCTGAGAAAGCCAACGAAAGTGCTAATAAAACCCTACAAGAAGTAAGAGAGATTATTGGATTCAAAAATTTCTATTAATAAAAAAAACTAACCAAAAAATAAAATGCACATAGCAATTGCAGGAAACATAGGGTCGGGCAAGACCACATTAACTAAACTTTTATCAAATCATTATGATTGGGAGCCTCATTATGAGGCCATGGATAACAACCCTTACATTACCGATTTTTATGATGATATGACCCGTTGGTCTTTTAATCTTCAGATTTATTTTCTTCATACTCGGTTTAGTAGTTTAATCCAAGCAAAAAACAGTAGTAAAAATATCATTCAAGATAGGACAATTTATGAGGACGCATACATTTTTGCTCCTAACCTACATGCAATGGGGTTAATGAGTACTCGGGATTTTGATACCTATCAAGCTTTGTTTACCAATATAAAAATCAGTGTAGATGCCCCAGATTTAACAATTTACCTAAGAAGTTCTATTGGAAATCTGGTTGGTCAAATCCAAAAAAGAGGGAGAGAATATGAGGATAGTATCCGACTTGATTATCTCAAAAGGTTGAATGAACGCTATGAAGCATGGATCAGCACTTACAAAGACGGAAAACTCCTAATTATAGATGTTGATGATATTGATTTTGAGAATAATCCAGAACATTTAGGAGCAATTATTAATAAAATTGACGCTGAGATTAATGGATTATTTTAACTTTGGCATATAAATTGATTAACTTAAATAAAACTCACATGAAAAAATATTTAACTTCACTCTTAGTTGTACTTATTACGCTAAACACTATCGCCCAAAATGATAACTCATCATTGTCTTCACTTCCTGAAATTACACTAAAAAATATAGACGGTAAAGACGTAAAACTATCAGACTACGGGGCTAACCAAAAAATTACAGTTATTTCTTTTTGGGCTACATGGTGCAAGCCGTGTATCAAAGAATTGAAAAATATGAATGTCCTTCTCGAGGATTGGGTGGAGGATTATAATATGGAATTGGTGGCTATTAGTTTAGACGATTCAAGAAATGCTGCAAAAGTTAAACCTACAGTTAATGCATTAAATTGGGACTTTGATGTCCTGCTCGACCCTAATGGTGAGTTGCAGAGAGCAATGAATGTTGCAAATCCTCCTGTGACTTTCCTAGTTAATCAATCTGGTCAGATTGTATATACCCATACGGGGTATGTTGAGGGAGATGAATATGATCTTGAGGATCACATCAAAGAATTAGTTTCAGATTAATTTTTGTAGTCATAATATAGACTTACTAAAGCTTATCTTATTGACGCCAAATTTTAGTTTTGGCACACAATTGACTAACATATATAAAACTCACATGAAAAAATATTTAATCTCATTTTTAGTTATATTTTTTGTGCTAAATGCTATCGCCCAAAATGATAACTCTTCATTGTCTTCACTTCCTGAAATTACGTTAAAAAATATAGACGGTAAAGACGTAAAAATCTCAGATTACGGGGCTAACCAAAAAATTACAGTTATTTCTTTTTGGGCTACTTGGTGCAAGCTATGTAGTAAAGAGTTGAAAAATATGAATGTCCTTCTCGAGGATTGGGTGGAGGATTACAATTTAGAATTGGTGGCTATTAGTTTAGACGATTCAAGAAATGCTGCAAAAGTTAAACCTACAGTTAATGCATTGAATTGGGACTTTGATGTCCTGCTCGACCCTAATTGTGAGTTGCAGAGAGCAATGAATGTTGCAAATCCTCCTGTGACTTTCTTAGTTAATCAATCTGGACAGATTGTATATACCCATACGGGGTATGTTGAGGGAGATGAATATGATCTTGAGAATCACATCAAAGAATTAGTTTCAGATTAATTTTTGTAGTTATAAGATAGGCTTACTATAGCTTATCTTATTGACGCCAAATTTTAGCTTTGGCTGAAATGAGGCATAATTGAAAACCAAGTTTTCCCTCCATAAAACCGAGTTTAATTAGATATAGTTTTATAAAAGTTGCTATTGCAGAAAGGTATGCTATTTGTCTATTTTTGAAGGGTTTAGCAAGTTTATTGTATTTGATGATTCTAGCAATATGGTCTTCTTTGTCTTTGATACTATAATGTAAAATATCTCCTTTGATAGGTATAATCTCTACATCTTTTGGGTATTCTAATTTTTCATGGACATCTCCAATCCATCCTGTTTTTTTAGCTTCAAAAAGTCTGATTTTTCGATCAGGGTACCATCCGGCATATTTTATCCATTGTCCACAATAGTTATTTAAACGATTAAATGCATAAATTTTTCCAAATTCCAGCCCCCTTTTTTTAAGCTTATTAATGTTTTTAATAAGTTCGTCACTTAAAACTTCGTCTGCATCTAACGATAAAACAAATTCATGTTTGGCAATGGAATTAGCAAAGTTTTTTGTTTTAGAAAATCCCATCCATTCATTCTCAATAAAGGTAACGTCTAGATTTTTACAAATGGCTTTTGTATTGTCTGTACTATAGCTATCTACAACGATAACTTCATCGACTACTTTTTTTAATGACTCAATACAGGATTTAATCCTTTTTTCTTCATTAAAGGTGATGACAATTCCTGATATATTATGTGTGGGTTTCATAAAAAAAATCCTGATGACAAATTTGTTATCAGGATTAAAATTTTTTCTACAAAGATTAATTGTTATTGTTAAATAATATCATCCTCAACAACCTCATTTTCTAAAATAATATTGTCTGAATCAATTTCTTCTGTGTCTGCTTTTGTTGAGCAACATGGTTTGTCACAATCGGGTTTACACTCTTGTTCCTTTTTATTACAACAGGGTTTGTCATATTCTGGGCCACAAGCTTCTTTTTCTTTTTATAGCAAGGTTTGTCCTTTTCAGAATCATTGGTTGATGCTTCTTTTTTTTCGCAGCATTCTTTTTTTGACCCTTCTTTACACTCTTTTTTCTCGTTACAAGCAATCACAGTTATACTTAACATAGCAGTGAGGCTTAATACTTTAATTAAATTTTTCATATCTATAATAATTAGCTACAAAATTAGTGAAATATCTAAACGTTGAATCTAAAGTGCATAATATCTCCATCCTTGACGATATACTCTTTTCCTTCGACACGGAGTTTACCTGCTTCTCTACACTTAGCCTCGCTACCTAGCTCTATGTAGTCATTGTATGCTATTACTTCTGCTCGGATAAATCCTTTTTCAAAATCAGTATGAATTACACCTGCAGCTTGAGGAGCAGTATTCCCCTGAGTTATGGTCCATGCACGCACTTCTTTTTCGCCAGCGGTAAAATAAGTTTGATAATTCAATAATTCATAAGCAGATTTGATTATCCGATTTACACCACTTTCTTTAAGACCCATATCTTCCAGGAACATCATTTTATCTTCTTCTTCCATATCAATCATATCTGATTCTATTTCAGCTGATACGAACATGATTTGGGCGTTTTCATCCTTAACCGATTCTGTGAAGGATTCAGTATGTTTATTTCCATTAACAACACTAGCATCATCAACATTACAAACATATAGAACGGGTTTTAGTGTCAATAAATTCAAGTCTTTGATTAAGTCTAATTGATTTGAGTCTAAATCAATTGTTCTTGCAGATTTTCCTTGTTCAAGTGTAGACTTAATGAGTGAAACAACGTCATACACCACCTTAGCTTCTTTATTGCCAGTTTCTGCAAGTTTTTTAACTTTCAAAATCTTTGCATCTATAGATTCAAGATCCTTGAGTTGTAATTCTGTATCAATGATTTCCTTATCTCTAACAGGATCTATACTTCCATCAACGTGCGTTATATTATCATCATCAAAGCATCTAACAACATGGAGAATTGCATCGGTATTCCTGATGTTTCCAAGAAATTGATTTCCTAATCCTTCTCCCTTGCTAGCTCCCTTTACTAAACCTGCTATGTCCACAATTTCAACGGTTGTTGGTATTATCTTTTGCGGATTAACTAGGTCTGAAATTTTATTTAATCGTTCATCTGGGACAGTTATCATTCCAACATTAGGTTCGATTGTGCAGAATGGATAATTTGCACTCTCGGCCTTTGCACTACTTAAACAGTTAAAAAGTGTTGATTTTCCTACGTTGGGCAAGCCCACGATTCCACATTGTAAAGCCATTAATTATCTAATTTTGTTGCAAGTTTAGTCTTTTTTAAGATTTTATTTTATGACTTACTATCTCATTATCGAAATATGGACCTTATGTCAGTTAATAATGGTTGGAACGTATTTTGATATTGTTCATTGAGATGTTTTCTTTTTTGATAAAATTAATTGATTCTGTGGTTTGGCCTGCTTTAATAGTAGTAACTATATGGATTGTTTTTTTTATCAATTTAAGGTATCAACTTGGCTTGAATTCTCATGGTTTGCATCCACGAAATATGGAAGATTGGTATGGAATTTTTACAATGATTTTTTTACATGGTAATTTTGATCACCTGTTGAGTAACTCCGTACCATTACTATTATCAATGGGTTTTATTTTTATTAACTTTAATAAAGAACGATTTTCGATTATTTTACTGAACGCAATCTTTACAGGAATTTTTCTTTTTTTTATTGGGCAACAGGGGACTAATCACATTGGTGCAAGCGGTTTAGTGTACGCATTGATTTTTTTTGTAGTGACTCATTCTTTTTTGACTCGTAATAAAGAAATGCTTGCAGCTTCATTTACATTAATTTTTTTATATGGAAGCCTGATCTATGGGTTATTCCCAGACTTTGGAAAATTAATAGGAAAGAATATTTCTTGGGAAGGTCATCTTTCGGGTGCTGTCTCGGGTATTCTTTTTGGGATATTATACCGAAAGAAAGGTCCTCAGAATGAGCCACCGATTGATGACGAATTTGATGATTTTGATGACGATTATTGGAACCTCCACGATGATGATTCGGATGGTCCAGATATTCAGATCAACTATACTTATCGCGAGGATTAAGTCTATTTTTTGTTCAGTATTCTATGAAATTAAATACATTTGGTGTCTATGAGAATTCGAATGGCTTTTGTATTTATTGTTTGTTATAATTCAATTCTACCCTGGGGGTTTCACGCTCATAAAGAAGTTAATTATCATGCTTGTTTCACACTGCCACCTGAGATGTTTGGGTTTTACAAAGCAAATATTGACCTAATTAGATCGTTAGCAGTTCGACCTGATCAGAGGCGGTATGTTATAGATGACGAATCACCTAGGCATTATATTGATGTTGATTTTTATGAGTCAATAATTCCGATAGATACAATACCTTATTTGTGGGATAGTGCCAAAGTAGAGTATGGCGAGGAAATATTATTAGATCATGGCATAGTTCCATGGCATATTTTAAGAGTCAAGTATTGGTTGATGTTGGCGATGAAAGATCGAGATTATGAGCAAATAGTGAAGTTAAGTGCTGATCTCGGACACTATATAGCTGATGCCCATGTTCCAT
>JADHMR010000020.1 GCA_016779945.1 Bacteroidia bacterium | reverse complement strand
GCTCTGCTACTTATTCCGTTACTCATTACGGCCGGCTGGTTTCGTGCCCGTCAACTCCGCACCAAACTGCAGGGGTATTTCAGCGACCAGCAAAAAGAGCAGCTCACCCTAGGCTTCAAAGCCAGTAGAAGCACCCTCAAACAAACGTTTTTCCTACTCGGCACCGCTCTGGTCATCATTGCTCTTGCCGGCCCCAAAATAGGCACCGAGGTGCGCGAGGTCAAACAACGCGGGGTGGATATGCTCATAGCCCTAGACGTTTCTGCCAGCATGAACGCCGAAGATGTGCGCCCTAGTCGGCTCGAAAAGGCCAAATTCGAAATTAATCGCCTGATCGAACGACTCGATGGCGATCGTGTGGGCCTTATTGTGTTCACCGGCGAGGCTTTTCTGCAAAGCCCCATGACTTTGGATTACTCCGCGCTCCGGCTGTTTTTGGATATTGTGAGCACCGATCAAATGCCTAGCTCCGCCACCGACTTTGCTGCCGCCCTTGACATTGCCAGCCAGGCATTCTCTACCTTGGACTCCGAGAACACCGAACAAAACAACCCCGCCAGTTCCGCCGCTCGCGTACTGCTCATTATTTCCGACGGCGAGGACCACGAACAGGAATTCAGTGATCCCCTAAAAAAGCTCGCCAGCGAACGCGTATCCATTTATACCCTCGGCATTGGCACTACCGCTGGCACCACCATTCCCATATACGAGCAAGGTAACGGTGCCTTAGTGGGCTACAAACGCGATCGTCAGGGCCGCGTGGTAACGACCGCCTTGCAGCGCGAAACGCTCCAGCAAATCGCCGCTGAGGGAGGGGGGAGCTACTACCAAATTGACCGCGGAAATTCCGGCATCGATGCTTTCTTGGCCCGCGTAAGTGAGCTCGAGCAAGGCGAATTTTCTTCTCAAGAGTACGCCGATTTCAAGGATCAATACCAGTGGCTTGCCAGCTTGGGCCTCTTTTTCTTCCTGGTCGGCTGGCTCATTCCCAGTTACACTAACCACAAAAATTCCTCCCCGGGTTGATGCATCCGCTGCCTTTAATCCCCCCCCCTCACCAAGCTATTTATCCCCTCGACCATGACGAAGCAATCCACAAGCCAATTGACCACCTCCCGACCTTTACCCACTAAGCCCATTCTTCTTTTTGTGACCGATTTGGATGGCTGTATGACGGTACCCTTCGAGACCCCGCACTGGCCGGACTACTCGCAAATCAGAGCCTTGCAACTCCAGAGCCAGGATGATCCAAGTATTCCGCCCATGAGCATATGTACGGGCAGGCCCATGCCTTACGCCGAGGCGCAAGCACAGTTTTTGGGGATTCGACTTCCCTTTGTGTTCGAGAGCGGGGGCGGGCTGTACAATCTCAAGACCAACACATTGACCTGGAACCCTATCGTGACTGAGGCCCTTAAAGCCGACATCGAAGCCATTCGCGCATGGGCACAGCGTGAGATATTCCCGAACTTTCCGGGTGCCATACCTGAATTTGCCAAATTCACCGATGTGGGGCTTATCCATCGCGAGTCCGTGGTCATCGATGATATTTACGCCCTTGCCACCGCTGAAATCACCGCCCACTTTCCAAGTTTTGAGGTGCACAAAACCGATGTTTCGGTGAATATTATTGTGAAAAAAGCCAACAAAGGCGAGGGCTTGGCGCTGCTTTCCCAAACGCTAGATATTTCGTTGGACCAAATGGCCTATATTGGAGATTCCAGTGGGGATATCCCTGGTCTCCAGCGCGTAGGCTTGGCCTTTGCCCCCCAAAACGCGCAGCAGGCAGTCAAGGAAGCATCCCACTTGGTGACGGAATCCGATGCAACGGCTGGGGTCTTGGAAGCGTACCATTGGATCATACAACACAACCTACGAGTGTAAAATTGGGAACCACTATGAACAAAGTATTTATCCACGAAACCGCCTTTGTTGACCAACCCGTGGACATTGGAGCCGGCACCAAAATCTGGCACTGGGTGCATGTGATGTCCGGCGCCAAAATTGGCGAAGGCTGCGTACTCGGCCAAAACGTCTATGTAGGAGGAAAAGCCGTCCTTGGAAACAACGTCCGCGTTCAAAATAATGTATCCATCTACGACCGAGTCATCCTGGCTGATGATGTGTTCTGCGGCCCTAGCATGGTATTCACCAATGTAATAAACCCCCGAAGCTCGGTCGAACGCAAGGACGAATACCTCGAGACCCATGTGGGCAAAGGGGCCAGTATCGGTGCCAATGCCACCATTATCTGCGGCAATGAAATCGGCGAATATGCCTTTATCGGCGCGGGGAGTGTGGTAACCAAACCCGTACCCGCGTACGCTCTTATGGTGGGAAACCCCGCCAAGCAGATGGGTTGGATGTCTAAAGCGGGGGTTCGGTTAACATTTGATGATGAGGGGATGGCGGTGTGTGGGGAGATGGGGGAGCGTTATACGCTTAGAAATGGACTTTGTAGCCCCAGCTAGTTTTTTTGCTTTTAATTTTTTTACTCTAATACTTGTGTTGCCCTAGTGCTCATGTTACCCTAAGGTTATCCTTTAAAAGTGGGTGCATATTATCCAAAATATTTTTATTATTGAGTAATAAAATTACTCGTTCATGGTTTTGGTATCCAAAAATTTATTCGCGGGAGCAGACAATCTGCTCTACACACTCATGCAAACTATGCTCGATACCCTAATACAATCCAAAACCCGCTTAAAACTACTCCTCCGCTTTTTTTTAAACCCGGAAAGTTCTGCTTACCTCCGCGGTCTGGCGCAGGAATTTGATGAAAGTACCAATGCGGTACGGGTGGAACTGAACCGTTTTGAAGAGGCCGGACTGATCCGGAGTCATAAGGATGGGAATAAAAAGATGTATCAAGTGAATACCAATTTCCCGATGTTCAATGAGCTACAGAAGATCGCTTTCAAGCATTTCGGAATCGATCAGATCATCGAGCAGGTGATCGAAAAGCTGGGTGATGTGGAAGCGGTGTATCTGACTGGGGATCTGGCCAGGGGACTGGATTCAAAGGTAGTGGATGTGACCCTGATTGGAAGGGATATCGATAACAGCTACATTGCGCGATTGGTGGAAAAAGCGGAGGTGTTGATCGGGCGGAAGATCAGGACGTTGACCTATGAGTCAGATGTAAACGTAGAATTAGGATTTCCAAGATTGTTGATCTATGGGGAAATAGGTGAATAAAAAATAATTGAATATAGAATATTTGAATATAACTCCAGAATGAATCAGTTAGATACGCTATTAAAGAAGATTGAAGACCGAACTTATACAGTTGGTATTGTAGGATTAGGGTATGTAGGATTGCCCCTCATGTGGACATTCCACCAAAACGACATGCCGGTACTGGGCTTTGATATTGATGAAAAGAAGGTGGAAAATCTTAAAAATGGAACTCCCTATATCAAGCATCTTGGGTCGGAGATGATGGCGACACTTGCTAAATCGAGTATAGCTGATGCTACGACCGATTTCTCCCGTCTCGATGAAGCCGACGCTATTTTGCTGTGCGTGCCAACGCCCCTCGACCACCACCGCGAGCCGGATATGAGCTATGTGGAGCAGACCACCGAAACGGTTTCTAAATTTTTGCGCAAAGGGCAACTGGTGATCCTGGAATCTACCACCTGGCCGGGGACGACCGAGGAGCTGATGATCCCCATTTTAGAGAAGAACTCCGGACTGAAAGCCGGCACCGATTTTTATGTAGCCTACAGTCCAGAGCGTGAAGACCCTGGCAACCCGAATTTTAATACCGCCAAGATCCCCAAAGTGGTAGGCGGACATGGAGCCGAAGCCCTAAAGTTGGCAACCGCCATGTATGATACTTCAATTGTTCAAACGGTACCTGTCTGTGACTGCAAGACCGCCGAAGCGGTAAAGCTGACCGAGAATATCTTTCGCTCAGTAAATATTGCCCTGGTGAATGAGCTGAAGGTGGTGTACGAAGCCATGGATATTGATGTGCATGAAGTGATCGACGCCGCGGCCACCAAGCCTTTTGGCTTTATGAAATTTACCCCCGGCCCCGGACTGGGCGGTCACTGTATTCCCATTGACCCGTTCTACCTCACCTGGAAAGCTCGTGAGTTTGAGAAACACACCCGCTTCATTGAGTTGGCCGGAGAAGTAAACACCGACATGCCCCGTTATGTGGTAGATCGCACCATGCACGCCCTCAATACCCACAAAAAAGCCATGAACGGCAGTAAGATCCTCGTGATCGGCCTCGCCTACAAACCGGATGTGGATGATATGCGGGAGTCTCCGACCTTTAAGATCTTTGACTTGCTGAAAGCTAAGGGAGCCGAGATATCGTATTACGATCCGTTCATTCCCGAAGTGTTACCAACTCGCGAACATGCCGATTGGACCGGAACTAAATCTATTGATTGGAACAAGGAAATCGTTTCTGATTTTGATGCGGTATTAATTTCCACGAACCACTCAACTATTGATTATGCTGAACTGGCCGAATGGAGTGAATGCGTGATCGATACCAGGAATGCGACGAATGGGATTGAGGCTAAAGGCGAAACTCACATTTTTAAATCATGATAGGGTAATGAGAAATTTAAAATTCAAGATTAAAAATGAATACGATACCTCAACCGCCGCTGGTCATTCCCGTGCAGACGGGAATCTAAAAGTTAGCCTAGGCAAAACTATTGATACCAAGCAACCAACCCAATTTTTAATCTTTAATTTTTCATCTTGAATTCAGAAAAGCTAAACATAGTAGTTACAGGAGGAGCGGGCTTCATTGGTAGCCATTTGATAGATTGGTTGCTAAAAGAAGGCCACACTGTCACCAACATCGATAATTTCGATCCTTTCTACGATGAAAGCATAAAGCGGGAAAATATAAGGGGTCATTTAGAATATGATACTTATACATTACACGAAGTTGATATTCGAGATAAGAAATCACTTGATGTAGTTGTACCAAATGACACTGAAGTAATTGTACATTTAGCTGCTAAAGCGGGCGTTCGTCCCTCTATAAAAGACCCCATTGTTTACCAAGAGGTGAATGTAGCTGGGACACAAAATATGCTGGAAGTGGCACGTGAAAAGGAAATTAAACAATTTGTATTTGGTTCTTCCAGTTCTGTATATGGCAAAAATCCAAATGTACCATGGAAGGAAGATGATGCAGTTTTGCAGCCCATTAGCCCTTATGCCAGTACCAAAGTAAGTGGGGAATTGTTAGGACACGTTTATAGTCACCTATATGATATTCGTTTTTTGGCACTACGATTTTTCACAGTATATGGACCTCGTCAGCGCCCCGATCTGGCTATTCACAAATTTCTCAGGCTTATGAGTGAGGGAAAAGAAATTACATTGTATGGTGATGGGACAACACGACGTGATTATACTTACATTGATGATATAGTTGATGGAGTGATGACAGCTATTGAATATGAAGAATCAATGTACGAGGTGGTAAATCTCGGGAATAACCAAACAGTGGAGCTTTCAGATTTAGTAGACGCTATTGAAGAGGTTTCGGGATTTAAGGCTGGTAAGGTTTTTGAACCAGAGCAACCGGGTGATGTCAAACAAACTTGGGCAGATATTTCCAAAGCAAAACAGCTTTTCCAATACAAGCAGAAATTTAATCTTTGTTTTGGATTAGAAGGATTTATAGAGTGGTATTTTACTCATAAAGAGAATTCTGGTAAGAATAATGATTGAGACTGTAAAGAAACTTTTAAAAATATTACCCCAAAATGACCGTGGTAAGCTACTCATACTTTTCCTAATGATGTTAGTGGGAAGTATTTTAGAAGTATTTGGTATTGGGATGGTTCCTGTTTTTGTTTCAGTAATACAAGACCCTGATCGCCTTTTTGAGGTAAGGAAGTTGGCTTTCATTTGGGATTTGACAGGTATCTCTGATTCAAGAGATCTATTGGTTTATGGCTCAGTAGCACTTGTAACTATTTTCCTATTAAAGAACGCTTACATGGTTTTTTTATACTATATAGAATCTAAATACATCTACAAAAGGTTTGGCATTATTGCATCAAATCTTTTTGATGCATACATGAATGCACCCTACACATTTCACCTGAGAAGAAATACGGCTGAATTAATTAGGAATGTAACCAACGAATCGAGAGAAATAGCTTATAATGTTCTCCGTCCAATTCTTCTTATGGGTATGGAAATAATAATGATAATTTCGATTTTTGGTTTATTGTTATATGTAGAACCAACAATAACTATTATCGCTTTGGTGCTGCTTGGAGGTGTAGGTGGTGTATTTTTAAGACTTATAAAAAAGAGAATGAGATATCATGGAAAGCGAGCATTGAAAGAAAGAGGTCGAATAATTCAGATTGTGAATGAGGGGTTAGGGGGATTTAAAGATGCGACTGTTCTAAATCGCCAAGATTGGTTCATTCAGAGAATTCAAAAAACAATTCATCCATTGGTAAAAGCACTAACTTTTAGAAATATTACTGATAAAGCGGTTAAACCTGGGATAGAAACTATTGCTATAAGCGGGATGGTATTAATAGCTGTTTTGTTATTGTGGCAAGGACGAACTGTATCAGCAATAATACCTGTTTTGTCATTATTTGGGGCCGCAACTATTCGGCTAATGCCAGCTCTTAGGAACTTTATTAGTCAATATAATCAATTGCGCTATAATTCTTATGCAGTAAATCCAGTATATGACGATCTACATGAATTGGGATTCAAAGAAATAAAGTCAGCTAAGAGCCTAAATGTAAATAAAGCTGATAAGCTAAAGCTAAAGAGAAGAATTGATTTAAAAAATATTTATTACAAATATCCAAATAGTGTAGATGAAGTTTTAAAAGATGTTTCTATAACAATACAAAAGGGAGAAGCTATTGGATTTATAGGGCCTTCTGGTGCTGGAAAAACTACTATTATTGATTTGATTTTAGGTTTACTAGAACCAACAAAAGGAGAGATTCTTATTGATGGAGTAAATGTTAAAGACAACAAGGAAAGCTGGCAAAGTAATATAGGTTATATTCCTCAGTTTATATATTTGGCGGATACCAGTATAAAACAGAATATTGCGTTTGGTTTGCCAGATGATCAAATTAATGAAGATTGGCTATGGGAGGCTGTAAAAGCAGCTCAAATTGAAGACATGGTAAAACGACTTCCAAATGGATTGAACACAATGGTTGGTGAACAAGGTACTCAATTAAGTGGAGGGCAGAGACAGAGAGTTGGAATTGCAAGAGCTTTATATCATAAGCCACAAGTTTTAATAATGGATGAAGCAACTTCTGCTTTAGATAATTATACTGAGAAATTTGTTTTAGAGGCTATAGAAAGCTTGCGTGGGAAAAGAACCATTCTAACAATAGCACACCGAATAACTACGGTTCAAAATTGCGATATGATTTATTTGATAAAAGAGGGGCAAATTCTCAATAGAGGAAATTATGAGGAACTAATAAATTCAAGCGAAGAATTTAGAAGAATGAATTTATTAGAGTCTTAGAATATTGAATGAATACTTTTAGAAAAATGAAAAATTATTTCCAAAGATTTCGAAAAAGACGGTTTATAAATAAACTTTCAAAAAAAAATATAGCGGGTTTAAATCTAAAAGTTTTTGGGACTAAGTTACCTACTATATTAAATGAGGATAATGTTTATTTAGGTAATAATGTCAGACTTAATGAGGGAGTGTATTTGTTTCCTTATGGTGATAGCAAGATAAGAATAGAGGATAATGTTACTCTGAGTCCATTTGTGAGAATTTTTACAGGAGGCTATGATTTGCAGGTGTTGTTAAATGAGAAGAAAGATGAAGTCGAAAATAATCATATTTCTGGTGATATTTTGATTGGGGAGAATTGTTGGATTGGGCATTCAACAATAATTTTGCCGGGAGTCAAGCTAAATGGGAAAAATATTATTGTAGGCGCTGGTAGTGTAGTGACTAAAAGCTTCAATAAAAGCAATGTGTTAATTGCTGGTAATCCTGCAACTATAAAAAAAGTATATTAATATTTTATATAAGTTCACACTTTAATTTGAAAACAATTCTATTGAAAAATTATATCAAAAAAATAAAAAGAGATTTTAGGACAGTGAAATTTATTCGTAATGAGAATACAATTTTTACTGTATTGAAATATTTTTTTTTAAGAGCCATTGGCAGTAAAAAAGAAATAGTCATCAAGTTGGAGAATGTTAAACTTTTTATTCGTCCTTCATCAACAGATTTAAAAGTTGCTGTTAATAGTTTGGCAAGAAAAGAGTTTAAGAACCTGAAAGTAAATATTCTGGAGTTGAGGTCAAATTTAATAGTAGATGGAGGTGGATATATAGGTACTGCAGCGATAGCTTTATCAAAGTTATTTCCTGAGTCTACTATTATTTCAATAGAACCAAGTAAAGATAACTTCCGCATTTTGAAGAAAAATGTTTCATCCTTCCCAAATATTATTCCAATCAACAAAGCTTTGGTTCATCGTGACGCTTCAAATATAAGATTATTTAACAGAGGAGCTGAATGGGGATATACTACTATTGATCATCCGGAGGATAATAAGAACCCCGAATTTATGGATACAGTAGAAGGAGTTTCAATTACTAGTCTGCTTAACATATATAGAAAAGAAGGTATTGATATTTTAAAACTAGATATTGAAGGTGCAGAAAAACAACTCCTTGAAAATTCTTCTGAATGGATAGGTAAAGTAGGAATTTTATTGGTTGAGCTTCATGACAGAATTGTTAAAGGCTGCAGCATAAGTTTTTATCAGGCGACTTCTGGAATGAGAGACTTAGATATTGACAAAGAAAAGGTGGTAGCGATTAATGATTCTTATTTCAAAAAAATAGAAACTAAGAAAGCTTAGTTTTTTTTCCAATTACTAAAAAGGTTTTAAAATTTTATGGCTCCTGATTTTGTAGGTATCGGAACGCAAAAGTGTGCAACAGCTTGGCTATATGCTGTTTTATCAGAACACCCCGAAATAAGTATGGCACAAAGTGATTCGGGTAATAAAAATTTGTTTTTTTTTGATCATTTCTTTGATAGGGGGTATGAGTGGTATAAAAAATATTACCAAGACCACTCAAAAAAAGTTTTTGGGGAGTTTTCTACTTCATATATATATAATAAAAGTGCTCCTGAGAGAATTTTTAATTACAGACCTGATATCAAACTTATAGTATCATTACGCCATCCAGTTGAAAGGGCTTATTCAAACCATAAACATGAGATTATGCGTGGCAGAGTTACTGGGGAAAATATTTATTTTGAAAATGCATTGAGTAATAACCCCATGTATTTGAATCAATCGCTATACTTTACTCATTTATCAGAGTGGTTAAAATATTTCCCCAGAGAACAACTATTGGTACTTCTTGTAGATGATATAAAAAAAAGCCCAGAAAAAGTTATAGAAGAACTTTATACTTTTGTTGGGGTCGACCCTGATTTTATGCCCACAGTTTTATCAGGAAAAGTACATGAGACTAAGTTAGTTAAGAAAAATATTATAATTAGGACCTTGAGAAAGACTAGCCTTTTTTTTATGGACTATGGTTTTAACTGGTTTCTCAAACTCATAAAAAAAACAGGGATAAAAAAACTTATACTCAAGCATAATACTTTGTCAAAAGAAGATGCTTTTCCAAAAATGAAAGAAAGTACTAGAAAAAAGCTTCTAAAATTCTTCAAAGAGGAAAACGAGAAGTTAAGCCAACTATTAGATATTAATCTAAATCAATGGAATCTATAGCAGTATTTAGAAAAAAGAAATCATTTATGAAATACAGGCTATATAATAAGTTTAATAGTGTCATTTGTTATGTTATCCGGTTATTCCAAAAGCAACTTGAGTTGGATGGCAAGTATGGGTACCTAACTATATTTCATGATTATGAGAGTTTTTATGCTCAACCCGGGGTAAAAGAACAGTCTTATTATGGAGTAAACAGGATGTTGGATATTGAGAAGAAGTACAATGTACGGACTACTTATAATACTGTTGGAAAACTTGGTGAGGATCTCCCAGAAGTAATAAATCGAATTATTAATGAAGGGCACGAGTTAGCTGGACATTCTTATGATCATAGTTTTTTAGCATTTAAATCAAAGTCAAAAACAGAATGGGATCTAAAAAAGACTATGGAGTCTTTTTTAGACTATGGAGTTAAGATCAAAGGAATGAGATCGCCGAAAGGAAGGTGGAGTTTTGGGCAAATGAGACTCATGGCCAAGCTTGGTATGACATGGTCGGCTGAAGGAGATAAAGCGAAATATCCTTACTTTATTATTCCCAACAAATTACTAAGGTTTCCTGTTAAAATTGGTGATCATAAACAATACCGTAAGTTTAAAACCCCCGAGGCTGTTACCTTGAACTATTTAAAAATTGTAGATGAATTAATAGAAAACAAGGGATATGGGGCCATGTGTTTTCACCCATGGGTTATTGCTGAATCTGAAGAAAGGCTGGAAGCGTATGATGGTTTGTTGAGAGAGATTACGAAAAAACAAAATCTTAAAATAGTAACATTTTCAGAAATGTGTGACTTGATTAAAAAATTCAACAAACTCTCTTAGTAAAATAAAGGTAAGAAATGCTGGTAAGTATCATAATTATAAATTTTAACTATGGAAAGTACTTGAATGATTCCATAAATAGTTGCATAAATCAAACCTATCCAAATGTAGAAGTCATTGTTGTTGATGATGGGTCTACTGATAATTCAAGGTTCTTAATAGATGAATATGGGGACTCAGTAAAAAAAATATACCAGGAAAATAGTGGTATGATAACTGCTTCAAATAATGGATTTGAAAAATCAAAAGGCGAGATTATTATTTTTCTGGATGCGGATGATTATCTATATAAGGATTCGGTAGCAAAAATTGTTAAAGAATGGGAAGATGGAATATCAAGTTTATTTTATAGGGTACGTCAGATAAATTCAAAAGGAGAAGAAATAGGATTTATTCCCCCTTTAAATTCAAAAATTAGCAATGGTGATGTAAGAAGCGAAATTCTTGAAACTGGTACTTGTAATACGCCCCCTACAAGTGGAAATGCTTTTTCAAGAGACGCTTTGAATCAGATTTTTCCAATTAAAGATGCCGTTATCAATGACTCGGGAACTTATTATGATGTTATTCCTACAGATTCTTATTTAAAACTTCGAACACCATTTTTTGGTCCGGTAGTTTCTATAGAAGAACCATTGGCGGCAAAAAGAATTCATGGCAGTAATAACAAAGGTAAAAGTCCTTATGTAAATGATTTAAAGAGACACAGACATCTAAAGTTGGCTAGGTTAAATGCGGACTTTATAAAAGAGCAGTTAAACGGGAAAGAAGAATGGGATGAGGATATATTATTCCATAAAAATAAATTAGTAAGGATCAGGATGATTTCACTTAGATTTGATGGTGACATTCATCCCTGGCCTAATGATACCAGGCTTGGATTAATTAAGATATTTTTCAAAACAAGAACAAAATCAGACTGGTGGCTTTTTCATAAACAATTGTATTATTTAACAATACTATTTTTAATTGCTTATTTACCCAAAAATTTTACTATAAAGATTTTGAAAATAAATGCTATTAAAAGTGGCAGAAAAATATAGACTGATAAAGTTATTAAATAAGCCACTATGATAGAAATAGCCTTTTTTTTAACGGTGATGGGTATTGTTGTTTATGGCTGTTTCCGGAGGCCCGGGTTATATCTTGCCTATATTCTTTTTTTCCAAAACCTAAATAATATGTTTTTTGAGGAAATGGGACTGGAAATATTTCGGTATTCAACAACCGCTTTGTTGTTTCCTGCCTTAATAGTATTGCATTATGGAAAGAAAGATTTTGGCAAGATTACCAGCCAGAATTTTAAAAACGGTATCAGTATTGGTTTTGTCTTGTTACTTATATATATGGGTTTCTATGCTCTTCTGGTTGGGGAAAATCATGAAATAAGTTTCCTGATGTCTTTCATTTTTCCGGTGGCTATACTGTTTATGATAGCAGCTGTGTTTAGCTTCAATGTCCCTGTTTATAAGGATATTTTTTTTGGGGTGCTGATTTTTGGTTTGTTAACTTTTGTTTTTATATCGCTATTTAATATTTCAGGCGTACAGGATTACTATGCAGAGCGGGGAGTAGTTGGGCAAGAAACCGGCATGAGTGTGATTACACAAGGTCGTATGGCTGGGTTGATGGTGCTGATGGCTTTTCTGGGCATCTTTTACAGTAATATAATAGGCAGAATTATTCTCGTTGGTTTTTTAATTGTAGGTTTATATTGGCTCTTTCTTTCGGGATCAAAGGGGCCTTTGGTATCAATGCTGTCAACTATCTTACTTTACTTGTTCTACAGAGGACAAAAAAAATCAGTACTGAAATGGACATTATACGTAATTGGAATATTACTGATTATAGTCATAAACTTTGATATAGGTAATCTGCCTTTATATGAGCGTATTGCTTCTATTTTGGAACCAAACAAAATACGGTCAATTCAAAGATATTATCGCTGGATTGTATTTTTTGAATATTTACCAAGTCACTTTATTACCGGGTTGGGTCCCGGCGGTTGGGGGAAACATATTTGGAATTCTTTGGAAAGCTATCCGCACAATATCATTATTGAGTTCGTACTTGATTATGGTATTGTAGGGTTCGTATCTCTTTTATTGATGTCTGGAATTGGGTACATTACTCTGATCAATCTTCTGAAAGAAGATAAAAGCTACAAGTATTTGCAAGTTATTGCATGTGGGTGGGTATATTATTTTATAAATACTATGTTCAGTGGCGGTATTATTGATGGAAATCAACCATTTTTTGCTTTTACAGGCATAATGGTGGGTTTGAGTATTTTTACTAAAAGAAGTGATAGATCTAAAGATGAGAAAGGGATACCTCCATACATGTATAAAACAATTTATAAGTATAAATAAAGATATGTTGTCAATTATAATAATTGGGAAAAATGAAGGGTGGAAACTTACTTTGTGCCTGAAAAGCGTCTATGAGAGCTTAGAACAATGTGGTATTAATTTATATGAGGTAATATATGTTGATTCAGGATCAACCGATGATAGCATAAATAGGGCACAAAACTTTCCAAAGACAAGGATTTTTAAAATAACCGGAGAAAGTAATCCTGCCATAGGAAGAAATGTCGGGGCAGAAGAATCCAGGGGAGATACACTTTTATTTTTAGATGGCGATATGGAATTAAAAGCTGAAAATTTTAATCAGTTTTATTCTGAACATGACGGGCTTAAAAAAGAGTTCTTAACCGGCAATTGGATTAATCGAAATTACGATAATTTTGAAGATAAAAAAGTAGTTTCTGAAAAAAGAGCATTCAATTTAAAGGAAGATATTACCGACTATAAAGTTGGCGGATTATTTTTTATAAAAAAATCTTTATGGACTGAGGTAGGGGGCATGAAAAATAAAATGCGTCGCCATCAGGATGTTGATATGGCCCTCAGGTTAGCCAAAAAAGGCGTTTTTCTTAATAGAAAAAAAGAGATGCTTGCAATACATCATACAACTTCTCCCCGTCAAAATATAAAAAAAATGATCTTCAGGAATTTGAGGGGTTCTACACTATACAGAATAGTAGGGCTGAGAGATAATATATTTAATAAATATCAATGGCTTTATTTTTTTAGAAACAGCTACACCTTTGTCTTCTTAATAATCTGTGTACTTTCATCTATACTTCTGAAAAACTATTATTTTTTATTGTTTTATTTTTTGGTGTTATTCATAAGAACGTTGTTTCGAAAACAATTTTTGCCACACATCATGCTTTCAAATATGCTTGTAATTTTATTAAATGAGATGTCGTATATATTTACTTTTATATTTTTTTGGCCAAAAAATCACAAGATAGAGTATATATCCATAGAGCATCAATTCGTAAATAAATTATGATAATTTCCCACAAGCATAAGTTTATTTTTATTAAGACCCGCAAAACTGCTGGGACAAGCGTCGAAATAGCTCTTTCTGAGTTCTGTGGACCCAATGATGTGATTACTCCAATATCACCAAAAGATGAAAAAAAAAGAGCAGAACTTGAATACAGGGGTGCACAAAACTATTTGAAGTATTATAATGAATATAACATTAAAGACTGGTTAAGAATTCTGATAAAACTTAAGAAAGCCAAAAAATTTCATAATCACATGCCAGCTTTGGAAGTCAGGAACTGCATCAGCAAAGACCAATGGAAAGAATATTATAAATTCTGTTTTGAGCGGAATCCCTTTGATAAAATAATTTCTTATTACTATTGGATTTATAGAAACAGTAAAAAAAAGGAGAGTTTGAGTGATTTTGTGGGTGGCTACAGGAGCCGACTGCTAAGGGAGAAAGGCGGATGGGGATTATATGCAGACTTGAACGATAATATCTTAGTTGATAAAGTATATCAGTTTGAGCATTTAGGTGAAGCTATGGAGGATATAAAAGAAAAATTGCAGATTGAGAATATTCCAAATCTTGTGCACACAAAAAATAAATCAAGAGAGAAGAAACACAAGGATTATACTGAAGTCCTATCCCAAAAAGATATTACAATCATTAAAAAAGTATTTAAAAAAGAGATAGAATTGTTCAATTATAAACCTACTCACACTGATAAATCCCATTTGTAAAATGGCTCATAAAAGTTCGATTAGTAAAAGATATGATGTACTTATAATTGGTTCATTGCCAGCATATCTCGGTGCAAAACAGCACAGTGGACTTGGTAACGTAGTTTGGGGATTAGCAAAGGAGTTAAAAAAGCAACCGATTAGTTTTGCTATAGCTGCAAAGGGTAAATATTATGAAAGATATAAGAAGGTTAATGGAATCGAAATATATGGATTGGGGGCTTCTTTTATATGTTTCCTACTTACGACATACAAAGTTTTATTCAATTTTCGAGAGGTTTTAGCGATCAAGCTTCTAAAAGATAAGCTTAGACTTATATATGCAGTTTATTTTCTTATATATATAGCAAGAAAAGTCGATTTTGATCTAATTCACTTGAATCATGTAACCAATCAATTCCCATTGGCAGTACGTCTTTTAAACATAAAAGTACCAGTTATTGCCCATATTCATAGTTATTCCACCCTAGTAAATTGTAAATCTGATGATAAACTTAGATTGCTCCAAAAGAATATCAATTACCAACTTTCGAAGGTCAATTATGTTATTCATGTTTCAAAATCTGTAAGAAAACAAGGGCTGGAATTTGGTATAAAATGGACTACTGATGAAAAAGTGGTATATAATGGCATTAAGTATGACTTACAAAAGCTTAAAGAGCTTGAGTGCCCAACAGAAAAAGGATTGATATGTTTTGCAGGGGCTTTCCTTCCCATTAAGGGTGTGGACATACTTTTAAAGTCTCTCCAAACAATAAAAAACAGAATAAACAAAATAGTTTGGATAGGAGAAGGACCCCTAAGGGGCGAAATTGAAAATGTTTGCCGGCGTTTAGATATTAAATATGAGATGACAGGTATGATCCCGAATGAAGAAGTCATAAAATGGTTGAGTAGAAGTCAATTGTTAGTGGTGCCGAGTTTAAGTGAGAGCTTTGGTCAAGTATATATAGAGTCACTTTTAGCCGGAACTCCTGCTATTGGATACTACAAAGTGCTTGAAGAATTTAATGAAGCTTTTTCTCTTGATAAGACTGGCGACAAATACCTTATTCCATTTAATACTAAGAGTGAAAACGAGCACGAACTTTCTGAAAAAATTATTATGTCTCTTACCCAAAAAGTAAAATTTGATGATGAGTTGAGAAATAAGATACTATCTAAAACATACTGGCCAAGTATAATTGAAAATTATGTGGATATTTATAAAAGGTTGCTAGGAAATTCATGAATAGACCGTGGAGAAAAATACAATATCCATTTATTAAGGCATTATCTGCATTCAAGACATTTAATCCAGTTGAAAACTTACTCATTTTTAGTGAACCAAGGGGAGGTAGCACATGGTTATCCCAGATGATAAACACAATTCCTAAAACAACGCTAATCTGGGAACCTATTAATCCAAAGGTTTATCAAAAGTTACGAAATATAAAATTTGGGTGGAGGCAGTTTATTCCGGAGGACGAGAGCTGGGATGAAGCACATATCTTTTTCCTAAAGATTTTATCAGGGAAAAAGTTAACCTACCATACTACTTCTCATTTGAATATATCAAGTTATGTTGATGCTGAAAGATTAATTGTAAAATTTTGCAGGGGTAACGCGCTACTTCCTTGGATAACAAAAAGGTTCAATTTTAAATACAAGCCAATATATTTAGTAAGGCATCCTTTTGCAGTAGTTTCATCACAATTAAAACACGGAGCATGGAAAGAAAAGAAATCAAATTTTGAAATCCCTGACACTCCTTTCAGTCAAATTTATCAAGATCATAGAAGCTTCCTGAAAGCAATAGGTTCGGTTGAAGGAAACCTAATTGCGACATGGTGTTTAGCTAACAAATATACTCTTGAGAACCCTCGTAATAACCAAGATTGGATTACGGTTTTTTATGAAGATCTCGTGGGTAATCCCCGAAATGAGATTGATAGAATATTTAAGGCTTGGAACATAGAGGTTCCTCATGAAATATTTAAAAAAATAAAGGAGCCGAGTGCAACAGTTAAAAATGACAATTTTTCAAGAGATATAGAACAACAGTTGTCTAAATGGAAAGAAGAAATTAGCAAGAAAGAGCATGATAAAATGTCTGAAGTATTAAATTATTTCAATATACAATATTACAACAATGAATCTATTTTTCCTTTGAAGTGAAGTTATGAATCAAAGAAAATTTATATGTTTTATTCATATTGAAAAATGTGGGGGAATTACCCTTCATCATTTGATTCAGAATAATTTACCTTTCTATGTAAATCTTCGATCATGGTATTATTGGTCAAATGAGCCGGGTAAGTACTTTACAAAAGATGATCTTTTAGATCTTAGTCGTTATTTACCTTTTATCCAAGGTATCGGTGGCCACACAACGAGAGTATTTGCAGAGTATGAGGAAGCAATTGAGAATAGTATTATTTATCTAAGTTTCCTGAGGGATCCCATTCAAAGATATATGTCCCATATAAATTACCAAAGACAGGTTATGGGCATAAATTGGGATATCTCAGATTTTATTTCAGATAATAGGTTTGACAACTATCAAACAGTTCGATTAGCTGGGAGTGAGGACGTTTTAGAAGCAAAGAGAATTCTGAACAAAAAAATAGATTTTGTTGGTATTGTAGAGGAATTCGATGTATCACTTCTCTTGTTAAAAAATAGTTATCCTGAAATTTTCTGGAATGTACAATACGAAAGAAAAAATACTACGGAAGTAAAAAAAAGTACCCTCAATTTTAAAGAACTTGACAAAGATATTCAGAACAAGATAGTGTATAATAATCGCCTTGATATAGAACTTTATCATTATGCCAAGGAAGAGATTTTTAATGTTAACAAGATGAAGTATAAAGGGGATATAGATAATGATTTAGAATATTTTAAAAGGAAGAATGAAACCTATAGATATCCATTTTTTAAATCCAAATTGTTATTACTTTACAGGAATATCATGCGATATATCTTACAACCAATTTTTAACAGATCAATGAGAAAAAGAATAAATTAATGAAACAGTTAACACAAAACTTGAAAGATGGTGAGATGGAGCTTCTTGATATTCCTACACCAATGGTTCAGAAAAATACGTTATTGGTTAAGAATTTTTATTCAGCCATAAGTGCAGGAACGGAAGGACGGTCGGTCAGGGATGCTAGATTAGGTTATATTGGTAAAGCCAAGGCTCGTCCCAAAGAATTTAAGCAAGTTCTTAATACGGTTATGAAAATGGGTATAAGGCAAACATATTCATTAGTAATGAATAAGCTTAATGCACCTTCACCTCTGGGATATAGTAGTGTTGGAGAAGTTTTAGAGGTGGGAGAAGGGGTTGAAAACTTCAAGGTCGGAGATATTGTAGCCTGTGGAGGCCAAGGAGCAGTACATGCCGAAGTAGTCTCCGTTTTAGAAAATCTATGTGTTAAGATCCCAGACTCTGTTGATTTACGCTATGCTGCTTTCACGACTATTGCCTCGATAGTAATCCAGGGTGTACGCCAGTCTGAAGTCAGGTTAGGAGAATATTGTGTTATAATAGGGCTTGGCTTGTTGGGTCAAATAGCTGTTCAAATACTGAATGCCGCGGGTGTAAGAACAATAGGTGTAGATATTGATCCATCAAAAGTAGAATTAGCCAAAAAAAATGGAATTGATTTAGCAATTCATAGAGATCACGAAGGGATAGAAGAGCAAATAGTTAATTATTGTGGTGGCTTTGGAGCAGATGCTGTAATAATAACAGCAGCAACAAGTTCCAATGATCCCGTGAATCTTGCAGGAGCCGTCTCAAGAAAAAAAGGAAAAGTAATAAGTGTCGGTAGAGTTTCCACAGATTTCAATCGGGACATCTATTATAATAAAGAACTGGATCTTAGAATGTCTTGTTCTTATGGTCCAGGAAGATATGATACAGAATATGAAGAAAAAGGTCATGATTATCCGGTGGGTTATGTGCGTTGGACCGAAAACCGGAATATGCAGGCATATGTAGATTTACTGGCTCAGAACAAAATTGACCTTTCAACAATAATTACTCATGATTTCGGGTTTAAGAATGCTAAGAAAGCTTACGATATTATTACTAATGATTCTGAGCCATATTTAGGTATGATCTTGAAGTATGATCATGAGAATGTTAAGACGAAAAAAGTTATAAACTTTGGAGAGGCTTCTGTTAAAAAGAATGAAAATTTAAGTGTAGGATTCATTGGAGCTGGATCTTTTGCTCAAAAGTTTCTTATTCCAAATGTACAGAGGAAGTCGAACCTTGTATCAGTTGCTACAAAGTCAGGGAACAATGCAACTAATGTAGCCCGTAAATATGATTTTAAAAATGCTACTTGTGATGGTTCGGAAGTAATCAATAATGAAGATATTAATACGATATTTATTGCTACCAGACATGACAGCCATGCTAAATATGTGAAAGAAGCTATAAAGGCTAATAAAAACGTATTTGTAGAAAAACCACTTTGTCTTACTGAAGAGGAATTAGAAGAAATAAGTGAAGAGTATTCAAGAAGACAAACTCATTTAATGGTTGGGTTTAACCGAAGATTTGCACCACAAATAAAAGAGATAACCAAAGTACTTGGATTTGATTCTGTTAAAACCATTAATTATCGGGTTAATTTGGGACCAATAGATTCTGATCATTGGACTCAAGATAAAGAAATTGGTGGCGGAAGAGTTATTGGTGAGGTATGCCATTTCATTGATTTGTGTATGTTTTTGGCAAATTCTAAACCTGATACGTTATCCGCATTTGCAGTAGAGGATCCTCTTAAATTAAATAATACTCTCTCATTGATAATTCGTTTCAAGAACGGTTCCATAGCAAACATAAATTATTATGCTAACGGTAATGAAGCTCTCGATAAGGAATATCTTGAGGTGCACAGTAATGGCATTTCCTGTGTACTGAATGATTATCAAAAATTAGTTATTTATGGCAAAAAGAAGAGAAAAATGAAATCCAATATGGACAAAGGGCACGCTGAAGAAATAAGCAGGTTTTTAGAGTGTATTAAAAAAGGGGAGGAGACCCCCATCTCTTTTGAGGATATTTACTGGACAACTAAAATGACCTTTGATGTTTTGACCTCTATTAAAACAAAACAAACAATCATTTACTAATCGGTAAAATTATGCCGAATGAAATCATTAAAGTATCGATAAAAAGGTTAATACAATTTTGTGCTGAGGAAAGATATATTGGCTATAGCCTCTATGATTCTCACAGTTCCCCTATTCCATTTAAAAAATTTGGACGAATACCATCATTTTTGATAAATCAGGTGGTTAAAAGATCCCCCATAAATTTTAGACCCTTAATTGGGGTAAAGAAAGATATTAATCCTAAAGGTTACGGGCTTTTTCTTCACTCATATTCTTTATTATCAAATCATAATATTCTCGATCATAAGGAAGTTGAAGAAAAAGCTCATTTTTTCTTTGATTGGTTAAAAAATAATCCGAGTAAAGGATATTCGGGAAATTGCTGGGGATATAATTATTATTGGCCCAAGAAAGATGGAAGTGATGTGCCAGCTTACACACCAAGTGTTGTAGTTACTGGTTTTATTGCAAGGGCGTTTTTGGCCTATTATGAGAGCTTTAAAAATTACGAAGTAAAAGATGCTTTAGAGAGTTGCACAGCATTTGTTTTAAATGATGTTCACTTATATAAAGGAGACGATGGATATTGTTTTTCATATACATCGGTCAAAAAAGATCTTACTGTAAATGCAAATTTATTAGCAGCAGAAGTATTAGCATATTCAGATTTCGTAAATAAGGATTCAAAATATACTGAGTACATAGAAGAGGTTTTAAAATTTACTTTACATCATCAGAACGATGATGGTTCCTGGTATTACAGTTTTGATTTTGAATCCAGAAAGCCAAAGAAGCAAATTGATTTTCACCAAGGTTATGTATTGGAGTCATTATTGAGACTCTACAAATACACTAACATTGAAATGAGTAGTGAAGCCAAGAACAAAATAAAGAAAGGCTTAAGTTTTTATTATGAGCAGCAATTCCATAAGGATGGTTGGTGCTACTGGCGATTTCCCAAAAAATGGCCTGTTGACAATCATAACCAGAGTCAGGGTATCATTACATTTAGTCTCTTCAAGGATTATGATGATAGGTTTCTTCCTTTTGCTGAAAAAATAGCTGATTGGACAATAGAGAACATGCAAGATAAACGGGGTAACTTTTATTATCAGAAATGGCCACTCCTAACAAATAAAGTTAACTATATGCGTTGGAATCAGGCTTGGATTTTATTGGCATTAGCTACTTATTTGAATGAAAGAGAATGAAATTATTTATCGATATAGGCCACCCTGCGCACGTTCATTATTTTAAAAATTTAATTCAACGATTAAAGGTAAAAGGCCATTCTGTTATAGTTTCATCAAGAGATAAAGAAATGGCACAGTATCTCTTACAGCAACTCAATTTAGAATATTTTAACCGGGGCAAGGGAGCAAGTGGAATTATTGGGAAAGTACTTTATACAATAACAGCAGATTATGATTTGTACAAAATCGCAAGGAGAGAGAAACCGGACTTTTTTTTAAGTTTCGCATCACCCTATTGCGCTCATGTGTCTTCAATGTTGAGAAAACCACATATTGCGATAGATGACACTGAAAATGCTACATTTGGTCAGATGTTATACAGGCCTTTTACAAATCATATACTAACACCTGATTGTTTCAAGAAAGATTTTGGGAAAAAACAGATGAGGTTTCCCTCTTATATGGAATTAAGCTATTTACATCCTAATGTATTCAATCCAAATGATTCGATTTATGAATATTTGGGCATTGAAAAGAATGAAAAATATTGTGTACTTAGGTTTGTAGGGTGGGGAGCAGTTCATGACATTGGACATAAAGGTTTAACTCTCGAAAATAAAATTAATGCAGTACGGGAATTCTCGAAATTTTGTAAAGTATTTATTAGTTCTGAGAGTAAACTGCCGGATAAGTTAAAAAAATATGAATTGAATATTCCAAAACATCGCATTCATGATGTATTAGCTTTTTCATCGATGTTCTATGGGGAAAGTGCAACTATGGCATCTGAATCGGCTGTGCTTGGAGTACCGGCTGTATATTTGGACAATGAGGGGAGAGGTTATACAGATGAGCAAGAACATAAATATGGATTAGTGTTTAACTATACAGAGTCTGAATCAGATCAACTAAAATCCATTGAAAAAGGAGTAGAAATTCTCAAGACAAACAAAGAAAGCCATTGGTCTGATAAACGTACGAATCTATTAAATGATAAAATCGATTTAACAGCTTTTCTTGAGTATTTTATAGAAAATTATCCTGCTAGTACAGTTGGCTCTAAGGAGTATTTCAAAAAATATAGCTATTAAAGTTTTTGGAGTATAAAAAGTAATACTCCTCCGCTACGATGTAGATTCCCGAAAACTTCACCTCAAGTTCGCCCAAATACAACATGAAATGGGAGTGGTGGGAACCTACATTTCAGGATGGTTCCGCAGTCGTTTGATGAAGGGGTGATCCGGGAAATCGCCTCCATGGGCCATGAGATCGGCTACCACTACGAAGACATGGATTTCGCCAAAGGAGATGTGGACAAGGCCTACGAACTGGCCAAAAAACATCTCGCCCAGCTTAGGGATGTAATAAAGGCCCCTGTCATCCTGAACTAAGCTTATGCGGAGTGAAGGATCTCTCTGAAGAGGGTACTTACCCAATTAGTGCGTCTGGGAGTCTTACTTGTGTAGGTTAGCAACGTAGTTATTTTCTAAATTAGTTGGTATCCGTCATTGGAGGAAACAAGTTAGTCTCATATTTAAGTTTGGGGACTTTTCTTCGGTAGCACCGCTTGTCGATGGCTACATGTCCCAACAGGGTAATCACCGAGTCTTCATCCGGCATCGAATTACGGGCTTTTAACACCCTTCGAAAGTCTTTGTTGAGCCGTTCAATCCAGTTCGTAGTATAGATCATCGACCGCATGCGTGGATCATAGTTTAGATAGGTAAAGCTAGCCTGATATCTTAGTTCATTCTTAAGCGTGGCAAACCGTCGGTACTTTCCCTTCCATTTCTCACATACCGCCTGCCAGCGCTTCCACCCTTTTTCTGGGGTATCATCACGGCGATCAGTAGCAAATACATACCGCAGATCTTCGGCAAGCAGAGGTTGGCTATTTCGGGGATCATTGGGCCACCCATTTCGGAGCATGTTGTGCCAGTCGTTTCGGAGATCATTGTGCCATTTAGGTAGTTGATCTTCAAATTGTTTCACTTCGTGGGGATCGCTTCGCTCGGGGCGGCCGTCATTGTGCCACTTTCCATAATGTGTACCTTGCCATTAAAAACATCTATGGCAGGACAACGAATCGACATTATGGACCTTAAACAACTCATTCAATTAAAAGGCAAAGGATGCAGCAATCGCCATATTGCCCGTCAGCTGGGGGTATCGCGAAATACCGTAAATGGGTACGTGCAGGGGTTTGCCGCGCATTCGTTCAGCTACGGTGAGCTTGACGGTTTGTCTGAACAAGAACTGGCTGAATTATTTCCACAGGCGGACTACAAAGACCTCGCCGCCTGGAGCAACTACATCATCGACACAAAAAAATGCGATGAAGGGGTTTTAGGTGAAGGATGAGAAGCATATTTCTGAAGCGTCAAAATAATTAATATTTAAATTTTTATACAAAATTTCATGATAAATGTTAAAAAGTCAATATCAATAAGTAATTGTATTTATCAATCAGTTCAGTTTGTTAGTATTAACAAAGATAAATCGACCTTATATTCCACATTCTTTTTACCGATATTAATTATCACATACCCTTCAAGTAAAACGTAAATACTAAACGAATTCAAAAGTTAAACACATGAAACTAGCCATCGCCGGTACCGGATACGTAGGACTTTCACTTGCTGTACTTCTAGCTCAAAAGAATGAAGTGGTTGCTCTGGATATTATCCAAGAAAAGGTTGACCTCATTATCAGCAAAAAGTCGCCTATCACCGATAAGGAAATAGAGCATTTTCTCGCGAACGAAACACTCCATCTAAAGGCCACTACTGATCCGAAAGCTGCCTACGAAAATGCAGATTATGTCATCATCGCTACTCCCACCAATTACGATCCGGATACCAATTATTTCGATACCTCATCGGTGGAAGCGGTGATCCAGCAGGTGATGGCCATTAACCCAGATGCCGTAATGGTCATTAAATCTACCGTGCCAGTCGGGTATGTAGCCAAAGCTAAAGAAGAGTTTGGAACAGAGAATTTGCTGTTTTCGCCTGAGTTTTTACGGGAAGGCCAAGCGTTATATGATAACTTGTATCCGTCTCGTATTGTGGTCGGAGAGCAGTCGAAGCGAGCCCAAGTTTTTGCTCAGTTGCTCATCGAAGGGGCTAAAAAGCCGAAGGAAGACATTCCGGTTTTGTTCACGGATAGCACCGAAGCGGAGGCCATTAAGCTGTTTTCCAATACCTACCTGGCCATGCGGGTGGCCTATTTCAACGAGTTGGATTCCTATTGTGAGTCGCACGGGCTTAGCGCCAAACAGGTCATTGAAGGGGTTGGACTGGATCCGCGGATTGGAAATCATTACAACAACCCCAGCTTTGGTTACGGGGGCTATTGCCTGCCTAA
>JADHMR010000019.1 GCA_016779945.1 Bacteroidia bacterium | reverse complement strand
GGAGGAAAATTGGGAATTTTTTGCAACAAAAAAAGGGAATCAGAAAATGATGGAATCCTTCGTAAAATCTTTGATAGTTCAAGACAAGTTAGTTCTAAAAAAAGGAGCTAAAGTGATGTTTCTAAAAAACAATCACGAAAATTCTATCATGAACGGTACGTTGGGTGTTGTAGTCGATTTCAAAAAAGATTTAGATGATAATGGCCCTTTTCCTTTGGTTCAACTTATGGACAAGCGTAAAATTTTAGCAAAGCCTGATATTTGGTCTATCAATAATGAAAAAGGTACTCCATTGGTGAGTTTTGAACAGGTCCCACTTAGATTAGCTTGGGCTATTACTGTACACAAAAGCCAAGGCATGACATTAGAAGCTGCAGAAATTAATTTGAGTAAGGCTTTTGAACCTGGACAAGGGTATGTTGCACTTTCTCGGCTAAAGGATTTAGATGGCCTCAAACTACTAGGAATCAACCGAATGGCAATCGAAGTAGATGCATTGGCTCTTAAGGCTGATCAACGTTTCCAAGAATTAAGCGATGAAATCGATAGCTTATCGGAAAGTGATTTTGAAAAGGAATGGAAGTGTCATATTGTAGCGAGTGGAGGAACCACCGATCCAAATGAAATCAAAAAACAAAAAGCTAAAACACAAGCCAAAGAAAAAAAAATTAATACCTATCAGCAAACAATTGAACTTATCAAAGAGGGAAAATCCTTGCATGAGATTAGTGAACATCGAGGAATGGCCATTACTACAATTCAAGGACACATTTTGAAAATATCAGACTCTTATCCTGAAGTCAATATTGAAGCATACAGACCAGAGGATGTCCTCATGGATCGTATCCAAAAAATATACACCGAAGCAGATAACGGAAACGAGGAAAATTATAGCCCTGATGGACGAATTAAATCGAGTATCCTATTTAAAGAACTAGGTGGTAAAATAGACTACGGCACTATCAAATTAGCCTATGCTTATTTAGATATTTGATTTTGTTGATATAACTTTTATCTAAAAAACCTATCACTGAAGTCGCAACTATTGACTAAAATTGCACCAATGCAATTTTGGTGGCTTTTCTTGCTTTTCTTTTTTCCATTTCTGGGAGGTGTAGCTGGACTAACTCTACAGAGTACAAAAACTCGCCAACTAAAATTATTTTTAGCATTTAGTGGTGCATTTTTGATTTCTATTACTATTCTAAATCTTATACCTGAGGTATATGAGAAAATAGGTCATCAAGCGGGCTACTATATTTTGGCTGGATTTTTTCTACAAATTATTTTTGACTTCTTTACAAAAGGAATCGAACACGGTCATCTTCACTTTCATGAATTCAAAAAAGGGTTTCCTGTTTCAGTGTTTCTAGCTTTAAGTCTTCATGCATTCATTGAGGGTCTGGGTATAGGTGGTGATGCATTTTCTGAAGCAACACAAAACAACCTTGTATTTGCCATAGGACTACACGAATTACCTGCAGCTTTTGCTCTAGCCGTAGTTCTAAAGAGTGTATTTTCGAAAGAAAAAACCAATTACTTTTGGATAACTCTTTATGCGCTAATGGTTCCATTGGGAATGCTAATTGGAAATCAATTAATCGATTATGCTGAAGTATTTAGTACACTTATTGCGGTAGTTATTGGTGTTTTTCTTCATATAAGCACCACCATCCTTTTTGAAAATAACGAGAGTCACTCTTACGGAAAAAATAAACTAATCGCAATTGGTATTGGGCTAATTGTAGCTTTATTGGCTGTGAATCTTCACATCCATTAACCGTAAATCTCATTCAACAGTCCTGCTAGTCGAACACCTGCTTGTTCTAATCGAAGTTGAATAGTTTTGGTATGTCTGAAACTGTAGTTATAACCTAATTTCTTTTTGTCACCAAAGTCATAACATGCTGCACGAAGTTTTTGGCTTTCTTTAGCCCAATCTCTCACGGAAGTTTTTTGCCAAATTTTTACTTGAGCAGGTGTAATATCTCTATTAATATGATCACCCAACTCACGGTAACTCAGATTCAAATGATCAATCAATTCTGAATCCCACATGCGATGTAAATTTGTTCTTTTACCAAACCATTCTACTCTCACATTATTTCCCCCACGATCCTCAGCTAAGCCAACGTGTAAAGGCTGGTGAATATCTCCAACCATGTGAACGAGTGCCATAATAGCAAATTCCTCATTTTCAAAAACGTTAAACTCTTTTGTTTTTAACTCTATTATTATTTGCTCAATAGTAGCGATCACGTCTCCTTTTGGATTTTTACTTGATTCATCATAATGCATTCCATCGGGAATACTGACATAATGCCAACTGTTCATGTGCATATAATTTGTATCAGACTTAATAAAATCCATATGATTACCACACATTTCTAATGAGTAGAATTTTAAGATTTCGTTAACTTTCTTGTTGGCTTTTTTTGTCAAATGTTGTTGTGCAACATAACCAACTACTCGGTGTCCTGTTGGTCCCCACGCTAAGGCTGTTTGACAAAAAATAAGGAGAATTACAATAAACGTAGATTGAACTGACTTCATGATTCACAAAGCTAACATAAAGCCCATAAAACGACTACATATTTCGGCGATACTGCCCTCCCACTTGAAAAAGAGCAGAAGTGATTTGTCCCAAAGAACACACCTTACATGCTTCCATCAATGATTCAAAAAGATTTTCATTATTCAAAGCTGTTTGCTGAACTTGTTTTAGCTGATTTTGAGATTCTGACTTGTAGCATGTTTTTAAATCTTCAAGTGTCTTGATTTGAATCTTTTTCTCATTTTCTGTTGCTCGAATTACTTCTTTGGGTAAAATTGTTGGCGACCCTTTACTATTTAAGAATGTATTCACACCAATAATTGGAAAATCACCATTGTGTTTTAACGTTTCATAATGCAGACTTTCTTCTTGAATTTTACTTCGTTGATACATGGTTTCCATTGCTCCAAGAACGCCGCCTCGTTCTGTAATTCGGTCAAATTCTGAAAGTACAGCATCCTCCACTAAGTCCGTCAATTCTTCTATAATGAAAGAACCCTGCAAAGGATTCTCATTTTTAACAAGACCAAGTTCTTTGTTAATAATTAATTGGATGGCTACTGCCCTTCGAACACTTTCCTCAGTGGGTGTAGTGATTGCCTCATCATAAGCATTCGTATGTAAAGAATTGCAATTATCATAAATAGCGTACAAAGCTTGAAGCGTAGTTCTGATATCATTAAAATCGATTTCTTGTGCATGCAAACTTCTACCACTAGTCTGAATGTGATATTTCAACATCTGGCTACGCTCATTTGCATGGTATTTTAACTTCATTGCTTTTGCCCATATTTTTCTCGCAACTCTTCCAATTACAGCGTATTCAGGATCTATTCCATTAGAGAAGAAAAAAGAAAGATTTGGTCCAAAATCGTTGATATCCATTCCTCTGCTCAAATAGTATTCAACATACGTAAAACCATTAGCTAACGTGAAAGCAAGCTGGGTAATAGGATTTGCTCCTGCCTCAGCAATATGATAACCTGAAATAGATACAGAATAAAAGTTTCTTACCTTATGATTGGTAAAATACTGTTGTACATCTCCCATTAAACGGAGTGCAAATTCAGTAGAAAAAATACATGTGTTTTGAGCCTGATCCTCTTTTAGTATGTCTGCCTGAACTGTTCCACGAACTTGATTTAGTGTATCTGCTTTTATCGTGTTATAAATATCTTTAGGAAGAACCATATCTCCCGTAACGCCTAGAAGCATTAATCCCAGACCATCGTTCCCTTCCGGTAATTCACCATGATATTGAGGCTGAGTGATTCCTTTTTTAGAAAAATGATCTGCTATTTTCTTACGAACAGATTCTTCTAAATTATGTTCCTTGATATATTTTTCACATTGCTGATCAATAGCAGCGTTCATAAAATAACCTAGTAACATTGGTGCAGGACCATTAATGGTCATACTAACAGAAGTTTTTGAATCAGCTAAATCAAAGCCTGAATATAGTTTTTTTGCATCATCAAGACAACAGATGCTCACACCAGCATTACCTATTTTTCCATAAATATCTGGACGAAAATCAGGATCATTTCCATATAATGTTACGGAGTCAAATGCAGTACTCAAACGTTTTGCAGGCATACTGCTACTCAGATAGTGAAAACGTTTATTTGTACGCTCAGGACCACCCTCACCAGCAAACATTCTCGTTGGATCTTCAACTTGACGTTTAAATGGATAAATACCTGCTGTAAAAGGAAATTTGCCGGGGACATTTTCTTGTAAATTCCAACTTAAAATATCTCCCCAAGCTTGGTATTTTGGCAAACAAATCTTGCTTATTTTCTGATGAGAAAGCGTTTCTGTCTTTGTTTTTACATTAATTTCTTTACCTCTAACTATATAAGTATATATATCATTTGAGTATGAGTCCTTAATTTGGTCCCATTCATCGATCAGATTTTGAAGCTTTGGATCAAAATCTAACGCTATCTTTTCATATGTTTCTTTTAAATCCTTAATTAATCGCTCGGAATCAATAAGTTTAGCTTCCTTTATAGTCGAAATAGTTTTATGAATACCATATAGCTTTTGAGCAATCTCTGATTGTTGTTTTGCCCATTGATTGTAACTCCGATTATTCTCTGCAATTTCTGATAAATAGCGTACCCGCTTCGGAGGAATGATGTAAATTTTTTCACTCAACTCTTGATTTCTATCAAATGAAGTTGATAATTCTGCGGTGGTTTTACTTTTTACGGTTTGAATAATAGTGGCATATAAAGCATTCACACCCGGATCATTAAATTGACTAGCTATTGTACCAAAAACAAGCATTTCCTCTGAATTTTGGTCAAATAGTTTGTGGTTGCGTTGAAATTGTTTTTTTACATCTCGTAATGCATCTAAAGCACCTTGCTTGTCAAATTTATTGAGAGCAATCACATCAGCGAAATCAAGCATATCAATTTTTTCTAATTGAGTAGCTGCACCGTATTCTGGTGTCATGACATATAAGCTTACATCACTGTGATCTGTAATTTCTGTATCGCTTTGACCAATTCCTGATGTCTCAAGAATAATCAAATCATAACCCGCAACTTTTAAAATGTCTTTAGCTACATCAATATGAGCTGACAAAGCAAGGTTTGCTTGTCTTGTGGCAAGTGAACGCATGTATACACGATCATTTCGAATACTGTTCATCCGAATTCTATCTCCAAGTAGAGCTCCACCAGTTTTTCTCTTCGAGGGATCTACAGAAATTATTGCGATATTTTTTTCTGGAAAATCGATTAAAAATCGTCTAACCAATTCATCTACAAGACTACTTTTTCCTGCACCCCCAGTACCTGTTATTCCTAGGACAGGAGTGGCTATTGATTTGGCCTCGTTAGTTATTTCATTTAAAAAATCTTTATTTTCATCAGGAAAATTTTCAGCTGCAGAAATTACTCGAGCGATTGCCATTTTATTTCTCGATCTGAAAGACTCCACTTCACCGTTAAGTTCTAGACCAATTGGGAAATCAGATTTTTGGACTAAATCATTTATCATTCCTTGAAGCCCCATTGATCTACCATCATCTGGATGATAAATTTTGGCAATTCCGTAATCCTCTAATTCTTTAATTTCTGAAGGGAGAATAGTTCCACCTCCCCCACCAAATAATTGGATATGAGGTGCACCTTTCTTTACAAGAAGATCCCGCATGTATTTAAAATACTCTTTGTGCCCTCCCTGATAGCTGGTCATAGCTATTGCATTTGCATCCTCTTGAATAGCAGTATTAACAACCTCCTCAGCACTCCTATCATGCCCAAGATGGATAACTTCACATCCACTCGATTGAATGATGCGTCTCATCACATTTATGGCAGCATCATGACCATCAAATAATGAAGCAGCAGTTACAATTCTTACCTTATTAATAGGTGAATATGGTTTCTGATCGTGCATATCCTAAATTAAATATGTACAAAAATAGTCGATGAACTAATTCAATGAAATCTAATACCTAGTATAGATTTTGTAAAAACTAGCAACTACTATACAATATCGGTTAATAATTTGTATACTATTATGTTTAAAACTTAAATGTAACAAGTTGATTATGTTATACATGCATTAACTACTTACATAGTCTATTTTTTAAGTAATAACTAAATGGTCTGTCAAGTGATTTAATTTATATTTACGGCCAAATAACAATTTGTTTTTGAATGGAGATAGTTAGAGGTATTTTAGGGTTGATTATGCTTGTGGGGATAGCTTACCTTTTTAGTAAACACAAAAAAAGCATCAATTGGAAGCTTGTTATCACTGGAATCCTGATTCAGTTCACACTTGCATTATTTGTGTTCATGGAAATTCAAATTCCATTCACAGAAATCTCGTTATCAAGTATTTTTTCATTTTTAGCTAGTTTTTTCACACAATTACTTTCATTTACAGATGCAGGTGCCCAATTTATTTTCGGGAATTGGCCTGACTCTGCACAAATTTTCAAATTAGGTGCTGAAGGACGTGTTGAACATACCATCGGATATGTTTTTGCATTCAAAGTTCTTCCTACTGTAGTGTTTTTTTCAGCACTCACCTCACTTCTATACTATCTTGGTATCTTACAAAAAATTGTATACTGTTTTGCATGGGTCCTTAGTAAGACTATGCGATTGTCTGGTGCGGAAAGTCTTGCAGCAGCTGCCAATATCTTTGTAGGACAAACTGAGGCTCCACTGATAGTAAAACCCTATATCTCTAAGATGACTAATTCTGAAATCATGTGCTTGATGACAGGTGGAATGGCTACAATAGCTGGAGGTGTATTCGCAGCTTTTATTGGTTTTTTGGGTGGTGATGATATTGCAGCTCAACAAGAATTTGCTAAACATCTTTTAACTGCCTCTATTCTATCGGCTCCTGCTGCTATAGTTTGTGCCAAAATACTTTTTCCTGAAACAGAAGAAGTCAATCAAAATCTAGATATTAACAAAGAAAAAATGGGTAGTGGCCCATTGGAAGCTATTTCTTTAGGGACAACAGAAGGGATAAGACTAGCAGTTAATGTTGCAGGTATGATTCTGGTATTTCTAGCTTTTATAGCTCTAATCAATTTTTTACTGATAAATATTATTGGTGATTTTGATGGAATTGGATCTTGGAAATTTACTTCTCTAAATGATGTCATCAAAACTAATACGATTTTTGATGGATTTAATTTACAAATGATTTTAGGCTATTTATTTGCTCCACTAGCATGGATTATTGGTATCGATTTGAATGATATTGTCCTAGCTGGTCAATTACTTGGAGAAAAAACAGTAATCAATGAATTCATTGCTTATCTATCACTAAAAGATATCATTGCTAGCGGTGGAAGTGAAATTATTCAAAAAAGAACGATTGTTATTCTAACCTATGCACTTTGTGGTTTTTCAAATTTTTCATCAATCGGAATACAAATTGGGGGAATAGGATCAATTGCACCTAACCAGCGTTCTACATTAGCAAGATTAGGGTTAAGATCACTAATTGGCGGAACACTAGCATGCCTAATGACAGCAACTATTGCAGGAATTTTTAATTAATTATGAATCGTGGGTTTTTATATGGAGATGGTTTTTTTGAGACAATTCGTATAACTGACGGACAAATTCCTCTCATATTTGAACATATTGAACGAATTGAAGAAGCTATAGAAATTTATAAGCTGACTCCCACATTCCAGATAGATGAAACTTTTATCCACTCACTCAAATCATCCAAAAATGAGCTTATCAGAATTAATTTTTTTAGAACAGGCGGCGGAAAGTATCTAGCAGAAAATAACGAATTAGCCTTTGATTACTCCACTGAAGAATACTCAAAACCCTTTTTCCTTCCTATTAAACTAGATTTAGATGCTGAATTAAAAAAATCTCCTAAAGTAAGTGGTGCTATAAAACTATATCCAGAACCCAAACCAAACGTTAAATGGTTGACTGTTAAAAGTCTATCAAGTATTTATTATGTACTTGCTGCTGACTTCCAAAAAAAACAGGATATCGATTATCTTTTTATTCAAAATCAAGATGGATATGTATGTGAAGAATTGATTAGTAATTTGCTGATTAAAAAGGGAGACGATCTGATAATCTTCCCTAAAAATAATGGTGGAATAAATGGTGTTACACAACGCTATATTTTGTCTAATTATGGTTTTCAATTGAAGGAAGAAAATTTGAAATTTGATGAGATATTCAATGCAGACGCTATATATTCTTTGAAAGGAACTACTGGAATATCACGTATAAAATAAAACGCCCAATCTCAAATATGAAATTGGGCGCTAGTCTTTTAACTTTTAATCAGTTCTAGTATCGATAATGCTCACCTTTGTATGGGCCTTGCAAACCAACACCAATATAATTAGCTTGGTCTTGGCTTAACTCCTCAAGTTCAACACCAATTTTTGAAAGATGAAGAGCTGCAACTTTTTCATCCAAGTGTTTTGGAAGTACATATACCTTATTTTCATAATTGGCTGAATTTTTCCAAAGTTCTAGCTGGGCAAGTGTTTGGTTGGTGAATGAATTACTCATAACAAATGAAGGATGTCCGGTAGCACATCCCAAGTTTACCAATCTTCCTTCTGCTAATAGAATTATTTCGTTACCATCAATATTGTATACGTCTACTTGAGGTTTTACTTCAAATTTGGTATCTCCATACTTATCGTTAAGGTAAGCAACATCTATTTCGTTATCAAAGTGTCCGATGTTACAAACAATAGTTTTGTCATTCATTAGTTTAAAGTGCTTTTCAACAAGAATGTCTTTATTACCCGTAGCAGTAACTACAATTTGAGCTCTAGGAATGGCATTCTCCATTTTTTTAACTTCATATCCATCCATCGCAGCTTGCAAAGCACATATTGGATCAATTTCAGTCACAATAACTCTAGCACCTGCACCTGATAATGAGGCTGCAGTTCCTTTACCTACATCACCATATCCGGCAACTACAGCAACTTTCCCAGCGATCATTACATCCGTAGCTCGTCTGATAGCATCTACGGCACTTTCTTTACATCCATACTTATTATCAAACTTCGACTTAGTTACGGAGTCATTGATATTGATAGCTGGCAATGGAAGTGTGCCAGCAGTGTGTCTATCGTGTAATCTTAAAACTCCTGTAGTTGTTTCCTCAGAAATTCCTTTGATACCATTTACTAATTCTGGATAATTATCCAAAACCATGTTAGTTAAATCACCACCATCGTCTAGAATCATATTTAATGGTTTATCATCTTCAAACGCATGAAGTGTTTGTTCGATACACCAATCAAATTCTTCTTCGTTCATACCTTTCCATGCAAAAACTGGAATACCCGCAGCAGCTATAGCAGCAGCAGCTTGATCTTGTGTAGAAAAAATATTACAACTACTCCAAGAAACCTCCGCACCAAGTGCAGTTAAAGTTTCAATTAATACAGCAGTTTGAATTGTCATGTGTAAACAACCTGCTATCCGAGCACCAGCAAGAGGTTTGGAAGCACCATATTCCTCTCTTAGTGCCATTAAACCTGGCATTTCTGCTTCAGCAATTTCAATTTCTTTTCTACCCCACTCTGCTAGTGAAATATCTTTAACTTTAAATCTTGCGATTGATGTTGTCGTCATTCTAATAAATAATTGAGTACAAATTTAATATTATATTAAACAAACCGTTAACCCCTTTTGTTGCATATTTGTAAAAAAATTAATTGATATGTATCCAGAAGAATTAGTAGCTCCAATGAGAGCTGATTTAACAAATAATGGCTTTACCGAATTGAGAGATACGGAGCAGGTCGATAATACTTTAAACGAAATTAAAGGTACAGCCTTACTAGTGGTAAATAGTGTATGTGGTTGTGCTGCTGGCAGTGCCCGACCTGGAGCGGTTGAATCGTTAAAAGGTGAAAAAAAACCAATGCATTTGTATACTGTTTTTGCTGGACAGGACAAAGACGCAACTAACCAAGCAAGAAAATATTTACTTCCATACCCACCTTCATCACCTAGTATTGGACTATTCAAGGATGGAGAGTTAGTTCATTTTGTAGAAAGACATCATATTGAAGGCAGATCTGCTGAGATGATTTCAAATCATTTAAAGGAAGTTTACAATGAATTTTGTTAAGTAAAATAAAATAACATCAAAAAAAAAGGTTGGAGATATCTCCAACCTTTTTTTTTGATTTCATTTGTTATTTATGGAGCACCAACTCTATGCATCGCACATCTAAATCCTAGTGTATTGAGTGATTGTTCCTCATCTAAGTATCTTCTTGTACCTGGTGAAGCCCAATAGATTCTATCATTCCATGATCCACCTTTGTATACTCTTGCTTGATTATCAATTAATGTTGAAACACCATATTCGTAACCTTGCTCACCGTCCATGTATGTTTCTTCATCGAGGTAACCAATGTTATCAGCACGTTTGTAGTTTCTTCTTCCTACATTTTCTTCTTCTGTCACAGGCACATAAACAATTCTACCAAGACTATCTTTAAGATCAACAATACCGTCTTCATCTAAACTTACCTTGTCGAAAACATTACCTCTAAATGAGTTGAAATCACTAACATCCTCATAGGAAAGAGGTCTGTAAACATCCATCACCCACTCTGCAACATTCCCACTCATATTGTAAAGACCATTATCATTTGGCCAGTATGACGCAACATCGGTTGTAATTAAAGCACCATCATTTAGTCTATTTGCTATACCCCCTTGGTCACCTTTACCTCTTTTGAAGTTACCATAGAATCTTCCACGATCTCTCTCGTCTCCACCAGAATATCGAACTGTTAAACCTTCCCAAGAATATAATTTCTTTTGATTGATGTTCTCATAAGTAGAAGAACCAATATTTGCTTGAGCAGCATATTCCCACTCAGCCTCAGTTGGCAAACGGTAATCTGGTAGCATTATACCATCTTCCATTCTCACCTGTCGAGTTCCACCTCTCTTAACTCGGTAATCTTTCATTTGGTGTTTACCAAAAGTAAGACCATCACTTTGCCCAACATAATATGCATCAGTGTTAAAATTAGCTTCATTCATTTGATCTGGCTCAGGTTCTAAAACACCCTCTCGAATCAAAATCATCTCATTGACACGATCTGTTCTCCAGGCAGCATAAGCAGTAGCTTGTTGCCAACTCACACCAACTACAGGATAATCTTGGTAAGCCGGATGACGATAATAAAGATCAACATATGGCTCATTGTATGCTAAGCGATTTCTCCAAACATTGGTGTCTGGCAATGCATTTATACCAACTTCTGGATAATCTACATAAACTCTTTTGAGCCAATATACATATTCTCTGTATTGATTATTAGTTACTTCAGTCTCATCCATGTAGAAGGAAGGAACAGTAACTTTTCTTTCTATGTTGTTGTGATCAACAGTTACGTCATTTTCAGAGGAACCCATTGTAAAAGTACCACCATGTACAAGAACCAACCCGGGACCTGTTTCTTGTCCTAAATATTCGTGCTTTTCGAAACCTCCCCACTTGGAATCATTATAATTCCATCCAGTGCTGGCAGATTTTTCTTTCTTACATGCTACTGTGAATAGCAACGAAGAAGCAATTAAAATCGTTGTAAGTTTATTAAATTTCATATTAAGAGAACTTTCTTATTAACTAAATTCTGTAATTTATATTGTGCAATTATACAATTTTAAGTTTCCAATTAAAAATCTGGACATGTAAGTCTTCTGTATTTTCGATTTGGTTTTTTGGCACACCATTCAATTCCTGTAGATATCTCATGAGAGCTTGGAGCTGCTGATCTAGCATCAGAAACTGTTAAGTCAAAACTGTAACCGAACTTAAATTTGTCTTTTCTAAATCCTACCAGTGCCATTAAGGCGTCTGAATTTCCAAATTCACCAAATGTTTGTCTAAACCATAAACCAGTAACCAAAGGTCCTTTGTTGTAGTAAAAACCGATGTTCATTTGTGTAAATTTATTTTGTAGCATAAATAATACGTTAGGAGAAATTGATGATTGAGGGTTTTTTCTTCCGTCAAGTGGAATGACTAAACCACTGTGTGCAGTGTATCTTCGGGGAACAATAGCGTCCGGATTTCCAAAAAAAGATTGATTGGGTTCAATTAAATTATGTACAGCAATACCACCATAAAATCGTTCGGTATATCCTAATATACCTGTAGAAAAGTTAGCAAAACCAACAGAGTTATTATTAAAAGTTTCAGCAGTTTCCTTTATAAACCCGAGGCTTTCGTCAATTTGATCTTCAAATCTTAATCTTTGCCAATCTATACTACGTTGACCATATTGCCCTTCTATACCAAAACGCATGGTAAATTTACGATTAACTTCTAACTGAAATGAGTAACCCGCTGACACTGTTTGAGATCTCAGTAATCCTTCACCTGCTCGATCATCTAATAAAAGAAGTGATACACCACCACCGATATTATCAAAATGTTGATCATAGCTTGCACTTGTCGTGATGAAGGTGCCTGGCAATGATGGCCATTGATTTCTATAATTGAGAGCAACTCTTCCCCCACCGTTACATGTACCTGTTCCCGCCATAGCTGGATTGGTATACACTGGTGCAGCATAAAATTGGGTAAATTCAGGATCTTGAGCATTTGCATCTAAACAAAAAATGAATGCGAATGCAAAAAAGATTAGGGTTTTAAAATTTCTCATTAAGTTGATAATTGTAATTCACAAAGATATAACATTTATAAAAATACGCGTACTAAAACTAAATATTGTAACACATTTGAAAACTTTTAGTTAGTACAACAATAAAAAATCAATTAAAATTGTTAAAGAACTATCAGTTGTCAAAACAGAGATTGAACTTTATGAAATTTAACTATATCGCCAAAAAAAATACCAGCATTTTAATTGGTGTTTTTTTATGGCTTGGCGTTTCTGCTCAAAATATTTCCATTGATTGGAAGATAAACCCAACTGTACAAATCAATAGTGAACTTGAAAGCCACCAAGTTTTGTCCCCGTTTCAATGCGTCGATTGTTATGAAAAATTATCCTCAGATAACAATTACCTCACGCCCTATTATACCATTAGCATTCCAGGTGATAATATGACTGTTTCTAATGTTCAACTAACTGACATTGAGTTGGAAAGCATGAACACTCAAATACTACATCCATACATCTCCGAAAATTTTGAAATTGAAAAGGTTATTACTTTCGATATGGGTCGGCGAGTGATTCACTTGAATGTAACACCGATTCGCAGAAATCAAAACACCACTGAATACATTAAGTCCTTCAGTATTCGTTACGACCAAAGCCCAAGATACAGCAACAACACAAATTTCAAGTACAAGAAAGATCAGACTTACAATTCTGTCTTTGAAACTGGAGACTTTTATAAATTATCCATAACTGATGACGGAGTTCATAAAATTGATTACTCATTTCTTCGATCGAATAACATTGATCCTAAAACTATCTCACTTTCTACTTTCAAAATTTATGGAAATGGCGGTGAAATGTTACCCGAATTAATTGAAACTGAAAGACCTGAGGATATTATTGAAAATCCACTATTTATTAAAGATAACAACAATAACAATATCTTCGACGAGGATGATTACATCCTGTGGTATGCCAAAAATCCAACAACGATAAAATATAACGCCACAAATGAATCCTATTTTGCTCAAGGTCATGATTTTGATGTTGCTTCATATTACTACATGAATTGGGGCGGCAAGAATGGCAAAAGGATCACAACTACTCCTAATGGTCAAGGGCTTTCCTATACAAAGACTATAGACCAATATGAAGATATTATCTATCACGAGAGCAATGAGGTAAACCATCAAAAATCTGGTAGAGTATGGTGGGGGGACAAAATGCAAAACACAACCCAGAAAGACTATAGTTACAACTTGCCAGGAATGGTTGTTGGTGATAAAATTGGTGTTCAAACAGTTACAACTGGCCGGTCAATATCGGGTTTTCAAAATAGAATGCAAATCAGTCTAAATAATTCTGTTTTAGCTAACATTTCATATAGTTCTGTAAGTGGCGACTATGATGACAAATTTGCAGATGATCCAGTAACCACTTTTATTGAGAAAGAAATTACTGATAATCAAATATCATTATCATACAACTACATTAAATCATGGAATGAAGCAGCAGCGTGGATTGACTATTTTGTCATAACTGTTCCAAGAACAATTCAGTATTACGGTTCTCAAAAAAATATAAGTACAAAGCGATCAAATCTTGATGGAAACACACGATTCAAAATAGTTAATCATCAACCAAACCATGCCATTTGGAATGTTACGGATCACCTAAATCCGTCAATCCAGGAATTAGAATTACAAGGAAATAATGCATTTTTTACTGCAGAAAATATTTCTGCTACTTATCAGCCAGATTACATACATTTTGACAAATCAAATGTTTCTAATCCTAATTTTATTGAAAAAATTGCAAATCAAAATCTGCATGGAATAAAAGATATTGACTATCTCATTGTTACCCATAAAGATTTAATTGATCAAGCAAATCGACTTGCGGATTTTCATAGAAATAATAATCTTGAAGTATTTGTTGCGGTTACAGATCAAATTTACAACGAATTTTCATCAGGTTCACAAGACGTAACTGCTATTAGAGATTTTGCCAAATTACTATACGATCGAGGAAATCTACCCGGAGCAATTCGCACATTCAAACATTTATTATTGTTTGGAGATGCAAGCTATGACTACAAAGATGTTGAACCAAATAATACAAATGTTGTCCCCATATATCAAAGTTATGAGAGTAATTATCCCCCAGTAACCTACTGCTCAGATGATTATTATGCGATATTAGATGATAATGAGGGCAATTGGGGCACATCATCAAGAGATGAAAGTCTGGATATTGGTGTTGGTCGGCTACCAGCATCAAACAACTTTGAAGCTAAGCTAATCGTTGATAAAATAATCAATTATAACTCGACTAACAGTAGAGGTAATTGGATGCAAACAATTACATTTCTGGCTGATGACGAAGACCAGAATCGACATCTACAACCATCTGAAAATATGGCTAAAATCATCCAGCAACAAAGCCCAGAATACAATATCAAAAAAATATGGATGGATGCCTATGAGCAAGTCTCCTTTGGTAGCGGAAATAAATACCCGAAGGTGAACGAGGATATCAATAAAATGATCAGCTCACAAGGAACGCTAATTTTTAATTATGTTGGTCATGGAGGAGAAAATGGAATGGCTCATGAACGTGTAGTAACTCGGCCTGAAATCTCAAATTGGACAAATTACGATAAGCTATCATTCTATATAACTGCCAGTTGTGAACTTGCCAAAATTGACAACCTTGAAATTGAATCGCCAGGAGAATTAATGCTCCTAAATCCTAATGGTGGTGCCGTTGGTATGATAGCAACAACGCGAGTGGTTTACATCGGTGCTAATACCGATTTAAATTCTAATTTATTGAATAATAATCTACTTAAACAATCTAATGGACAACTTCCTACACTTGGCGAAGCATACAGACAAACAAGAAATGCCGACCCCTCTGAAGAAATTAACAAACGATGTTTCATACTTTTAGCTGACCCCGCAATGAGGCTATTAAGCCCGAAATATAATGTAGTCACAACACGAATCAATAACAAAGAAGTAGGTCTGTTCAACGATACTCTGGGTGCTCTAGAACTTGTGACTATTGAAGGTGATATAAGAGACTTAAATAATCAACGAATTGAAAATTTTAATGGGGAACTTTTTCCAACATTTTACGATAAATCATCCAAATACAATACGCTAGCCCAAGATCCGCAAAGTTTTCCGATGTCTTTCGAAGAACAAAATAGAGTAATTTATAAAGGAAAGGTTTCTATCACAAATGGTACATTCAAATTTCAATTTGTGGTACCTAAGGATATTGCCTACAATGTTGGAGACGGTAAATTGTCATACTATGCCAAAGACGGTTTAGAACATGCTGGTGGTACTGAGCTGAATTACAAAATAGGTGGCACTTCCGATAATATTGTAGACGATAACGTATTTGATAAATTAGATTTGTATATCGATGACGAAAGTTGGGTTTTTGGAGGATTAACATCAACCAAACCTTTATTAATAGCTCGTTTAATGGATAGTAATGGAATTAATACCATTGGTAGTGGTATAGGCAGAGAAATGGAAGCTATTCTAGATCAAGGAACTGATGATGAGCAATCTATTATTCTTAATGATTACTACCAACCAGAACTAAACAGTTATCAAAGAGGAACGATTGAATATCCTTTTGAGAATTTGTCACCTGGAAGGCACACTTTAAAATTAAAAGTTTGGGATGTATACAATAACTCTAAAGAGTCATATACTGAATTTGTAGTTAGTGAAGACCAAGCTATATCTGTTGAAAATTTACTGAATTATCCCAATCCATTTACAACCTTTACCGAATTCCATTTTGATCATAATAAGTCTGGACAAAACATTACAGCTAATTTGACAATTACATCAATCTCCGGTAAAATCGTTAAATCTATAACACAAACCATTCCGAATTCTGAAACTCATTGTTCTGAAATAAAATGGGATGGGAAAGACGATTATGGTGATCAATTAGCACGTGGAGTTTATCTTTATACACTCAAACTAAAAGCTGAAGATGGTACTGAAACAAGTAAAAATCAAAAATTATATATCGTAAACTAATAAAAAAATTAATGATACATTTGCCTATTATTCAGAAAACATTGAAAAATTTTAAAACACTATCTATTGCCTGTTGTCTGCTTCTGACATCTAAAGTTTATGCCCAAACTGGTCTACAATCAAAAGAGAGCCTTTTGGGTCAAAGAAACGTAATCACAACAGCTGCACCATTTCTGCTTATATCCCCTGATTCAAGATCGGCAGCAATGGGCGATTTAGGAGCTGCTACTTCAGCAGATGCAAATTCTATTCATTGGAATGCTTCAAAACTTGCCTTTATTGAAGGTGATGGTGGTATATCAATTTCTGCTGCACCATGGTTAAGACAACTCGTTCCGGATATATGGTTTTATTACATGTCTGGTTATAAAAAGATTGATAATAAAAGTACCGTTGGTGTATCCTTAAGGTATTTTACATTAGGAGATATCCAATTTACTGACGATCAAGGTACATCTACTGGAGATTATGAGCCTAAGGAATTTGCTTTGGATGGAGCGTATGCAAGAAAACTATCCGACAATTTATCCTTGGGAGTTGCTTTAAGATTTGTTTTGTCTGACCTTGCAAGAGGTCAAGTTGGTTCAAGTGGAACTGAAATTAAAGCTGGCATGGCAGGTGCTGGAGATATCTCTATGACTTACATGAATGATACCAAATTAGGTGGTAAAGATTTTGATTACACCATTGGTGGAAACATTAGTAACATCGGAAATAAAATCTCTTACACCAACAAAGCAAATGGAGACTTTATCCCGATTAATCTTAGGCTTGGAACTTTTTGGAATACTCAATTAGATGAATACAATGAGATAGGTTTTGGTGTTGACTTCAATAAACTACTTGTACCTACTCCTCAGTATACATATGACTCTCTTGGAGAAATCTCTGGTAGAGTAATTGCAGATGATCCTTTGATTAATGGAATGCTATCTTCATTTACAGATGCACCTGGAGGATTCAAAGAAGAATTAAACGAAATAACTATTTCAGCTGGTGTCGAATACTGGTATGCTAAGCAATTTGCTTTAAGAGCCGGATACTTTTATGAAGCAGACACTAAAGGATCAAGAAAATACATGACATTTGGAGCAGGTCTAAAGTATAATGTTTTTCAAATAGATGCTGCTTATCTTCAACCATTTGCAAGAAGGCATCCCCTGCAAAATACCATCAGGTTTAGTTTGCAATTTGATTTAGATGCTTTCAAAAACCAAGAAAACTAATTCATTCAAAATATTATTTAAAAGCCACTCGAAAGGGTGGCTTTTTTTATACCTGTAAAAAAGGGTTTGATATTTTTTCTTGACCAACAGTAGTTATCGGACCATGACCTGAGTATACAATAATATCGTCGTCTAAATTAAGAATTTGCTCTGTTATAGATCTTATGAGCGTGTTGTAATCTCCTCCTGGTAAGTCTGTTCTTCCAATACTGCCTTGAAATAGAACATCGCCACTAATGATGTAACCCTCTTTATCATTCCTAAAACAGACACTTCCTGGAGAATGACCTGGAGTATGAATGATTGAAAAGTCACTCCCACCAAATTTAAAAACTTCACCATGAACTAGTGAAATCTTACTTGGTACCAACTCCTTCATATTCAAGCCATATTGTTTGGCTACCACCTCAGCTGACTCGTATACTACCTGATCCTCTAGGTGTAATTCTGGTGTTAGTTTGTAGGTTTTATTGATCCAATTCACGCCAAAAACATGATCTAGATGTGCGTGAGTTAGAAGTAATCGGCATGGTTTAAGTTGATTTGAATTCATAAACTCAAAAAAATGCACATTTTCTTCCGGATGATACATACCGGGGTCTATAATCAATGCATTCAAATCATCATCCGCAATAACGTATGTATTTTCTGCAAAAGGTCCATATGTGAGTTGATAAACTTTGGTCATGTAAAAACTGATTCTAAATCTCGATCTCTTGTTGCATCCATTTTTAAAGCAGTAAATATAAATAACCCAAATGCGAGTATGGAAGATCCTCCATATGATATCAGTGGCAATGGTATTCCTATAACTGGCATAATACCGATTGTCATTCCTATATTAACTAAAACATGAAAGAATATGATGGATGCTAAACTACTGATAAAAATTCGTTTGTATTTTTTCTTAGCCCTTGAAGACAAATAATAAAGTCGAAGAATAAATCCAATATAAAGAGCTATGGTAATACTACTCATTACCCAACCCCCTTCCTCTCCAATGGTACAAAAAATAAAATCTGTTTCTTGTTCAGGAATAAAGTTTCCCTTTGTATGCGAACCATTCAAAAAGCCTTTTCCAGAAAACCCACCAGAACCAATTGCAATTTTGGATTGGTTAACATTATATCCAGCTCCCATATTATCCTCAATTAGGTTCAATGTTACTTGAATTCTTTTTTGTTGATGCTCTTTCAGAAAATTATCAAAAAGAAACTGCACACTCATACTAAATACAATTGCAAATCCAACAATGGATAAACTAGGGATGAGTAATTTTTTATTTGTGTATGTCAAGGCATAAAACAAAAACAACAATAAAATTGCTGCAATACTGAAATATAAAGCACTATAAACCAGTGTTAATACAAAAACTAAAATCATAAATAAACCAAGTAAAATAATTGCAGGAGTTAGTCCCTCGATATAAAAAACAAGAATAAAACTCAAGAAAACAAGTGCAGATCCCATATCACCTTGGATGATAATTAGTCCCATTGGAATGAGTGTTACTGCAGCTAGTTTTAAAATGTCATTTTTATTTTGAAATGAGAAACCGATTCTGCTGATAATCGTTGCAACAGCAAAACTTGTCCCATACTTAGCAAATTCCGACGGCTGTAGGCTAAATGATCCAATCTTTATCCATGATCTAGCTCCATTAATATCTACACCAATTGCAAGTACGAGAACTAACAATAGCATAAATAGAATATAGAAATAGATACTAAATAACTCAAAGAAATTAGCATTTAATAGAAAAATCACAATTCCAAAAAATAAGGAGGCACAGAACCAAACTAATTGCTTACCACTTCTTCCTTCAAATAAGGTAAATATCCCTTGATTTGAAGTTGCTGAGTAAACACTTGCAATACCAATAATTGCTATTGATAAAAACAAGATTAATGCGAGTATGTCTATACGAAATCTATTTTCCATATAATGACTTATCAATTTTACTCTTGTATTTGTAAGGAATTAAATCAGATTCCATCATTCGCTTTTCTAGGTTTGGACGACTTGACTCTTTTAGGGTGTCAGACATTAGGTACTTCTCAATCATTAGATGTGCAATTGGTGCTGCCCACGAGGCTCCATAACCAGACTCTTCAACAACAACAGCTATTGCTATTTTAGGATCTTCAACGGGTGCAAATGCCATATATGCTGAGTGATTCTTACCATGAGGATTTTGTACTGTACCCGTTTTACCTGCAATATTTATATTATCAATGGCTATATGAGATGCAGTTCCTGAGATTGTAACCTCTTGCATTCCTTGTATTACTGGGTTAAAATTTGATTGCGAAATGGCAGTATAGTTTTTTACTAAATATTGCTGAGGAATACTTTTCATTCCCTCTATTTTCTTAATAACATGAGGAGTAAAGTAATAACCTCGATTAGCTATAATTGAAACAGCATTGGCAATTTGTATTGGAGTAAGACCTAACTCACCTTGACCAAATGATAATGAAATAATACGTGAATAGTTCCATTGATCTTTGCCATGCATTTTATCATAGTAAGAGGATTCTTTTAACCAACCCTTGAATTCTCCCGAAATATCAGTTCCTAATTTACTACCTAACCCAAAACTTGTGAGGTAAGATCTCCAGCTTTTATATGCCTCCTCTGAATTTTTATATTTACTAGACCCCATCATGTTTTTAAAAGTATGGCAATAGTATGTGTTACAGCTACTTGCTATACTCTGTTTTAAACTTGTATAAGATGGATGAAAATGGCACTTTATTACTCTCTTTCCTAGCCTATATTGACCATTGCAGTTAAAATGAGTTGAAGAACTTATCGCTTTATCCTCTAACCCAATTAAGGCCATGATAGGTTTGAACGTACTTCCTGGTGGATAGGGAGCACTTACCGCCCTATTGAAGATAGGTTTTGTTGGATCATTAATCGCTCTTGTGTAATACTTACCCCTATTTTGAATATTGAAATTTGCTGGATTGTAAAAAGGACTTGAAATAAGGGATAAAATCTCACCGGTTTTGGGTTCAATAGCAACTACACTCCCCATTTTATTATCCAATAACTTTTCTCCATATTGCTGAAGGTCTATGTCAATGGATAATGATATATTCTTTCCATCTACAGGATCGTAATCTAGTTTTCCATCTTTGTATGAGCCTTTATTCACTCCTGTTCTGTCTACATAGAAGTACCTCTCTCCTTTTAAACCTCTGAGCTGTTTTTCGTAAAATCGTTCGACTCCTTTTTTCCCAGTAAAGTCACCTTGTTCATAATATCCCTCTTTTTGAAGGCTCAAATCTTTTTTTGTTACTTCACCAAGATACCCAAGCAAATGTGCCGAACTATTAAATTTATAATTTCGATCTTGACGAATTTCAAAGAAAAAGCCTTTAAACTCATAAAGACGTTCTTGAATCCGAGCATAGGTAACATTTGATATATTCTTTTTAAATACTGATTTACCTCGGTATGATCGGCGTTTTGCACGGGATAAAAGCTCATCAAATTTTTCATTATCAATAGCTAATAATTTACAGAAAGCCAAAGTATCAATTCCCTTTAGTTTAATTGGAACCGAGACCATTAAATCATATACTGGATCATTATAGACAAGTAATTTATCATTCCGATCAAAAATGAGTCCTCTTTGGGGATACACCGTTTGTTTTCTAAGAGAGATCTTTTCAGCAATTAATGCATATTTATCATCAATTACTTGAACTTGAAATAGTCTATAAATATAAATTAACCCCACGAATATTATGGCAGCATAAATATAGTATAGTCTAAAATTTCTCACTCGTATTTATTTAGGGATAATGCTTGCAATACTCCAATGAGTGTGATAGCTAAAAGTGAGCTAGAAAGACCCGTAATTAACATATGTTCTAAGTTTATATTTCCTATTCCGTCAAGCCAAAAAATATAAAAATGATAAACTATAATCAAGATAAGTGTTGTATAAAAAAATGGAAAAAATCCAGCTGTTTTGATTGAGTAGGTTAATTTATTATTAGCATGCTCTTTCAAATCTTGTCTACCTAAAATTATCATTCGAATGGCAATTAACCAGAGGCATGCTGACATATGAATACCCGGAGTATAAACGAATAAATCCATGATTAATCCCAAACCAAATCCAATTAAAAACTGATAGGTTTTCTTTAGATGTAGTGGAAGCGTTATTAGAAGAATAATAAATACTTGTGGATATATATATGAGGAAATATCAAGATGATTAAGAACCAAAACTTGAAGTCCTATAACTAAAGCCCAGTATGTTGCATATCTAATCATTGGACAATAAATGATTTAAACTAGAATACTCCCTATTAATTACTACAAAAACATATTCTAAATCTCTAAAATTTGTGGCTGTTTCAACCTCTAATTTAAAGTACTGGCTTTTGGAAGTATTTGAGATCTTTGACACAGATCCAATTGGAATTCCTTTTGGAAATAATAAGGAAGAATTTCCTGTTGATACAACATCACCAACATTTATCTTCTCAAGCTTATTAATGCCATTAATCGTTAGACTGTTAAGTTTGGTATTATCCCATTCAATCTCTGTATAGTATTCCTGCCCATTAATGTATGGAATAATTTTCATTTTTGTATTCAGCAAAGACATCGCAACACTAAAATTTTCGTTAGAACTTAATATAATTCCAGCTATTCCCTGTGATGATATGACACCCATATTTTTCTTTATCCCATGATTCCTGCCTTTATTAATTATAAATCTATTATTTGTCTTATAACTTGTATTAAAAACTACTTGTGCTGGAATAGCATCAAATAAAGAGTGTTTTGATGTATCTTTCACATTGAAAGTATCATTCATGTAAGAGAGACTTTGAGGGTATGATTCTCTAAATTGTTTAGAAATTTGATCTTGTAACCAAGTATTTTGATTTTTGAGATCCCAATAATTATAGATACTCGATGACCAATTATTGATACTCGAGGTTGCATTTAATGCTGATTTTGAAAAAGTAGCTTGTTGGTAGGGATTTAAACTGAAAATTAAAAAACCACATATTATTTGTAAAATCACAAACAATATGATGTGAAAATTATACTCTATGAACGCAAATAGGCGTTGCATTAAGTGAATATTGTCCGATAACTTTTTAGGTTTTTGAGTGCGACTGATGTGCCCCTCACCACAGCTCTTAATGGATCTTCAGCTACATAAACTGGTAGTTTAGTTTTACTAGATATCCTTCTATCTAAACCTCTCAATAAAGCTCCGCCACCTGTAAGATACAAACCAGTTTGATAAATATCTGCTGATAATTCTGGTGGAGTTAACTCCAAGGCTTTCATAACAGCTTCTTCAATTTTGGAAATAGATTTATCCAATGCAAGTGCTATTTCGGTATATGATACCATAATCTGTTTTGGAATACCAGTCATCAAGTCTCTACCATTTACAGGATAATCCTCTGGTGGTGTCTCTAACTCTGGCAGTGCTGCTCCAACTTGAACTTTGATATTTTCGGCAGTTCTCTCACCAATCATTAAATTGTGCTGTCTTCTCATGTACTCAATGATATCATTGGTAAAATCGTCTCCAGCAACTCGTATAGATTCATCAGAAACAATACCAGACAAAGCAATTACTGCAATTTCTGTTGTTCCACCTCCTATGTCGATGATCATATTTCCCATAGGTTCGGCAACATCTACCCCAATACCAATTGCTGCAGCCATAGGCTCGGGTATCATGTAAACCTCTTTGCCTCCAGATCGTTCAGCACTTTCTTTTACTGCTCTTTTTTCGACTTGAGTAATCCCACTAGGAATGCAAATAACCATCCTCAACTGAGGACTACCAAAAGTTCCTTTGGTATTAATCATTTTTATGAATCCACTAATCATTTGCTCTGCAGCCTCAAAATCTGCAATAACACCATCCTTAAGAGGTCTAACAGTCTTTATATCCTCATGAGTTTTCCCATGCATTTTTTGAGCCTCTGACCCAATCGCAAGAACTTCTTTACTAGCTCTATTAATCGCAATAATGGAAGGCTCGTCAACAACTAGTTTATCCTTATGCATAATTAGTGTGTTGGCTGTACCTAAATCAATAGCCAAGTCTTGTGTAAAAAAGTTGAATATTCCCATTGTTAGATTAACATTAGCAAAAATATGCTTTTATTTTATGTAATTTACTAAATAAAATTGATAATAATGAACATTTTTAATTGACAATAAAATTATCTTTTATTTGATAATAATTTAATCTTTTATATATATTTGCATCACCATGTATTTTGATAAAAACATTAAACTACTACGAACAAAAAAAGGAATCTCTCAACAAGATTTAGCTGACTCGTTAGATTTAACTCGATCAAAACTAAATAGTTACGAAAGAGGAGTACAACCACCTTTTGATATTCAAATTGAAATCGCAGATTATTTCAATGTAACTTTAGACGGATTAGTAAGGCATGATCTATCCAAACTCACTCATTTCAAATTAACACAAATACTTAAGGGTAGTGAAGCTGATTTGAGAGGTAGAAAGTTACGCCTTCTAACCGTTAGTGTTGATGCTAATGATGAAGAAAATATTGAAGTAGTTAGCATGAAGGCACAAGCCGGATATACCAACGGCTATGCTGACCCCGAATTTATTGAAGGATTGCCAAAATTCAGACTACCGTTCTTACCAAAAAATAAAACTTATCGAAGCTTTCAAATTAAAGGAGACAGTATGCCTCCAATCAGTGAAGGTTCATGGGTTACTGCAAGTTATTTACAAGACTGGAATGATATAAAAGATGGAGACAACTATGTAGTAGTAACCAAGGACGACGGTGTCGTTTTTAAGCGACTATACAACAAGATTAAAGAAGACCAAAGCCTTACTTTGGTCAGTACAAATAGTGCATATGCACCCTATCCTATCCATATTAACCAAGTTCTTGAAATTTGGAAATTTGAGACTTGGAACGGATTTGAATTCTAAATAAAAAAGGGACGAATCAATTCGTCC
>JADHMR010000144.1 GCA_016779945.1 Bacteroidia bacterium | reverse complement strand
CATAAAACTGCTTAATAAGCCCTTTAATTGTTAGACTTTAGTTTAACCACCAACTCTTCAATGGTTGTGTTAAATTCATCTGATAAACGAAACATATAGGCGATTCCTAAGTAAGTAGTTCCTATGATCACAGAGCGGATAGTGATTGAAAGGATGGGGTGCCCGCCGATGTTTAAAAATTCACCTAAATAAAAACAAACAATGCCAAGCACTATAATGGATAAGGTATGCCACTTAAAGGGTTGAATTCGAAGGACGAACCAGACGAATATGGTTTTGGTCAGGTTGTATAATCCAACAGACGTGGCAGTGGCAATAGCAGCACCCATTAAGCCATATCTCGGTATCAAAAAATAATTGAGTAGTACAGCTCCAATCATGAGTATTAATGAAGAAATAAAATCAAACTTAAAGTATTTAGAGGTTATGATAATTTGTCCATTTGAGCCTGTTGCCAAATCAAACAGATACGCAAGACCTAGTATGGCAATGATGGGCTTACCTTCGGAAAATTCGATTGGTAATATACGATATAAGTCATCTAGGCTTGTTAAAATGCCAACGTAAATAATTAAAGAGAAGAGTAATTGATTTATGGAAGATTGTGTATAAAGCCGTTTAATTTCATCAAGGTTATTTTCATTAAATGACTTTGTAAGAATAGGGTGGATAATTTTAGCTAAACTTTTTCTTGGAACGGTGATAACAGTACCCATGTACATAGCTAAGGCATAAATACCAGCGTTTTCAAGTCCCTCGAACATATCAACCATTATTAAATCAATATTGCTCACTAAAATCATGGTGAAGCCACTAAAAAAAGCGAAGAAACTGTACGTAAAAGTTTCTTTTAAGTCAAAAGAGCTATATGCATTACTTGTTGATAGCAGGTAATATTTTTGGCTTAAGCTGTATGCCAATAAAATGAGCATGTTTATCAAATAGGCACTCACAAAGCCTAACATAAAATGCGGAAAACTGATTATATCAAAGAAGTAAAGAACTAAAAAAATGAGAATTAGTATTCTTAATAGCACATCCTGTAAAAAAGTGGCAAAAACCGTATCTAGTGAAGCTTTTATAAAAGCGGAAAAAAGTGAGAAAGTGGTGCTCGCGAAAACCATAGGTATTACCAGCCATAGGTAAACTTCGAGAAGGGGTGAGTCGGCATATAAACTAAGCCAATGGGATTCAAAGAAGAAAAAAGAAGTCACATAAATGATAAGGATAAAAATGGAAGGGCTGATGACTCTTCTGAAAAATTGACTTCTAACTCCCTGATCTTTTTCTAATGTTGGTACAAATTTTAGTATGGTATTAGGGATGCCAAGTGTGATTATCTGGCTACTAATGGTTGTAATAGCTATTAAGCTTCTGGTTAGCCCATACTTTTCGGCTCCCAAAATATGAGGAAATAAAAAGATAGTGGATAATAGACCTAGCCCGATACCTAAGTAAGTTAAGGTTGCGTTCCGAATACTCTGTTTAATTATAATACCCAAATAGTATATGCCTTGGTCTAAGTAATGTTGAGCGAAATATACACATAATTATTTTTTACCTTGCGCTCACTAGAAGCAGGTATTTAAACAATCAAATGACTAAAAAGCACATTGTACATATTGGCACTGAAAGTATGCTTATCAGGGACTTCATTGAGTTTGTTAATGAGGTAGATGTGGAGAATAGGCATCTTTATTTTGTTTGGAAAAAAAAAAATATGCAATTGATATCTACGAATCAGAGTATAATACTTCAAAGGTACTCTCTGTTTAGCATGCTCCTGCAGCCTCTGTTGTTAAGGCGGCTATTTAAGGAACTAAGCCGGGCTGATAAAATAATTCTTCATGGCCTAAATGAGATATTTACTATGTTAATAATCCTTCTTAGACCATCATTATTTCGGAAAAAAGGGGTTTGGTTTTACTGGGGTGCGGAATTGCATAAGTTTAAAAGTGCTGTGCTTAATGTAAAAACTAGGCTTTTGCTTCTTATTCAAACGAAGACGGTACGGAATGTTGGTTACTTAGCAGTTGGAATACCAGGGGAATATGATAATATCAGAACATTTTTTGATATAGAACCTACGCCTTTTTGGTCGTTTAAATATCCAAGTAACGTGCTTGATTTTACAGAAACTCATGAAACAAAATCCGTTGATTTTATTCAGCCAACATCTTTGAAAATAATGATTGGTCATTCGGCTGATCCATCAAATGAGCATTTAAAATTATTAAATAAACTCAATCAGCTTTTAACTAAAAAGGATGATTACTCACTTTATATGCCATTATCGTATGGTATTAATGAAAACATAGAGGAAATTAAAAGAAAGGGTAGTGATTTATTTAGTGAGAGATTTGTTCCTATTCTAAAACTTCTGTCCTTAAGTGACTATCGTAGTTATTTATCAGAAATTAATATGGCTATTTTTCCACAAATACGGCAACAAGGTATGGGTAATATCACCTATTTATTAGCAAATGGAGCGACTGTTTACTTGCATCCCGAGGCAAATCATTCCGTATATTTTAAAAAATTAGGAATAATTATTGGTTCAACAGAAGAAATAGTGTTGCGGCCAATTTCAACGGCTGAATCCATATCTAACCGTCGTATAATGGCAGAAGTTTTCTCAAAAGAAACATTAAAAAAGCAGTTATTAGATCTTTTTAACAACAAATGTTAGAGCGAATACCATTTAACAGACAAAATTTGTTTGGGCCAGAACTAAGGTATATAGAAGATGCATACCTTAGGAATAAGGTTTCAGGTGATGGATTTTATACGCACTGGTGTCAATCATTTTTGGAAGAAAAATTCGGTTTTGAAAAAGTACTTTTGACAACTAGTGGGACACATGCCATTGAAATGGCTATGTTGTTAATAGATATTGGTCCGGGGGATGAAGTGATTATGCCTTCCTATACCTTTGTCTCAACAGCAAATGCCGTAGTTTTAAGAGGAGCCAAACCGGTATTTGTTGATATCCGTCCAGATACGCAAAATATAGACGAGACGTTGATTGAACAAGCCATCACCACACGTACAAAGGCAATCATGCCCGTACACTACGCAGGGGTTAGTTGTGAGATGGATACCATTATGGATATTGCCCAGAGACATCATCTCTGGGTTGTAGAAGATGCCGCACAGGGGATCAATGCTGAATATAAAGGTAAATATTTAGGGGGTATTGGTCATTTAGGCTGCTATTCCTTCCACGAAACCAAGAACATTTCGATGGGAGAAGGTGGTGCATTAATCATTAATGATCCTGCTTTGAAAGCTAGAGCAGAGATTATTAGAGAAAAAGGAACTAATAGGAGTAAGTTTTATAGGGGAGAAGTTGATAAATATTCATGGGTAGACATTGGATCAAGTTTTCTCCCTTCGGATATCAATGCAGCCGTATTAAAAGCCCAGTTAGAGCATTTGGATGAGATTCAATCTAAACGGAATGAGCGTTATCAACGATATTACAAGGCTTTTTCAGGAATTGAAACCCATTCAATTACCCTACCGGTTGTACCTAATGGTAGTGTATCAAATGACCATATGTTCTATCTGTTACTAGATAGTCTAGAACAAAGGGACAGCTTTATAAGCTATATGAAAAGTAAAAATATCCTTGTTGTGTTTCATTATGTACCATTACACAGCAGTAATTTTGCCCATCAACATTTGAATAGGTATCATTTACCGAAAACCGTGGAAAACGCTCAAAAGCTTGTTCGTTTACCCATTTTCTTTAGTTTAACTGATGGCGAGCAAGAAAGGGTAATTCATGAGGCACAGTTTTTTTTAACTAATAATTAACTTAAATATGATTTCAAAAAACGCAAAAATCGGGAATAATGTAACGATTCATCCATTAGCATTGGTTGAGGATGACGTTCAAATTGGTGATGGAACAACAATTGGCCCATTTTGTATAATCCGGAAAGGTGCGAAAATTGGAACAAATTGCTCCTTTACTGCATTCTGTGAAATTCGAGATAATGTGACTGTAGGGAATAATACAAAGATGGGTAGCAGATGTACTATTTCAGCAAATGCAGTTATTGGTAACGACTGCCTAATAAAATATTCATTTGTGTTAACCGATACGCCAAACTTAGAAGAAAACGATATTAAGCAAGTAAAGGGTGTTGGGCATGGTAGTATGATAGGTGCTAATGTTACTTTAATGCCTAACACTTCAATTGGAAATAATTGCGTGATAGGTGCTTGTTCACAAGTACGTGACAACGTTCCTGATAATGAAATTTGGTTTGGTAATCCTGCAAAACCCTATAAGAAAAAATGATTGTATGAAATTAGATTCATGGATGACTGAATTTTATGGTTCTCCGTGGTATCGATTAGATTCCACTGATAATCCTAAATTATGTAAGGAAGAGGGGCTGTACGAACTTAGGCTGTCAAGTGATGATTTTTCAGGAATAATGGAGGCTCAAAAGCATGGATTTTCACTTGTAGAGTCTTTCATTGAATTTGCGACTGAGGTTGAACCATCTCAAGAAGAGTATGAAGGAATCCGTTTAATGAATAAGTCCGATTATTCATTTATTTCAGCATTGAACGAACAATCTATGTGTCAAAATGAGGGATACAGAACCCGTTTTAACAACCCTATATTTTTTTACGAGAGTGCTTGTAAGAAATATTATGGCGCAGCAATTACAAATAATATAAATGACCCAAATGTTCTAACCGCTGTTATTGAATTCGGCAACGAAGTAGTGGGATTTTTTATGTTAAAAATGATTGATCAGCATACTTATAAGGGACTCATGACAGGGGTTATTCCTAAAGCTCGGGGAATGAAATTTCACATCAAAATGCAGCAATTCCTCATAAACCATATAGGTCATCCCTTCACTCTAATTAATACAACGCAGTTATCAAATCTCGCAGTAATAAAAAATCACATTCGTTCGAATCGGAGTCTCTCTAAGATTGAACATATTTTTTATAAAAAAGTACAATAACCTAAATTAACTCTATGCAAAGCATTCAAACAGTCCTTATTCTAGCCCCACATACCGACGATGCAGAGTTGGGTTGTGGCGGAACCATTGCACGCTTTTTAGAGGAGGGTAAGAAGATGTATGTTGCCGCTTTTTCTACCGCTAGAGCATC
>JADHMR010000018.1 GCA_016779945.1 Bacteroidia bacterium | reverse complement strand
TGGATTCGGTAGAAAAAGTTGATCAACTTGCACGTGACGGTAAGATACAACTAATTACAGAAGCTCAAGTTACTGGTATGGATGGTGATCATAAATTATCCTCAATTGAGGTTACTCCAAAAAATCAAGATGCCATTAAAATAGATACTGACCATTTCATCCCATTATTTGGTCTCAGCCCAAAACTAGGACCCATCAAAGAATGGGGCCTTAATTTAGGTAAGGAAGCAATTCTGGTTGACACTAAGGACTACCAAACCAATGTGCCTGGCATTTTTGCCATCGGTGATATTAATCAATATGAGGGTAAACTAAAATTGATTTTGTGTGGGTTTCATGAGGCAACTCTTGCAGTGCAAAGCTGTTATAAACGCATTTTCCCAGACAAAAAGTTAGTACTAAAATACACCACTGTGATGGGTGATCCAGGTGCCAAATAAGATGAAGATATACCACAATAACCGTTGCTCAAAAAGCAGACAATGTTTAAGTTTATTAAGCAATGCTGAAGTTGAGGTAATTGACTATATCAAAAACCCCTTATCGTTTGAAGAGCTATCCTTACTTATTTCAAAAATTGGCATCCTACCCGCTGAACTTATTCGGACTAACGAAGTCATTTGGAAGGAGAATTTTAGAGGTAAGAAAATGAATGACGAAGAATATATTTCTGCGATGATTAAGTACCCAAAAATCATGGAAAGACCCATTGTTGAAACAACAGAAAGAGCCTTGGTTTGTAGACCTCCGGAGTTAGTACTCGATCTTATCTAATTTACTTTCCCTGACTTAATGTGAACATCCCTTTGAGGAAACGGCATCTCGATTTGATGGCTGTCAAGAGCTTTTTTTACCGCTTCATTTGCTGCAAAATATGCTTCCATATAATCAATAGATTTCGAATAAGGTCTAAATACAATATTCACTGAACTATCTCCAAAACCTAAAACACCAATAAAGGGTTCTGGGTCTTTTAATATAGATGGTACAGAATGCAATGCCTCAGCAATTACTTTTTTGGCTTTGTCAATATCTTGATCGTAGGCAATTCCCACAGAGAGGTCAATTCTTCTGTTATTTTCTTTAGTAAAATTAAGCACCTTATTATTAGCTACTTGGCCATTGGGTAGTACAGCTGTATTATTCTCAGGCGTAGATATCATGGTATATAAAATGGTAATGGATTGAACAGTACCTTTAACTCCATCTATTTCGATGATATCTCCAACCTTGAAAGGCTTGAAAAATAAGATTACAACACCCCCAGCAAAATGAGATAAACTCCCTTGAAGAGCTAAACCAATTGCCAACGAACCTGCTCCGAGTATTGTCACAAAACTTGTAGTTGCTATACCTAAAATCGAGGCAACACTAACCAACAATAAAATTCGCAATGAAAAGCGTGTAACACTGCACAAAAATGGGACAAGTGTTAACTCAACTTTTGTTAACTTTAATTTATTTTCTAACCACTTTACAAGTCTTCCTATAAACCACCAACCTCCAAACAGTATAATCAGACCTAACGCTAATTTTGGTAAGTAACGAGTAGCCAACGATGCAAATGCTATAAAACTCTCTTGAATCTGTTCTTTATTCATGTTTCTACATGCAATTTTAACAAATTATGAATAAATATTGTTAGCCAAGGCTTTAGAATAAAATTACACAATTATCTTCGTTGATACATATCATCATGAAGATATCCTACAACTGGCTAAAGCAACTAATAAATATCGACTTATCGCTAGAAGAAGTTTGTGAAAAACTTACGATGAGTGGACTCGAGGTAGAACATATTATTGAAACTGAATCGATCAAAGGTGGTCTCAAAGACCTAATTGTTGGTGAGGTCATTTCCAAAACAAAACATCCGAATGCTGACTCTTTAAATCTAACCACTGTAGACGTTGGTAAAGATGATTTACTATCCATTGTCTGTGGGGCAAAAAATGTTGAAGTAGGTCAAAAGGTAGTTGTAGCACCAATAGGAACTACTATTCACACCACTACTGATAGTTTTAAAATCAAAAAGGCAAAAATCAGAGGCGAAGTATCCGAAGGAATGATATGTGCTGAAGACGAAATAGGTTTAGGATCAGATCATGACGGAATTCTTGTACTAGACAATCATATTAAAACAGGAACACCACTTACAGACCTATTCGAGGTAGACACCGATCAACAAATAGAAATTGCAATCATTCCAAACAGAGGTGATGCCATTTCACATCTTGGAGTAGCAAGAGAACTACAAGCATTAACAGGGATAAAATATAAAAAACCTACTGTTGAAAAAATAGATGCACGCGGGTCTATGCGTGTAGACATATCTATTGACAACTTGCAAGCCTGTCCGAGATATGCTGGAATAACTATTTCTTCTGTTGAGGTAAAAGATTCACCCGACTGGCTTAAAAAACGACTTAAATCTATAGACTTAAAACCCATCAACAATATTGTAGATATTTCTAACTTTATTCAACACGAGATAGGTCAACCGCTCCATGTATTTGATTACGATAAAATTCAAGATCATAAAATCATCCCTAGATTTGCAAAATCAGGTGAGAAACTGACAACGCTTGATGGTGAAGACAGAGACCTCAGCGAAAATCATTTTATCATAGCTGACTCAACTCAACCTCTTGCACTAGCAGGAGTGCTTGGTGGTTTAGAATCCGGTGTTACAGAATCAACGAGTACTATTTTTATTGAAAGTGCTTACTTTGATCCAGCTGTTGTTCGAAAAACAGCCAAAAGCTTTGGTCTTAATACTGATGCAAGCTATCGATTTGAGAGAGGCACCGACCCCGAAATGGTAGATTTTGCACTTACTAGAGCGGTAAACTTAATATTAGAAATAGCAGGTGGAGAAATTAACTCCGAGATCGTTGACATCTATCCTGAAGCTATAGAACCTAGACAAATTGAAATCAATTTTGACCAATTTAATCGCTTGATTGGCTACGATATTCCCAAAGAAAAATCCATTGAAATTTTAAAGAACTTAGAAATTAAAATTCTTGCAAACAACGATATCAATATTCTTCTGGAAGTTCCTCGATATCGTCCCGACATAGAACGACCAGTAGATATTTACGAGGAAATCCTCAGAGTTTATGGATTTGATAATATTCCTATACCCGAGAAAGTAAACTATATTCCCTCAAATATTGACAAGAATGCACCTAATAAACTAAGGTCTAAAATCAGTAATTATCTGGCGAACATTGGTTTCAATGAAATCATGAATAACTCGTTAGTCCCTTCTCGAATGTATGCAGAAGAGGAGATCAAAAATGCTGTTCATCTACTCAATCCTTTGAGTATTGATATGGATGTAATGAGGATGGAGTTGACCAATTCTGCTCTTGAATCCATTGCATACAACCTAAATAGAAAAAATACAGACCTTAAATTTTTTGAATTTGGGAAAACTTACATCAAAAAAGATGAGAATTACACTGAGAAGGAAGTTTTACAACTCACTTTTGCAGGCAATCGGCACCCAGAACACTGGAGTGTCAAAAGCCAAAACTTAACACATAATGAGCTTATTGCGGTTGCATTTGGGTTAGGGAAAAAACTCAATATTTCAGAAAGTAAGATGAAAAAAACGGTGAAACTTGAAACTGTATCTCAAGATCAACTTAAATTTCACGGATTAAAACAAGACGTAATTACTTTGAGTATCGATTGGGATGCGTGTTTATCTATGGTTAATTCAACAATTCAACTCAAAGAAATCCCAAAATACCCCATCGTTAGAAGAGATCTTTCCATAGTTCTGCAAAAAGAAACAGGTTACGAAGATGTGGCTAAAGTTGCTAAATCAACTTTACAACAAAAACTAACTGATATCCTGCTTTTTGATGTTTATGAAGGAAAACCGCTTGAAGAAAATCAAAAATCATTTTCTGTTGCTTTTTTCCTGTATGATTCTAAGAAAACAATGGAAGATTCAGAAATAGACAATCTAATGCAAAAATTAATTCTTAGTCTAGAAAAAAACATAGATGCAATTATTAGAAAATAATGGAATTACTCGCTCGTATAGAACATATTGAGCTAAAAGTCGCTCAAATAAAAAAGCGAAACAATGAATTAATTTCAGAAAATGAAAAACTCAAATATGAAAACTTAGAATTAAAAAATAAGCTAAAAGACACTGCTCAAAAGTTGAAAAACCTTGAGGAAACAAATAAAATGATTAAACTTGCACATAGTATTGATAATCCTGAAAATCGATCGAAGTTTATCCAAAAGATAGACCAAATGATTCGCGAGATTGATCAATGCATAGAATTAATTAACCTATAAACTAACACAGAAACAGACTAAATGTCTGAAAAAGAGATTTCCATAAAAGTTAACATCTGCGATCGGTTTTATCCACTACGCATTAAAACCTCTGAAGAAGAGGGAGTAAGGACTGCAGTGAATAAGATTAATGAACGAACCAAATACTACAACCAAAATTTTTCGATACAAGACAAACAAGACGCTTTGTCAATGGTTGCCCTAGAATTTGCTTCAAAACAAAATTCAACCCTCGCCGAATCAAGTGACTTTTTAACTATAAATACAAAACTTAAAAGACTAGAGCAATTGCTCGAAATTTAAACAACGTACAATACCGGATTTCTCAATATTCAGGCTTTCAGTTTTTTCTACACCAAAAAAAGAAAAATGATAGAAGCCATAATCGCAATTGTAGGATTAGCCATAGGTGGAGGAGTAGCATGGGCCATCGCATCCAAGAACTCCAATACAAAAGCTGCAGAAATGGAATCCAAAGCAGAAATTATTCTCAAAGAAGCACAAGCAAAAGCTAATGCTTACAAAAGAGAACGAGAATTAGAAGCAAAAGAAAAATTTCTTAAACTAAAAAATGAACATCAACAATCTACTCGAAATAAAGATCGAGAAATTGAACAAAGACTCCATGAAATTAAACGAAAAGAGCAAAGTTTAGACTCTAAAATTGACAACAATAAAGAGAAAGAACAAGAACTGGATGCCGTCAAAAAGAATCTCAACAAACAACTCGAAATCATAAAAGAGAAAAAAGAGGAACTCAAAGAGCAAATCAGTGCCCAAATTGCTCAACTCGAGAAAATTGCAGGCCTAAGTAAAGAAGATGCTAAGACACAAATGATTGAGGCAGTAGCCAAAGACGCTCACTCAGAGGCTCTTGCTCAACAAAAACTAATCATTGAGGAGGCTAAACTTACAGCAAATAAAGATGCTAAACGAATGATTCTTCAGACCATTCAGCGAACGGCAGCAGAACAAGCTATTGAAAATTCTGTAACTGTTTTTAATATTGACAACGATGACATTAAAGGTAGAATTATTGGTAGAGAAGGGCGAAATATTCGTGCACTTGAAGCTGCTACTGGAATAGAAATCATTGTTGATGATACTCCCGAAGCAATCATACTATCAGGTTTTGACCCTGTTAGAAGAGAGATTGCCCGATTATCACTCCATCGCTTAGTTGCTGATGGTAGAATACATCCAGCACGAATCGAAGAAGTAGTAGCTAAAACCAAAAAAGATGTTAACCAAGAAATCGTTGAATATGGTGAACAAGCTGTCATCGATTTAGGAGTTAATGGACTTCACCCCGAATTAATCCGTATGGTAGGTAGAATGCGTTTTCGTTCTTCCTATGGACAGAATCTTCTAAAACATAGCAGAGAGGTGGCAAATTTATGTGCTACCATGGCCGCAGAATTTGGATTGGATGCCAAGCGTGCCAAACGTGCGGGATTACTCCACGATATTGGTAAAGTACCTGATTCAGACAGCGAGATGCCTCACGCACTTCTTGGCATGAAACTTTGCGAAAAATTTGGAGAACATCCAGAAGTTTGTAATGCTGTAGGTGCCCACCACGACGAAATTGAAATGACAAATCTTTTCTCTCCTATTGTTCAGGCCTGCGACGCAATTAGTGGATCTCGACCAGGTGCTCGAAGAGAGGACAGCGAAAGCTACATCAAACGATTACAAGATCTTGAAAAATTAGCGATTGGTTTTAGTGGGGTAGAAAATGCATTTGCTATTCAAGCTGGAAGAGAACTTCGAGTAATTGTAGATAGTGACAGCTTGGATGACAAGAGTGCTGATTTGTTATCATTTGACATCTCTCAGAAAATCATGAAAGAAATGATTTACCCTGGTCAAATCAAAGTAACTGTTATTCGTGAGCGAAGAGCAGTAGCATTTGCTAAATAACTTTTCACAATACAGCTTCATAGGCTGCTAAATATCATACTCATATATGATTAAAATCATATATTAAAGACATATTTAAGAAGTATATAATCCTTACTTTGAACTTAGAAAGTTTTTGATAGAATCTACGCTGATCTTTTGCTCGCTAAAAATTCGAGTGAGGGCTTAGATTTTTTTTGAAAATACATTTTAGTTTTTTGGTTTAGGCTAAATGGGACCGCATCATGAAAGTTGTGGTCCTATTTTTATAAAAACTTTTATCTTAAATGTTTTTCTTGTTAAAATTATCATCTTGCACCAGAAAACCCCAGTAAATAATTAGTTAAGGCATTTTTAAACAACTTTATCCATTACTTAATTTTCAAGTATTTTAACTCGCTATTTCTTCCAAATAATGTCCCTAACAAAACTGTTCGATTATGTACAAAAAACAATTTTAGTCTTACTGTTGTTATTGATACATAACATTCTACTGGTTCACACTGGTTGAACGTTAAACATAACAACACCGTGATTACTCTTGTGATCACAGTAGATAAGTTATGAAAAAATCAGTTTAGTTTTTTGGTTTAAGCTAACTTACGGACCGTTCCTCAGTGGAACGGTCCTTTTTTTTATCTGAAGATACTTGTTCTTATCCCCTATTTTTGTGGTTATATCTTTGACAAAACTTCATGAACAATTTGTTACTTACCAACATAAAACAATTGATTGGAATCACAGAAAATTCTAATACGGTAAAAAAAGGAAAAACGCAAGGTGAAGTCCAAGTTCTTGATAATGCATACCTAGTGATTCGGAACGGAATCATTCAGGATTTTGGACCAATGAGTGAGTGCCCAAGTACAGAATTAACTCATCATGATTGTTCTCAAAAGTTAGTCATGCCTATGTATGTGGACTCGCATACGCATCTTGTTTTTGCAAATAGTAGAGGTGATGAAATGAAGATGCGGCTTCATGGGAAATCTTACCAAGAAATTGCCGACGCTGGAGGGGGAATACTCAACTCTGCAAAAAAGCTTCACGATATGAGTGAACAACAACTTTACGATGATGCCCATTTGCGTCTTGAACAAGTCATCAAGAGCGGGACTGGTGCTATTGAAATAAAGAGTGGTTATGGACTGAATATTGAGGATGAGATGAAAATGCTTCGAGTGATTCGAGTTCTCAAACAACTTTCACCTATCCCAATTAAGTCTACTTTTTTGGGTGCACATGCTGTTCCTGAAGAGTTTAAAAATAATAAAGCTGCCTACATGTATCTTGTTTGTAATGAGATGCTCCCAAGAATAGCAGGTGAAAATCTAGCTGATTTTATTGATATTTTTTGCGAAACAGGCTATTTTGATTTAGATGATTTAAAACAAATTATTGAAGTAGGAGACAAATACGGCATCAAAGCCAAGGTGCATGTGAATCAGTTCAATAGTTTTGGAGCTGTTCAGCTTGCATGTACTCATGGAGCATTATCGGTAGATCATTTGGAGGTAATGAAAGAAGAAGATTACATCGCTCTTGAACAATCAAATACATTAGCAACAGCATTACCATTATGCTCATTATTTTTAGACATTCCCTATACTCCAGGCAAGGATCTGATCAAGCGAAATATTCCTTTAGCAATTGCTAGTGATTTTAATCCTGGTTCAGCTCCAAGTAGCAATTTAAACTTAGCGTTTGGTTTGGCCTGTTCTCAGATGAAATTAACGCCTGAGGAGGCTTTTAATGCCCTAACCTATAATGCTGCTTTTGCCATGGAAGTACAAGATGAGGTAGGAAGTATTCAAATCGGGAAAAAAGCAAATCTAATTATTACTAAACCTGCAAATGGATTGGAAGATATTCCTTATTGGTTTGGTGAGAGTTTGATTAGTAGTGTAATCGTTTAATTAATATGCTCTATCAGTGCTACCCTGCATATAATAAACAAAACTTCGATTGACCACCTGATTTCCACCAGGAGTTGGATAATTTCCAGAAAAATACCAATCACCCAAATGATTTGGACACGAAGCATGTAAATTATCAATGGATTGATAAACAATTTCAACATCTGCTTTAATATCCTCAGGAGTGACTAATAATGCAATTTCATCTTCAATCTCTTCATCTGTGAATTGATCATAAAGCATCTTAACCTTATTTTCCATTTCTTCCATTGGCTTTTTGAGCTCTTTCTGGCAAGCAGCTAAAACTTCATCCATAAATGACAAATTATTATTTTTCTCAAGCAAGCTCTTCACAGCTTTAAATGCAATAAACTCATTCATCCGACTCATATCAATTCCGTAACAATCAGGATACTTGATGATAGGTGCTGAAGACGCAACGATAATCTTCTTAGGACCCAATCGATCTAATATACGAAGTATACTTTTCTTTAGTGTTGTTCCTCTGACAATACTGTCGTCTACTACAACTAGAGTATCTGTAGGTTTCACCAGTCCATAAGTAACATCATATCCATTACCAACAAGGTCGTCTCTACCTTCGTCTTGTGCAATGAAGGTTCGAATTTTTGCATCCTTTACTAAAAGTTTTTCTCGTCTAATTTTTACAGCTAATAATTTATCTATCTCCTCAGGTTGAGCATTTGCACCTAATTTGATAATCGCTTCTCTTTTCCATTTATCAAGGTATTTATAAATACCATCTATTAATCCATAATAGGAAGTACCTGCTGTATTAGGTATGTATGAAAATACGGTAGAGCGTATATCGTAATCGAGGCGTTTTAGAATTTCTTTCGCTAATTTTCTACCTAATCTTTTTCGCTCTTCATGAATTTTACCATCACTCCCCCTTGAAAAATAGATTCGCTCAAAGCTACATGAAAAACGATCTAGCGGAGCAAGAATTTCTTTTTCTTCAAGACTTCCATCACGAGCAATTATTAATGCAGAACCAGGGGTTACTTCTTTTAGATCATCCATTTGCAAATCAAATGCCGTTTGAATGGCTGAACGTTCGCTAGCAACAACGACTACTTCATCATTTTCCCAATAATAATTTGGGCGAATACCATTTGGATCTCTCATTACAAATGCATTTCCATCACCAATCAAACCCACCATATTATACCCTCCATCCACATTTTTAAAAGCATTTTTCAATACATTTTCTAAATTTAGATTGTTTTTTATCTTGTCGGCTATAGCTAAACTATCCATGCCTTCTTCTCTAAAATCACGATATAAACGGGCATTTTCCTCATCTAAAAAATGACCTATTTTTTCTAGCATAGTTACATTATCACTAATCTCCTTAGGGTGTTGCCCCAAATCTATTAGTTGACGATACATTGCTTGAACATTAGTCATGTTGTAATTACCGGCTAGTACTAAATTTCTACTCATCCAATTATTTTGACGTAAAAATGGATGTACATTTTCGATGCTATTTTTTCCGTGTGTAGCATACCTTAAATGACCTAATAACAATTCACCAGCATAAGGGTAATTTTTCTTTAACCATGTCGTATTGGACACCTTCTCAGAATTTAAAGATTGATACCTTTTATTTAGACGATCAAAAAGTGTTCCTACAGCACCCGAACCAATCGCACGCTCACGAGCAATGTAACGACTGCCATATTCCGGATTTAGTTTAATAGCAGCAAGACCCGCACCGTCTTGACCTCGGTTTAGCTGTTTGTTCATCAACATTTGTAGTTTTTTCAAACCATACAACTCCGTTCCATACTTTTCACGGTAAAATTCCAATGGTTTTCTCAATCGAATCAAGGCAACACCACACTCATGTTTTATAGGATCACTCATACAGCTAAAATGATGAAACAAATGTATAACTTTGAACCATTATTAGAATACAATTTTGAAAATACTAATTCTAAACGGACCTAATCTAAACTTACTCGGCAAAAGAGAGCCAACTATTTATGGTGCTAAAAGTTTTGAAGTGTTTCTGGAAGAAGTCAAAAAAGAATTTAATAACCTAGCAATAGATTATTTTCAAAGCAATGTTGAGGGTGAAATAATTAATGTAATTCAAGATGCAGAAAAAAATAGTTTCTCTGGTATAGTCATTAATGCTGGGGGATATGCTCACACTTCTGTGGCTATTGCAGATGCAGTTGCTAGCTCAAATATTCCTGTTGTATCTGTCCACATTTCGAATATCTATCAACGAGAACCCGAACGCCACAAAGAACTCCTGGCAAAATATGTAGACGGGGGAATCTATGGTTTTGGAATTAATGGCTATCGCCTAGCCATTCAGCATCTGACAAGTCAGTAAATTTCTTTTTCCCACCCACAAAATAGGACCATACTATTGATTTATTATAGCATTTTGGTTTCGAATTTAGACTCTTTTGGATTTGTTTTCTTTTGGCAATGGTAGGTTGTAGAGTTGACCAAAATTTGAAATGGGCTTTTAGTATGGTAAAAACTATCTTTGGTTTGCCTTCGATTAAAAACTTAACAGCAGAAATACCGTCTAAAACCATTCTCCATAATAAGGCAAGAAACCAAAATGATGATGTCAAGTTTTTAGTCAACAGCATAAGACTATTTCTAAAATTAAGATAGTATTTAAAGGGAGAACCCTCGCTAAGTGTACCACCACCTAAATGATAAACCTCTGAGCTTGGTTCTACATAAATTTGATAACCTAAGTTTTGCATTCTCCAGCAAAGATCAATTTCTTCCATGTGAGCAAAGAAGTCAGCATCAAAACCACTTGATTTTTGAAAAGCTTCAGCTCGAATAAACAAACATGCACCTGAAGCCCAAAAAACGCTTTTTGTATCATTGTACTGACCTGAATCCTTTTCTAGTGAATCAAAAATTCTACCCCTGCAAAAGGGGTATCCCCATTTATCAATATATCCACCACTTGCACCAGCATATTCAAAATATTCGGGGTTTTTATCATCTAAAATCTTCGGTTGAATTGCTCCAATTTTCGAATCACTAAGTGCTAAATTAACAAGAGGCTTCAACCAATTTTTTGATACTCGAACATCACTGTTAATCAGTACATAAAATTCCGCTTCAATTTGATTTAATGCCCAATTATACCCCCCCGCATAGCCTCTATTTTCGGTTGAAACAAGAATTTTAATTTGTTCTTGAAATTGACTTTCCAAAAAAGCAACGGAATTATCTGTAGAGGCATTATCTACTACCCAAACATCCATATTATTATACGCTGTAGCCAGTATATAATTCAGATACTTTTCAAGTAAATTCTGAGTATTATAGTTTAGAACTACAACAGCTACTTTGGGACTAACCATGGATAATTTCTACTTTTTACTGAAGATAAACTTCATACTTTCCTTATGAACGAGTAAAATACAAAACGAGTCTTTCTGAGCTAAAAACTGTTTCTCAAATGCCTCTTTTTTATCATCTAATATGATATTTCTGGCTACTAGTTCTTCCATTGTACTTGCAGAAAAACTAAAGCTAGTTTTATATTCTTTATTATCAATTACTTTTTGTGCTATCGCTATATCTTCCTCATGAGCTAATAAAATTGGGAATTTAGAATAGCCGCCATCAACGATTGCCTTTACAGTTTCGTTCAACTCTTTTTTGAGCATTTTTATATCACCATCCAACGTTTGCAATAACTCTTGTTCGTTTGGTTTGATTTTATTGTTCATCAATCTTTTAAATTGTCAAATCTCTATAATATTTGAATATTATTCACAAAAAAACAAAATAAAGTACCAAATTCGTTGCATATCAATAATAGATTAAATATGAAGATTAAATATATCCCCATTTTATTTATCTCTATTTTCTTGCTAAACTCATGTGATGACAAGAAAAAAGACCTCGAAAAAATTTCTGCTATCACTCCTGTTTACGGAACATTAGACGATCTTAAAGCAATGATTACTACCCAACCACCACGATCACTAAATTCAGTTGGGAAAATATATACCTACAATCAACTCCTTTTGGTCAATGAGCAATTTGAGGGTGTTCATATTTTTGACAATTCAGATCCCTCTGACCCTAAACCCATTCAATTCATTCAAATACCTGGCAATGTTGATATTGCTATCAAAGACCAATATGCTTATGCAGATATGGGTGTAGGAATGGCTACAATCAATATTGAAGATTTAACTAATCCAGTTTTGACTCACTTTGACCAAGCCTATTTGGGAGAAAAACATCAGCAAAGACCCCCACAACATATGACAAGTAATTTTTCAGGTAATAAAGTTTATTTTGAATGTCCTGACCCAACTAAAGGCATGGTCATTTCATGGGAAATAAACGAAATACTTAAACCAGAATGCTTCATAATTAAATAACTATGAAAAATATTAACTTATATATCATCTCCATAATTGCTTTATTTACGTTTTCTTGTAACCAAGACGCGACTTCCCCTAGTTCTTCAACATCAACTAAAAGCGGAAGCGAGGTTAGCATCAACAATCCTAGCGGAACGGGAACAAGTGGCTCTACAGCAAGATTTACAATCGCAAAAAATCATCTTTACATAGCTACCGAAGATGCTTTATATGTCTATTCTTTAGAAAAACCAGACCAACCCGTATTTCAATCCCAGCAAAATTTATTTGGTGTCGAAACTATATTTTCATTAGAGAATCATTTGTATCTAGGAACTCAAACTGGCGTATTAATATTTGACATAACAAATCCCAATAGCCCAAATAGAATATCTACTTATCGACACATTACAAGTTGTGATCCGGTAATAGTTCAGGGTGATTTTGCCTTCTCAACTTTACGAAATTCCTCCGATCAATGCAGAAGAGGAATCAACTGTTTAGACGTAATTAATGTTGCTGACAAATCAAATCCTAAACAACTAGCAAGGGTTAATCTTGATGGCCCTATAGGTCTTGGTATTCATAACCAATATTTATATGTGTGTGATAATGACTATATCAAACAATTTGATGTTTCTGATCCATCTAATCCTACTTTAATTAGATCAAATGGACTCCCTGGTTGTTTTGATATCATTGTAAATGGTCAAACACTTATAGCCGTTTCCAATCAAGGCATCCATCAGTATAGCATTGAGCAAAGCGGTCAATTAAGCTCACTGAGTACCATTCTAAAAGATTAGTAAAGACTTTATAGCACCGTATGAAAAGAAAAAAATTATTGATTGCATTTTCAATTATTGTTTTATTCAACGCAAATAGTACTGCTCAAAATTTAAATACGCAGCCTGTAGTTAAAGGAGATTATAAAACATTAAAGTTAGACTTGTTAAGTCTAATGGGGCTTGGAACACAGAAATTACATGTTTCCTATGAGACCTCTGTACTCAAATCGAGCAAAGGCAGCCTTCCAACCTTGAACTTTAATTTAAACATTCCATTAAGCAGTTCATCCCAAGATTTAAATATCCAATATGGGGCTGAAATTGGTGCAGAATTGCGTTTTTATCAAGTAAAAAGACATCAAAATATTCCAATTGCGGAAGGGTTGTTTGGAGGAATTGGCATAGATGGTGGGTTTGTAAAATTTGATCGATATCAAACCTATTACAACTCCTCTATACAAGCATTTAAAGAATCAGATGTTATCTACAACCGCGTACGAACAGGCATATATTTTTTAGTAGGTGGAGCATCAAAAATTGGTGAAAAACTATACTTCGAATCAAGCATAGGTATTGGATGGAACAATGTAAATGTCAAGGCAACCAATATTGAATCTACTGATAATTTCCAACTTCAACAATCTGATTATAATTTATTATATCTAAATTTTAGAGAGGGAAAAGGGCAGCGTTTTTATATGCCTGTCAATGTTAGTTTTGGTTACAATTTTGGCACCAGATAAAATTGAGTTCAAACCTATTCATCTAAAAGATGAAATCTCAGAACTAGCAGAAATGGCTAAAGAAATCTGGGAGGAACACTACATACCCATAATCGGAAAAGACCAAGTTGATTACATGGTCAAAAAGTTTCAGTCTGAATCAGCCATTCAAAATCAACTTAATGAAAATTACATCTACTTTTCATTATTACTAAATCATCAACCTATTGGCTACCTCTGTTATAAAAAGGATATTGACGAAAACGTTCTATTTTTAAGTAAAATCTATCTTAAAAAGTCTTTTCGTGGTTTTGGTTATGGAAAACAAATGATTCAATTTGTAATTAAAAAGGCATCTGAGTTGAATTGTCAATTTATTAATTTAACAGTGAATAAATACAACAAAAATTCAATAAGTGCCTATAAGAAACTAGGCTTCGTTCAAAAAAGAGCCTTGATTATTGATATTGGCAACGGGTTTGTAATGGATGATTTTGAGATGTCTTACGATCTTAATTCCAATAAAACCACGTTTTCTACGTGATGTGTTTGTGGAAACATATCAACTGCTTGTGATTTAATTACCTTATAGGTTGAATCCAACAAAGCAAGATCTCTAGCTTGAGTAGCGGGATTACAACTCACATACACAATTTTTGGACATTGAATTTCACTAAGATACTCTACCACTTTGGGATGCATCCCACTTCTTGGAGGATCAGTGATGATAATATCAGGGCTACCATGACTTGCATAAAATTGTGGATTAAAGACATCCTTCATATCCCCAACTAGAAACTCAACATTAGTTATATCATTTATCGAAGCATTTATTATAGCCGCTTGAATAGCCTCGTCAATGATCTCTACTCCAATTGCCTTTTTGGCTCTTGATGCAGCTAAACATGTTATGGTACCAGTACCACAGTATAAATCATATACCACGTCATTTTTTGAGATTTCTGCAAAATTTAGTGCTACTTCATACAGCTTTTCTGCCTGAACGGGGTTAGTTTGAAAAAAAGATTTCGGGGAAATATTAAATTTAAGCCCATTAAGTTCTTCTTGTATCTCAAAATTTCCCTTGTAGCTGATAAATGTCTGATCAAAAGTACTGTCGTTCAACTTTTCATTGATGCAGTAATTCAATGCATGAGGATTGAATTTTTGGCTTATGGCATTGAGAAGAAGCTCCCGATTATCAGGCTCATCTTTTGCAAAAATGACGTTGACCATCCAATCACCCTTACGTGTATTTCTTATCATCAAATTCCGCATTAGACCGGTATGCTCTCTTAAATCATAAAATGTGAAATTGTGTTCGATGCAGAAATGATATACAAAATTTCGAATCTCATTTCCTAAATCATCTTGCAACCAGCATTTATTAATTGCCAATACCTTGTCAAATCTACCTGGTGCGTGAAATCCTAATGCATTAGTATGTTCTAATTCAGCTAAATTTTCATTTTCATATAACCATCGCTTATTGGAAAAAGTGTATTCCATTTTATTGCGATAAAACTGAGTATTACCTGCCCCAACTATGGGTAAAATTTCACTGACTTCTACCTTCCCTATGCGTTGTAAACAATCATTGGCCCATTCATTCTTAAGTTTTAATTGAGCAGCATATTCGATGTGTTGCCACTTGCATCCACCGCAAGTACCATAATGTTCGCAAAATGAATCAACCCTTAGGTCAGAGGAGTGATGAATTTTGTTAATTTTAGCTAAACTAAACTTCTTTTTACGCCCAACAATTTCAAGATCAACAATATCGCCTGGTGCTCCATATTTAACAAAAATCACCTTACCCTCAATCTTTGCTAGGGCATGCCCCTCTCCTCCTGCAGCAATCAGTTCAACATTTTCGAAATGCTTTTGCTTTTGTTTTCTTCGTCCCACTAATTTTTAGTAATTAATTGAGCTTGATATTTTTCTATATTATTCATCGTTGCTCCAAATTGATTTGCATCTTGATAGCCCGGAAGTTGAAAAAGCTTTGCGTCTTGTGGAACAAAAAAGAAAAATGTTGGGTACCCAGAAGGTTTATTATTGGATAATGCCATCAATAATTGACGACCACTTAACGAATCCTTTGATCCAGCAAAATATTTGCCTGGCTTTTCAGGATTAAACTTTATAGCAATATATTTTTCATTAATTCTTTCAATAATTTTTGGATCGGAAAAGGTTTTTTTATCCATGACCTTGCACCATCCACACCAATCGGTGTAGCAATCAATCACTGCCAATTTACCTGATTGTTGAGCTTGTGCTAATCCTGTATTAAAATCTACCCATTTAATTTTTGGAGATTCTCCCTTAATTGAAGATAATCCCATGATAAATGGTATAAAGAAAAAAATTGTAAGTATCCGTTTCATGATTTGTGCTACAAAGATAACTCAATACCCTAAGTTTAAATTATAGATTCAAGCTATTTAATGATGAATCAATCTCATCAAATGACTCGAATATTACAGCTTATTCTCAGTATATCGATGACAAATCAACTATTTTCGCGTTAGTTGATTCCTGTCAAATAATTGAATAATAACAAACTCATAAACCGATTAGAGCACTTCATCAAGAAGTATTATCAAAATCAATTATTGAAAGGATTAATAATCTGTATTTCCATAATCATTATCGCATTTTTTGCCCTTAGTTTCATTGAATACTTTGGCCGATTTGAAACACAAACCAGAACGTATTTATTTTACACCTTAGTTTTCCTTTCTACTGTAGTTCTGGTTAAATATGTTTTCCGACCAATTTTAGGCTTGATCAATGTCAAACGGAACTTTGGATATGCAGAAGCTGCTGATTTAATAGGAAACCACTTTCCTGAAGTTCGTGATAAGCTCTTAAACACCCTTCAACTTCAAGAAAAAGCAGAAAAATCTGACCAACAACTCCTTTTAGCTAGTATCGATCGTAGAATTAAAAACCTAACTCCGATTCCCTTTTCAAAGGCTATTCCTTATCAAGAAAGTATTCGCTATTTGAAATATGCTTTTTCCCCAGCTGTTGTTTTAATCTTAATATTGATTATTATACCTGGCTTCAAAAAAAGTAGTCAGCGTGTCGTTCAGTTCAATACCCATTTTGAAATAGAAGCTCCTTTCAAATTTTTAACTGATATAGAAAATAATGTAGCAACCCAAAATAATGATATTGCCATAAATTTAACGACAGAAGGAGATCAAATCCCTAAAGATGCATACCTGAATATTGGATCGTATAGATATAAAATGAGAACAAATAAGTTAGGATCATTTTCATACGAATTAAGAAATATTCAAAAAACAGAAAAAATCTTCTTTGAGGCGGGAGGCTTTTCTAGCCGACAATATCTATTAAAAGTAGCGTCTAAACCAAGTATAATTAGCACTAGTGCCAGATTAACCTACCCAAAATATCTCCAAAAAAAACCTAAAATTGTCGAGAATATTGGGGAAATCAATATACCCATAGGGACAGAAATCGACTGGTACATAGAGACTAAAAATGTTGAAAAACTGATAATTAATTCAGGTCAAGACTCACTAATTCCAGAAAATAACCAAACCGAAATTCGAAAACGATTTCTAAAGTCTGAAAAACTCAAACTAGTTGCACAAAACAACCAAATTAAAAGTGGAGATTCCATGAATTTCTCTATTCAAGTTATCCCAGACCTCTACCCCGAGATAGATGTGAACACTCAAAAAGATAGTTTGAGCCAAAAGGTCATGTATTTCATGGGAAGAATTTCTGATGATTATGGTTTCAAAAAACTCGACTTTCACTACACACAATATCGCAATGGATTACCTGTGAATAGCAGTTCAAACAAAACAAATATTATAATTAATCCGTCACAATCGAGTCAAGGATTTTATCATATGTGGAATCTGGATTTGTTAGATGTTGAGCCGAATGACAAGATCGAATATTATTTCACCATTTGGGACAATGATGGGATAAACGGACCAAAGGCCACGAAAACATCAACAACTGTTTATAAACTTCCCTCACTAGAAGAAATTGAACAACAAACCGAAAAACTAAATAAGGAAATAAAAGAATCACTAAATAATGCTCAATCAGAATCTAAAAATTTAGAGGAAGAAATGATGGGAGTAGAAAAAATGCTCACTGAAAAGAAAAATCTTGATTGGAATGATAAACAAAAAATTCAAGAGTTGTTGGAAAAGAAAAAATCCATTCAAGAAAAATTAAAAAAATCTATTCAGAAAAATTTAGAAAAAAATTTCAAGGAAAATGAATTTAACCCGCTACAAGAAGAGTTATTAGAAAAACAAAAAAAGTTGGAAGACATCATGAAGGATGTGTTGGATGAGGAGACACAAAAACTTATGGATAAAATTCAAGAATTACTTGAAAAAAATAAAAAAGACGAACTTCAAAATGCCCTACAAGAATTAAAATTCGATGAAAAACAGTTGAATAAAGAAATGGATCGTCTTTTGGAATTATTTAAAGAACTCGAACTTGAAAAAAAATTATTAGATACCATAAATAAACTCAACGAATTAGCAAAACAAGAGAAAGAACTCGCGACCAAGAATGATAATAAAAATCAAAATAAAGCTGAGGAACAAGAAAAATTGAATAAAAAATTCGATGAAATCAAGAAAGATTTAAAAGACATTGACGAAAAAAACAAGGACTTAGAAAAGCCCCTCAATTTAAATAAACGTGAGGCTGAACAAGATAACATCAGCCAAAAAATGAATGAGGCATTGTCCAAGGAGCAACAAGGAAAATCCAAGAATGCCTCAGAAAAAATGAATGAAGCTGCAGATGATATAAATCAACTGGCTCAAGATATGCAGCAAGAAATGGAAGAGGCCTACGAAGAACAACAAGCAGAGGATTACAATAATCTCCGACAAATTTTAGAAAATTTAATTCAACTTTCGTTTGATCAGGAAAAACTTATTGGCGAATTTAAGAAGAACAAAAAATACAGTCCAAAATATGTTGAATTACGGCAGGATCAACAACGAATAAAAGATGAGACAAGAATGGTTGAAGATTCTTTACTGGCATTGAGTAAACGAAATGACCAAATTCAATCTTTTGTAAATGAGGAGGTCTCAAGGGTGAACGAAAATCTAAAAGAAACAATCAAATACCTTGGTGAACGGCTCACCAATAATGCACTCGTTACGCAGCAGTATGCTATGACTGGATATAATAATTTAGCCCTAATGCTAAGTGCATCTCTAGAACAAATGCAGCAGCAAATGAAAAGTCAGAAGCAAAATAAGGGGAAACCAAAAGAGGAGTGTAAAAAGCCTGGTGGAGGGAAAAAAGGAAATAAACCACAAAAACCCAATGCGAGTGCAATCAAAAAAATGCAAGACGAACTTGCTAAACAGATAAAACAATTAGAAAAGGGACAAAAACAAGGCAAAGGAAATCCGTCAAGTAAAGAATTTGCTGAGATGGCAGCTAAACAAGCCGCTATTCGAAAAAAGATTCAAGATTTGAGCAGTAAACTTCAAAAAGAAGGAAAAGGAGGCTCGCTAGGAGATCTCAAAAAAACCCAAGATTTGATGGATAAGGTCGAAGAAGATTTTTATAACAAAAGATTTAACAGTCAAACGTTCCAAAAACTAAATCAAATTGAGTTTCAATTGAGTGAGCACGAAAAAGCTGAAAAAGAACAAGAACAAGATCAAACTCGGTCATCTAAAGAGGGCAAACAAATTGAGCGTCCATTGCCAAAAAATATTGAAAAATACCTGCAAGAAAAGGAGAAGGAAATTGAAATGATTCAACGAATTTCTCCTGAATTACAACCTTATTACAAAAAGAAAGTCGAACGTTATTTTGAAAATTAGAAGACTCAAGACCTCAACTCAAAGTTCTTTCCTAAATACACATTCCTTACCATTTCGTCGGCAGCAAGCTCTTCTGCAGTTCCTTTTTTTAGAAGCCTTCCTTCAAAAAGCAAATAAGCACGGTCTACTATACTTAGCGTTTCATGCACATTATGATCTGTAATAAGTACGCCTATATTTCGATCAACCAACTTCTGAACAATCTGCTGAATATCCTCGACAGCAATGGGATCCACACCTGCGAAGGGTTCATCCAAAAGAATAAACTTTGGATCGACAGCAAGTGCTCTGGCAATCTCACATCTTCTGCGTTCGCCACCACTTAATACCTTACCTAAGTTTTTTCGAACTTTTTCAAGCCCAAACTCTGAGATTAAAGATTCGGTTTTTTCAATTTGCTCTTCCTTTGATTTATTGGTCAGTTCCAAAACGGCCAAGATATTGTCCTCTACTGACAAATCTCTAAATACTGACGCTTCTTGTGGAAGATAACCCACACCTAGTTGGGCTCGTTGATACATAGCTAAACTAGTAATTTTTTCATCGTCCAAATAAACTTCTCCCTCATCGGGTTTAACAAGGCCAACTGTCATGTAGAACGTTGTTGTTTTGCCCGCCCCATTAGGACCCAATAATCCTACAATTTCACCCTGCTGAACTTCAAGAGACATATCATTTACGACTCGTCTCTTTTTATATTGTTTAACTAAATTTTCTGCTCGAAGACGCATAACTGATTCAAAAGTAGCATACTAATTAATAACAAATATTGCTTTTAAAGTATATTTGTAAAACAATCTTAAGTTAACAATGAAAAAAATTCTTTTATCCCTACTCGTTATTCTATCTTTTTCAATGAATACCAATGCTCAGATGTGGCTCACCTACAAAGCAGGAGGTGGATTAGCAACAGTAAGCGGAAGCGATGGTGTTCAACCAGGATTAGCAGTATTTTCTGGGCTAGGCTACAAACACCAAATTTATAAACGATTAATTGTTGAAGGAGATGTACTATTCGATATAAGAGCATTAGACTACTACACAGGCTATGTAGATTCTGATGATAAGAAAATATATAATGTAGGAGGTGGAACTTATATCCAAGTACCCCTAACTATTCAATATATGATACCTTTCAAGAAGAAAGAGTTAGTTCCATACCGCACCGGACAACCATCGAGTTATTGGTTTATTGAAGGAGGACCAAATTTTTCATATGGTACAGCTGTTGATATATATGTAGATCAAACAATTGTAGATGACTGGAATGCTCAAGATAACCCAATCTCTGATTCAAACCTAGAGGCTAATAAAATTGATGTTGGGGTTACTACTGGCATTGGATTAAACTTCAGTATTCGTGAAGGAAAAAGTAGACTCATTATAGGCACTAGAGCTAACTATGGGCTTATAGATGTTTACAAAGATTCACGATTAGGCACTGCTACCAATCTATCGATGGTTGGATATCTTGCATTAGATTTTAGCCTTACTAAAAGAAAATACATTAGACATCGTTGGTAATTCGAATATCCTTCAACATGAGTTGAAGCGTTCGATTACCCCGAAAAATATTTTCATTAATTTGAAAGCAGGCTTCAAAAGAGTCTGCTTTTTTTATGGCTGGAAATTGATCCGCCATTCCAAAAGCCAATGCAGGGATGGGACCCGAGGGTCGTTTCAAATTTAGTTTTAAGTGCTCAGCAGTCTTTCCGATTATTTTTCCTGTGCCATCGTCTTTTAACCCATTAGCGTAAAAAACTGGTGTCATATTTGCAGGACCAAAAGGAGCCATTTTATTAATAATCGAATAAAAACGATAATTGACATCATTGATATCCAACTCTGCATCGTAATACACTTTTGGTGTAAGCAACTCTTCAGTTAATAAATCTGCTCCAGCTGCTTCAAAAGCTTCTCTGAAATCATCTAATTTTTCTGATTTCAATGTCATGCCAGCAGCATACATATGTCCCCCAAATTGGATTAGGTGTTTACTACACTTTTCTAATGCAGCGTGAACATCAAAACCTCGGACACTTCGGGCACTTCCTACAAGAGTATTGTCTGAACCTTTGGTTAGTATTATCGTTGGTCTGTAATACAATTCAATCGCCCTACTTGCAGCAATTCCAACAACTCCTTTGTGCCAATCTTCTTGATAGAAAATAAGAGTTTTACGATTCAAAAGAATCGGATTTTTCTCAACTATTTCCTTTAAATCTTTTGTGATTTGCTGATCGACTACCCTGCGTTCTTCATTTTGGGTTTGGAGTTCTGAAACAAAACTGTTAGCTGTAGCTTCATCTTCCGCAATAAGCATTTTTACTGCTGTTTTTGCATCCTTCATTCGCCCTGCAGCGTTTATTCTAGGTCCGATATAAAACACTAAATCACCAATTGATAAATACTCTTTATTCACTGCAATTTTTATAAGTTGTTTCAGACCTATTCTTGGTTGTTGATTAATAATCTTTAGACCATAATAAGCAATCACCCGGTTTTCATCTTCAATTGGAACAATATCACTTGCAATACTTAAAGTTGCGTAGTCCAAATACTGCAAATACGATCGTTCATCTAACCCACATACTTGTGCGTATGCTTGAGCTAATTTCAAGCCAATACCACAACCCGCAAGTTCTTTAAAAGGATAATCACAATCATGTCGTTTTGGGTCTAAAACAGCTACTGCATTGGGTATAGAATCTCCAGGTAAATGATGATCACATATGATAAAATCTATTCCTAAAGACTTTGCATATTCTATCTTATCAATCGAACGAATCCCACAGTCTAAAGCAATAATTAGGGTTATTCCCGCACTTTTTGCGTAATCTATCCCTTGATTACTTATTCCATAACCTTCATTATAACGATCAGGAATATAAAAGTCAATTTTAGTAAACTTATCCTTGAAAAAGGAATAGACCAAAGCTACAGACGTAGTTCCATCAACATCATAATCTCCAAAAATGAGTACGCCTTCTTTATTATCCTGAGCAAGTTGAATACGTTCTATTGCCTTATCCATATCCTTCATCAAGAAAGGATCATATAAATCCTCTACTTTAGGATTGAAAAATGAATTGACTTTTTCAACTGAGTCAATACCTCTTTGCACGAGCATTCTCGCGATTATATCTGGTGCGTTTAATTTTGTTTTTAGGTTTTCGACAAGCGAAATATCTGGTTCATTTTTAGATTTCCAAATGGCCTTTGACATATTTGACTAAATCGAAATCTGAACTTGACTTAAGTCGATAAACTGCTGGACACGAGAATTAATTTCAGATTTACTTAAATTCACTAACCGCTCTGTTCCAAATTTTTCGACACAAAAACTTGCCATTGCACTCCCATAAATGACCGCTCTCTTCATATTATCAAAAGATATATCATCAGTAGAGGCCAGATAACCAATAAAACCACCTGCAAAAGTATCTCCCGCTCCTGTTGGGTCAAACACCTCTTCTAATGGTAAAGCTGGGCAGAAATAAATTGACTCAGAATCAAACAATAAAGCTCCGTGTTCTCCTTTTTTTATAATTAAAAAACGTGGACCCATTGCCATAATCTTTTTTGCCGCTTTAACTAGAGCATACTCACCACTAAGTTGTCTTGCCTCTTCATCATTGATTATTAAAACATCAACCATTCCAATGGTTTTATCTAATGATTCTTTGGCTATATCCATCCAAAAATTCATCGTATCCATTGCAATTAATTTCGGTTTATTCTCCATTCGCTCAATTACCTTACATTGAACATCTGGCGATAAATTACCTAACATTACATAATCTGAATTTTGATACAAACTTGGAATTATTGGATCAAAATGTTCAAGTACATTGAGTTCTGTAATGAGTGTATCACGGCTATTCATATCGTTGTGATACTTCCCACTCCAAAAAAATGATTTTTCTTCTTCCTTTATTTGTAGTCCTTCAGTATCGATACCATGAGATTCCAATAATTGAATATCTTCTTTTGGGAAATCTCCTCCAACAACCGCAACTAGATTAATAGTATCTTCAAGATAACTACTACTCAATGCAATGTATGTAGCAGCACCTCCAATTATCTTATCCGTCTTGCCAAATGGTGTCTCAATTGCATCAAATGCAACACTTCCGATTACAAGTAAACTCATGCTGCAAATTTAGGGCTAATATTATCATAATACGATTACTTAACATCTATTTATAGTCTAGAACTAACAACAAGATTAATTCATATTAAGTCAATGATTATTTTCGCAGCACATGAATAAATCAGAAATTGCAAAATCGCTTGATCATGCAGCGTTTAATGCCAAAGCTATTGACCAAATCAGTAATCAATTCGATTTTACGGAAGATGAGGCATACGAAATTCAGAAACTAGCGATCGAAGAAAGACTAGCCCGAGGCGAAAAATTCGTTGGATTAAAATTAGGTTTCACATCTTATGCAAAAATGGAGCAAATGGGAGTTCATGACATGATATGGGGTCGGCTCACTGATTCCATGTGGCTTAAAAATGGGGAAACACTTTTTATGGACCAATTTATACATCCCAGAGCCGAGCCAGAAATTGCGTTTTTACTTAAAAAAGATTTGAATCATGAAATTTCACTTGAAGAAATCCCGAAATATATCTCAGCATGTGCTCCAGCAATTGAAATTATCGATTCTCGCTTTGCTAATTTCAAATTTTCGTTAGAAGACGTTATTGCAGACAATTGTTCATCCTCTAGCTTCGTAATAGGTGCATGGCAACCCCTTCCTGAAATGTTAACCAATCGAACAGTAGCTTTATTATTTGACAAAGAAATTAAAGAAGAAGACTCCAGTAATGCTATTTTAGATAATCCACTGTTATCGATTTGTAATGCTTCCCGTTTGGCAGAAAAGTATAATCAACCTTTTTTGGCTGGCAACATTCTTTTAGCCGGTGCAGCTACCCCAGCGGTATTTATTGAGTCTGGTAAAAAAATTACAGCTAAAGTAAATGGTATTGGTAGTTGTTCGATTCATGTAAAATAATTTATGAAAATTATTTTTCGTTTCGAGTAAAAATCTATTTTTGCACACGCTTTTAAAAATTAAAATTAATTAAAAGCTCAATGCCTTCATAGCTCAGCTGGTTAGAGCGGTTGACTGTTAATCAATAGGTCCCTGGTTCGAGTCCAGGTGAGGGCGCAAAAAGGCTCACATTTGTGGGCCTTTTTTATTATCCCGAGGGTTCAACCACATAACTTTGCTTATC
>JADHMR010000143.1 GCA_016779945.1 Bacteroidia bacterium | reverse complement strand
TTCAATTTCATCATAAAACTCAATTTCAAGACCATTGGGAAACTCGGAGTAAGGAAAAGGCTGATTTGTAAAGTCTATATTTAAAGGAGATTTAAGTGTAGCCTTCAATACAGCTGAATCAGTATATTTTAAAACAAAATCCTTGGTTAATCCTGCCGGTACAAGTTCAACTTTATTAATGTTTTTAACTTCATCATAATTATTTGAACAGGATATAAAATAAAAAGATAAAAATAGAAATATGAATGTATGATGAATCATTAAATTTCTGGGACAGTTACAGATGAACCAATCCAACAAGTAAATTTAATTACTTCACCAGCTTTACCTTCTGTAAAAATATCTGTTTTTGAAGGAGCTCTTCCCTTGTAACTCTCAGCAGTTTGTAATGCATTTTTTCTAATACTTTCATCTATATTCGCAGCTTTTCTTGCTTCCTTTTCCGCTAGCCAGTAAACAGCTCTTTTATCAAACTGTGAATTCCCGCAATCATTTGCACTAGAAGCATACATATTTGCAATTAACAGATATGCTCTACCCATTGAAGGTTGAAAATCTAATGCATTTCTAGCATATGTTCTAGCTTTTGAAAACTGTCCTGAGTTTTTAAATTTAGTAGCAATCTTGTATAATATTCTAGCTTTTTTAATATTATCAGTTTCTAGCTCAATTGATTCATTGTAATACCTTAAGGCTTCGTCTAAATCTCCTTTTTTATCATTTAATAAACCAAGGTAATATGCAGAATTCGCCGATGGGTTTAAATCATGAAGCAAACCTACAAGCTCAACAAACAGTGGATCATCTGAACAATCTTTACTGTCCATTCTAGATGCTGCTCTATTTAACCATACTGGATTGTCTTTGTTTTCTCCTAAATTTTTTCTGTAGAGAGGAATTAAATTTTCACAAGTAGATTCCTTGGCTATTATAGCATTTAGATTTCCTAAATAAATACTTGAAGCATTAGAATTAATTCCAAAAGCTCTTTTATTTGACTTTTCACGAGAAGATAAAGGCGCACCAGATTCTTCTTTTTTAAGAATAATATCAAGCTGTTTTGCATAACCATCAATTATCTCTTCAAATCTTTCAGAAATGTCTTCGTACTTATCAAATACTTTGGCAAGTGTAACTCCATCAGAATTAGATTTGTATAGATCAAAATAAGTTTTGAAGTAATTGTAAAGTGGCTTTGGATCATCAAAACTAGCTCTATCTGTTTTATAGGCGTTATCAAATGTAGCAAATACTTCCTCCTTAGAAACTAAATTGTAATCTAATAAAGCTTGAGCTTTATTAGATATTATTTGACCAGTTATATTTCTTCCTTTAACTGATGAAAAATTAACTAACCATTCATCATAGAGTTTTATCAAATCATTTTGATATGAAGTTTTTTGATCACCCTCAGAACTCTCAATAAAATGCTCAAGCATCCTTTTCCCATAAGTAAATATTGCAGGGTTCATCGTTGGACATTCTTCTCTAACCTTCATCCAAGGCTCATATGCAGAATCATAATTTTTTACTTTATAATATTCAGCAAAAATTGATAGGTTACTTAAACAATCCTCAGATGATTGAGCATTTAAATTGCTAAACAATAATGTGAATATTAAAAATACTTTTAGTTTCATAGTGTTTTTTTTAATTGTATAAACTTTTAATAAACCAAACATCATTTAGTGAAAAGCCAAGTTTCACACTAAAGTAATTTTCTTTAATTAATCCTGCTTCATTTGTCCCTCTTTGGCCAAATTCAAAACCAACGTTAGCTTTAGATAAGCCAGTCAATGGTATACCAACTCCAAAATTTATACCAAAATCATTGATCTGTTGATTGTTTACATAAAGCCCACCAGAAAGGTATCTAACTCCAAACCTGTAAGATAAGGTGTCAAAAAAATTAGTAAAGGAATCATACTTAGGTATAAAAAATCCTCCAGCTGAATATTGTTTTGAGGATTTAAAAGAAACATTGTCTAAGTTCATAATTCTGTTTTTATAGCCTCCTTCAGCAACTGATTTATAGCTAATTCCAAAAAACCATTTTTTATCTTGTCCAAGACCAATTCCAAATGTATTCATTGCAGGCATTTTTACTTTAGTTCTATCTAAGCCAATAGCCTGCAAGTCTATTGATTCAGAATCACCACCAAATCCTCCATCTGCTTTTAATGTGGCTATTGTTTGGCTATTTCTAGAGTTAAGATCATTTTCAGGTTTATGTGAGAATGAAGAATATAAAGATAATTTATCAGAAATTTTACCTTGATGAAATGTAGAAAAGGTATAGTCTAAACCACTTAAAGATGACTCGTTAGAGACCTTGGTATAAAGCTCTACATTTTGTAAAATTTTAGAATGGTAATGATTCAAACTTCCAAAAGAATATGATGAAGAAATACCAAATCCTACATTCTTAAACAACTCAAAAGCCACAGATAAAAAAGCTGAATTAATACCACCATCACCTTCAAACCTATTAAGCTCTGGAGTTGGTAAATCCTCAATATTATTTTCTAGTAAATAGCCAACAGATGTGTTGGGTTTAATACCAAAAGAAAATGAAAAAAGGTTTTTTCTTTCAATTCCAGAAACAACTGGGACAGAAACTGCAATGTATTTTAAACCAGCTGAAGTTGAGCTCTCATTTGTATTAATATTTTTAAAAGAAGTACTTTTTAAATCAACACCAATTAAGTAATTAACAAATTTTAATTTTGAAAGACTAGCAGTATTATTTAGATTAACCTGAGCACTATCTGCATATGATGTAATACCTCCCATCATTTGATTTTCTGCTGTTGCACTAAAACCAGTATCACCAACTCCAAAATAAGAGTATGGAGAATAACTTAATTTTTGTGATGAAACAGAGAAGGATATTAAAAAAAGTAAATAAAAAATCCTATTCATTAAGCTTATTATATTCAATTAAATAGTTCAAACCAGTATATACAAAATTTGAATTTGTAAATATGGTGTTTTTTATCTTATCACCCAAAAATTTGGCATCTCCTCCACTAATAATCACTTTCAAATTTTTATATATTTTACCATACCTATTTATCATCCCTTCGATTTCTGACTGAATTCCTATTAATAATCCTATACTAATTGAGCTGTGAGTATCAGAAGCTACCATTGATTTAGGATAAATTGGATCTATTTCAGGAAGATTAACTGTTCCCGAGAATAAAGATTTCTTTCTAAGTCCTAAACCTGGTGAAATTCCACCTGCTTGATAAATATTTTCAGAGGTTTTGATGTCATATGTGATACAAGTTCCAAGATCAACTACCAACACATTGTCTTTAGGATATATTGAATATGCTCCCATGATTAATGACAATCTATCTTCACCTACCAAACCCTGATCATATGGGTTATTAAAGGGTAATTTAATTTCTTTTTTAAAGGTGAAGAGATTTGATTTTAAATAACACAAATCATATAATTTATGATGTGGTTTACTCACATTAGAAATAGCACTGTTAATTATATTATTGTCTTTTATAATATCTTTGACAAAATCCACATCTAATGACCTTAATTTAAATTCTGTAAGTATAGATTTACCATCAGAGATAGCAATTTTAGCTAATGTATTTCCAATATCTATAAGTAGATTCATAATCAAAGCAAAAGTAAATAAGTTTGAGTATTTTTCATTTATTATTGAAAAGGATTATATTTGCCACTGCAAAAAAATGCATGGTACCTTAGCTCAGTTGGTAGAGCAAAGGACTGAAAATCCTTGTGTCCGCAGTTCGATTCTGCGAGGTACCACTAAAAGCTCCTTAAATGGAGCTTTTTTTATACTTTTACATTAAATACTTTAAAAAATGAAAAAACTAATTAAAAAAATCACTTTATTAGGATTTATATTTCTTTTAAGTGCATGTGTTGTTAGCACAGGTGATTCAGTTACAACAGAATCTGATCAAAATAACAGTATGGTATCATTTGAAAATGGTGATATAATGACAAGTGCAACAGAAGACCCTTTAGGAACAAAATTTTCATATCCTACAGGTGAAGCAGCAATTACTAGTCAAATAAAGCGTTGGGCTCCAGGTTTTCAATCACCATGGCATTATCATCCATACACTGGAATAGCTTATGTTGTACAAGGTGAATTAACTGTTAACTATGACTCTGAGACTTCACTCGATGATTTAGGAGGAGAAAAATCAATTGTTACTTCTCAAACATATAAGGCTGGTGATAAAGCATTTTTAGGAGTTGCAAATATGTGGCACCTTTCAGAGAACAAAGGATCTGAAGATCTTATCTTTATAGTCTCTTGGCTTGGAGAGAAGGACAAGGCGCTAGCTGTTCTTGAGGAAAAATAAAATTTTCTAAAATATAAAAGCCGCTTTTAAGCGGCTTTTTTTATGTTAATAGGTTACCCTCATCGTCCCATTCAGCAATGGTCATTCTTGTTGATTGATCAATGCATTTTTCTAACCAATCTTCATCATATTTCAATCCATACTGATCTAAAACGTCTTGTGGAACACCATCCCAAACGTTAGGCATATTACCCTTATAACCTAATTCTTTAATTCCAACCTCAGAAGTAAAATATCCTGTCATGGTTAAATTTCTAACAAGATTAAACCATTGAACAGGTTCAGATAAATCACTCATGTTTGAGTTGGGATCATAAAAGGCAATTTCATCAAATATTTGCTTAACAGAGTTATCATCCAATTCAATAAAACTTTTAGAAAACTTAGAATTACTTTCCTCATTAATCCACTCTAGTCCTTTTCTCAAAGGATCTTGATATGATGGAATATCTTTAGCCATAAATTCTATTAACTGTACGACTTCAGCATCTCTTATAGAACCAAATTCATTTGGAGGTAATATAACATTACAAATTTTATCTAGATCGCTTAATTCTTTATTCGTAAAGAATTTTTGAGCAAATAATTTATCATCGTAAGCTATCTCATCTGGTGTCCTACCATACTCATAACGAGTTAAAGATCTTTTAATTTTTTCAGATGAAATACCATAACATCCCTCTAGAAGTAAGCCTGCACCTATCGAAGCAAATGTGATCGTCTTTATTGAATCTCTTCTATTCATAATATTAAAAGTTTTGTTTTTTAAATTCTTCAACAATATGTTCAGATGACCTCATTGCAAGGGCCATAATAGTCCAAGTAGGATTCTTGTCAGCTTGCGATACAAATGGACCTGCATCAACTACATAG
>JADHMR010000142.1 GCA_016779945.1 Bacteroidia bacterium | reverse complement strand
GGGCAATCAAATACAAGATTCCTATTAGCTTCTTGAATATTAACAAACAAAATTGATGGAAGTGCAGGGGTTTTAATCTTCTTTTTTCGATCGCTCCACTGGCTTACTTTAACAACCGTAGGGCAATACGATTTAATACCCATTGAATTCAGGCGATCATTTACTTTTAGCTCATGACGGGGCTTAGTATAAATCACAAACCATTTAAAAAGATGAGGATCATTGCCATTAAATGTTGAAGAACTTTGAGGTTTATTCATTGCCACAATAAATTCAAACTAGCATTTCTTTTTTTCCTTACAGATAACTCTCAGAAGAATTAGAAACAATACAACAGAAGTTAAAAATGTAAAAAGCAAATGCCTATGAATGGATGACTCATGAAAAATAATTGCTGAAAGTAGGATAAGTATAGAATAGCCAACAATTATTAAAGTAGATTGGACATGAGAATAGCCAAAATTCAGTAGCTTATGATGTAAATGATTTCTGTCTGCTTTAAATGGACTTTTTCCAGCTTTTGTTCGGTGATAAAAAACTCTCAGAGTATCTATAAAAGGATATGCAAATAGAGCTAAAACATAAACAGGTTTATTAACAAAGAATTGAGAAGAATCGTATGTATTAGATAGAGCAATAGTTGCAAATACAGCAAAGGAAAAGCCAACTACTAAGGAACCAACATCACCCATAAATATTTTTCTTTTTCCGCGGGTTAAATTAAACCTTAGAAAAGCTAAGACACCGCCCAACATAGCAGATCCACTAATTATTCCAACAATAATATTATTGATATAGAAAAAATATATAAATGATGACAACACTATTACAGCTATTGATCCAGCTAAACCATTGATGCCGTCAATCAAGTTGTATGAATTAATAATAATTATAAAAACAAAAACTGTAAAGACAATTGAAAAGAACTCATTAAGTTCATAAATACCAAAAATGCCATGAAAACTATCAATCATGATATCTGTCAAAGAAATAAAAATCAAAGCAGATAAAATTTCGGCAAAAAGCTTACTCCTTGCTGATAATCCAACTATATCATCTTTTAGTCCTGCAGAAAATAATATGACAAGTGGAGCAGTTACAGAAAATAAAATTTTCATTTCATCATGTGATAGCACTAGTGCACTAAAAAAAGCAGACGTGAAAAATGCGCCAAATGCAATTCCAACTCCACCCAAAACCGGTGTCTTTTTGATATGAGAACTTCTTTCGTTTGGGCTAGCCGTTAAATTTTTTATGACACTTACGTAAACAATTGTTGGAATAATGGCATAAGAAAATAAAAAAGCTGTGAATATAGAAAGCACTGACAAAATCAAAAGATTTTGATGAAGAAAAAATGAAAGTATTTCTAAATACGTACTCATTTTGCTGATTTTGGTTCAGTTATCTTGCGAACATAAGGAAATATTAGTAAAACCACTTGTTTTAACATATCTTGCGATAATGTTGCAAAACTAGTGTTTTTTTTAAATCAATTGATTATTAAAAATAATATCCTAATCCGCAGCCTAAGTGGTAGCCGTATGATGTTGAAGCATCAATGAAATTTACTTGTTTAGTGTATGCACTAAATCTGATATTTTTTGAATTGTAATTATACTTTAATTGAAAACCTCTTTGCTCTAAACCACCAAGATGGTAACCCAAAACAAATTCATGTTGGTTTATAGCTCTGTGAAGGTCTATTGATAAACGAGGAACTGAATACAATCCTAATCTGTGATCTACCGAAACGGTATAGGAATCTACCAAATTACTTGTAATGGCCTTGTTAAATGACCCGCTTAAACGTGTAGGAAGCGTGTATTTGTAGCTTTTCAAATAAGGCTGAAACAATTCTTCTAAAGTATCCAACTCACTAAAATACGTATCCGCATCAATGTCTGAAATGTCATCTATTTGAATAGGTTCTAACTCATCAGAATTAGTTATTTCAAAATGATTTGTTACTTCTTCACTCCAATTTATGAAGCCCAAGTCCTTTACCGACAAGCTATACTTACCTCCAAACTTCTCATCAGTATAATCAAAACCCAATGAAACACCTTGTCCATTTGAATTAAACAAATTGCCAAACTTATCGTCAGATATTAATAAATCTTCAGGATTGTCAAAATATTCACCCCAGTCGCCCACTTCAATACCCTCTGCAGAAATATCATAACCAAAGGACTCGCCAAATTCACCAGAAGTAAGACTTAAACTAGTAAATTCACCTGAAACGAATTGATGCCCCGCAATCAAAGAGAGCGAAGCAGAAAAATTATCAGAAAATTTATAGCCAAAAGTAATGTCAGAGTAGTGGTATAAAAATCCTTCAAGTGGAAGTAAATCGATTTGTTCACCCAACATTGAGGTATTTCCATACAAAGCCAGCCTAAAAATGTCATCTCCAAACTTACCATACATGTTTATATGATTTCCAAGAGCTATACTCATTCCTTTTGGAGACGAATACTTTATCTCATTATTTACATCTAAATAGATAGTATTCTCCTCACTCATTGAGTTGAGCAATTCAATTTTCTGATTATCGTCTATATAATCCAAAGAATTTAAAATCGTCTCAACACTAAATGCGGAATTAAAAATGCCAGCATCAGAGTTAATTTCAATAGAATGATTCTGAGCTAGTGACGCAAAAGGAATCATTAGTACGGCTGTAATTATTAGAGTTATGTTCTTCATTTTAAAATTGTAAAGGGTTTAAAAACTCATAGTCCTAAATGGACTATTCAAAAGTTTCTTCACTAATTAATGTTTCAAAGTTTGCAATAATTGTAAAGTCAATAGTGTAATCACTGTATAATTTGACAAACTGATCTGATGGCTCTGTATTTAGAGTCGCTTCAACACCAATGAAATTCGTGTTATTTAGTAAATCGCTTAAATCTTCAAATGGAAATCTCAATTCACTTCTTGAAGACTGACTTGTAACCCCATTTATGTCTAATTCACTTGCCTGAACTATATTTTCGCTAACTAACTCAGTCAATAATGCACCATCTTCATTTATCAATTGCATTTTAAATTCTGCAGAGAATGGGAAACCATTATCTACAATGATAGAAAATGATCCATTTTCAATGAGGTCAGGAACCGAAAGGCTTACATCTACAGTATCTTGAATAAAAATATCAGTAGCTTTAAATGACACTGGTATTTCGACTTGAAGCTCAGACTTTACGCCATAGTCAAGGTAAATAAATCCATCGTCTTGAGAGTCGTTATCTCCATTTACAATCATTTCAAAATCAAATGCCAAGGCGTTAGGTCTGCTTTCAACTATTTCGTCAATATTTGAATTTGATTCATCGAATATTATTTCGGAAGTAGCTGGTATAGGTTGTTGGTTTTGACTTTCAAGAGCAGGCTCAATAACAAAAGGTGTTGCTAAAGATGCGCTTTCCAGAATCAAAGAAGATGACTCATTGAAACTTTCAATTCTTTGAATATTTAAATTAGCACTTGCTCCAATATAATTTTCAGTAACCATTCTAACCTCAATAAATTCAAAGTCCAAATCACCATTCAAGCTACTTAAGTCTACAAATGACGACTCGCTACTTTCGGTAATAGTGTCTTTACCAATAAATCCCCATGCGGCAGAAAGTGCTATTCCTTCTATTGAGATAGCGCTTGAAATACCATCACTAACAGAAATTGTCACTAACTCATCAGAAGAATCGATTTTCGCAAAAGACTCTACATAAATTGTATTGAAGTCATTTCCCTCTTTTCCAGTCAAATCAAATTCGTATCCAGCTAAAGAAATTGTCTCGTTAATAGAACCGCCAGCAGGAATTTCTCTAGCAACATAAAACTCTTGTCCATTCAAAGTAGCACTTGGAATACGGTATTCCAATTGCATTGGAGTATTCAAATCACTCTCTATAGTCATAACGATATCACCATCAGTCATCAAAATTCTGTTTAAGAGAGCATCGCCAACATCAAAATTGAAAGTTGTATCGTCATTAATTAATTCCTGATAAGGCATACTAATTTGTGCTTGTCTCATTAGTATATCCTTTATTTCAACAGAGGCTAATAATTTATCTGAATAGTTTACACTAAATGAAGCTGAAGGAGTTGCTAAATCTGCGTTTAAAATTTGTATTTCAATATTTCCATACATAGTTTTATCAGATAAATCAATGGCATTAGTATAGGTAGCATTAGAATTAAGTATCGGAATTGTAAAAGAACTTAGGTTAACAATTGATCCTTCATCAGTCAAGGTTCTTAGTTTAATGGAAATGTTTTCTAAATCAACAGCAAAACCATTTGTAAGTTCAAACTGCAATGTTCCATCTTCGAAATAAATCATGTGAAAGTCTTCAGAAGCATCATATTCAAGAACATTGTTTTGAATAATTCCAGGAATTTGCTGATTAAATGGCGGGAAATTCACATCAACGAAAGCCCCGTCAGACAAATTGAATGGGTCTACAGAAATGATTTCCCCAAAACTTACCCACTGAGAAAAGGAAATATTGGGAATTTCCACATTTCCTAGTGAAGCTGAGTTATCAAAATTAATTGGATCAAATTCTATTAAATCTTCAAAACTATAATTCACTAATTCTTGCTGATAAACAAAAATCAATCCATTATCACTCGTAGTGTCAATGGAGATTGTTGAATCGCTTAGCAATTCATCAAAGCCCAAACTACCAGAAGCAATTGGTGCACTCACACCAACGTCCCAGCTAGGTAATTCATAATCTTCCTTGAACTCACAAGAAGAAATAATCAATATCGATAAAATAAAAAATTTAGAGAAAGTATTCATAATGATTGTTAGTTAAGGGATTGTAAATTTAATTGCATTTTACATATTTACGAAGTTTTTCTAACTAAGTTTCAAAATTACCGCACTAACTGACAATTTAACAGTTGCAAATTATCAATACTCAAAAAATGTCAGTCAAGCATGTGGTGGCATTACTTTTGTAACCGTTTATAGAAAAAAACCTATGGCAAAGCAAGGAAACATTAATGTACAAACGGAAAATATCTTTCCAATTATCAAGCAGTTTTTATACTCTGATCATGAAATATTTTTGAGAGAACTAGTGTCAAATGCCGTTGACGCTACTCAAAAAATGAAAACACTCAAGTCAATCGGCGAACTAAAAGCCAATATTGACAAATTAAGAGTAGAGGTTATTATTGATAAAAAGAAAGAAACCCTTACCATTAGAGATAATGGAATCGGAATGACAGAAGAAG
>JADHMR010000141.1 GCA_016779945.1 Bacteroidia bacterium | reverse complement strand
TTTGCATGAAACCATTATAGTTTTCAAGTATCCCTTTTTTATCTAAATCTTCTCCTCCATAAGCTGGGGGATTAAATTTTGCCTCCTCAGTAAAAAAAGATGAGGCCGTTTCTAGGTCTTCATTCTCCAATGAATCGAATAGCGCATGCACAACTTTAGCATTTTGCTCATAAAGAGCCATAGCTGCCTCCATTTGTGTTTGTTCTTCTGTTTTTTGATCACATGAGATAAGTAAACTTGTAAATACTGTTAGTAAAAGTAATTTCTTCATTTTTCTGATTTAATAAATCTAATAGGTTAAACTTTTTGGAGTAGGGAAGGGGTTAATTTATCCATCCCCCTATCTGTGGTCTTAATTCGGCACCGTAAGCTTTTGCCTTTGCTTTGAGTTCATCAGATGCATTACCTGAAATTATCACCTTATTAAGTGAAAATAAAGCCATAAATTCCTTTGAATAATTGCTATTTTCAAAGTTGTTCAAATGGTGAACGAAGTCTGAAGAGGTGTAGTATTTTTCTACTAGATTAACCCTTTTTCCATCCGAAGAAATAAAGTATCCAAAATCGTACGTCCCTGGCTCAGTTTTTCTTACAAATTTGCTAAACCTTACTAAAAACTCTTCTATTTGAGTCGGTGAAATCCCAGGATTAACAGTTAACTCAGCTAAGCCTAGAACTTTTTGAGAATTATTATTGACCCCTTCGTAAGCTGTGACTTCCTTGTTTAATCCAGCCGGATCCATATACCTCCATATTTTTGTTATTTGATTTCCCTCCCATAGACTGATACAATAGAAAGGAAGTGTCATTTTCTCACCAGAAAAATTACCTGTTCCAGACCACATCGACCAAAATGCAGTATAGGTCTTACCATCATCCATTTGGTATGTACTGATTTTATCTGTCGTAAGCTTTATATTGCTGAACAATACATGCGTGAATTTATCAGCGTCAATTAATCCTTGTCGCCCTCCAGGATTAGGAATTGTACTATTATTTTCTTGGTTATTTGCAAACTGATCATGGATTAGTAGATCTTCACTAAATAAAGTTTCAGCTACACTTGAATCATTATTCATATAAGCTTCTAAATGGCCCTTTACTATTTCTGACTTTTCATCGTTTTTAAGCACCGTACCTGCAGCGTTCGAGTTGGTCTGGCAAGAGTAAATGGTAATACTTATAGCAAGGAGTAAAAGTAGTTTCTTCATTTTAAGAGTTTAGGTTTCTGTAAAGACACTTTCTTGATTATCTATCCAATTGGTGTAAGTTAATCTATTATTTTAGTGATAAGTTGCAATTAACAATTTAATAAAAAAAATTAAATGTCAAAAAATAAACTCTGCCTGTTCTAATAGATTTATCTTACTTCCTAAGAGTCTTGTAGAAAAAGAAAAACCACTACACTGTAACGGTTTTATCAATTTACCCTTTCGCCAGCTCGCTCTTTTACTAAAAATATCCATAGGACATTTCTTCATGCTCGGCCGTCCCTAGTATTCAAAGTTTCAGCAAGGCTTCTTCTATTATTTAATTAAGTTGTGACGTAAATTTTGGAATCGACCTATTCATCATTTAGTAATCGTGATACCTCGTCATAAGCTTCTTGAGTTAAGACTTCAGTCCATTCTGTTTCACCCTTATAAATCGCCAAATAGGTTACATCCTGATTTTTTGAAGAGGAGTGCCAATGTTCTGTATTTGAGGTACATTTTAAAATATCTCCTTCCTTAATTACAATGGGTTGTTTTCCTTTTTCTTGGTAATATCCTTTTCCGGAAACAATAATTAAAACCTGACGATCTGTATGTTTGTGCCAATTTAAGGTCGAATTGGCCTTAAAGGTTGCCTTAGTAATATTGTAGGATAACGATTCATCTGATCGAATTAGTGGATTTAACCATGCTTCACCTAAATAATTGGTGTTTGGGGCCTTAAACCCTTCTTCAAGATATGATGACACTTCGTATTCATTGGTTTGTGCTTGAATGCTTAGAGATAAAAAAGTAATGAGTAGAATTAAGAAGTTTTTCATGGTTTCGGTTTTAAGTAAAAGTAAATAAACCGTTACACTATATTCAAAAGTATAACGTTTTATTATTTCTCCTGCGCGCCAGCTCGCTCCTTCGCTAAAAATGTCTACAGGCTCTTTTTATCACGCTCGGCTGAACCTCTTATTCAAAGATGCAGCACGACTCAATTTTTTAGTGAATTAAGGTTTGAGCAATTCACGATCCATGAGTTGTGAAATCAAAAAGTCGGCATAATTTTGAAAACCTAAATCTGTAAAATGAATTGCATCTACAGTTCCTTCATGATCAATATGATCTAGTTGAGGTGTTTCAATTAAGTAAATGTTTTCATATCCATTCTTAATCATTTTTTCAAATTCTATTCTTAAGGCATCGTCTAGCGCCTTGTTCTCATTTCTTGCTTTCTGATTTAAAAGGGTAATAGGGGATTTGAATAAATCAACAAAGACGATTGGAGTGTCTGGATTTTGTTTTCGTATGGTATTCACTAGAGGTATTGTTCTTTCTGTGATAAATTCAGGTTTAATCATATTAGGCATGCATTCGATAATATAGAGAGCGGGTTCCACAGAGGAAATTACATCAGCGATAGGCTGCTCCATGCGTCCATTACCACTAAATCCAAAATTAACAACATCGACATCTAATTGTCGTGACATAATATTAGTATGAACCATACCAGGTCTCGATGCGCATCCGCCTTGAGTAATACTCGTGCCATAAAATATGATGGGTTTACTCAAATTTTTATTTGGCTTGATTAGGCTGCTCGTTGAATCTATTCCAATTTCAATGGTTTTTACACTATCATAAAGGGGAAGAAAAATTTTAAATTCTCTCATTTCCTCGCTCATATTTTCGATAAGTGTATACTCATTAAAAAAGCCCTGAGGACGACCAGTATTTATATAAAGCCACTCTTGACCATTTTTGAAATATAAATCCACTCCTTTAATCCCAGTATCGGGCATATGATCCATGGAAAGATTGTTCAAGACTTCCCATTTAACTTTCAGGGTAGTAGAGTTAGTTGAAAATCGAATAGATATTCCCGCAGAAGATTTTGAAAGCTCCCATACAGGAGTTCGCACATGCTCCTTATAAGAAAAAGGTAGCCTATCATAGGGGCTTTCTTTTAAATGCTCAGGAATAATTGTTCCTTCGATTAAAAAGTGTTCTTTTCCGTAGAATTTAGTTTGATCCGCTTTTTGAGAATTGATCGAGTAAGAGACGAATAATAATAGGTAAAAAAGATATTTCATTTAAAACAAGCGCATTAAAAAAATAAGCCTGTAGATACAGGCTTATTTAAAGATATGAAACTCTTAATTAAGAGTTGACAGTTCAAAAATGGATAAAAACGTTTAGTTCATTATTACCCTTAAATGCTTCACTGCGAAATCTGAAACATCTTCAGTTTCACCTCTAGATTGTATAAGTTCAATGAATTTTGAGTCATTTTGAAGTTTATCGTAAAGCATTAAATGATCTTCATTATCAATTCCTGATACCAGAACCCAATGAGAGGCTCCATTTGGTTTATTTATATCATAGGTTCCAAAACCAACAAGCCTATCTTTAAAATCCTGCTTAAATGATTTTAGAATATTATCATGACCCTTTTTAAAGGCTATTGGATCTTTTGCCTTAACATCCCAAATATGAATTAATTTCATTTCTTCATTTTCTGTTGGTTGCCAGCTTAAGATCCTTCCATGATGAACAGGTCCCCATTCTTGTATATAATTACCCATTTTGGCCCAGAAAACCTGACTTTTTAAAGGATCTACAGCATCTTCAGCCATCATCTCTCCTCCAAGAGGGTATATAAAGGCTAACCTATGGGTATTTCCTAGAGTCGATCCGGTTTCTATAGATTCTAATACGATGCTTCCATTCTTCAGTTCAACACCTCCAAATAACTCATCAAAATCTTCTAACACTTTGGCTTCGCTGAAGTCTTTAGCTTTTAATTCAACAACCGTGAATGCCATTGTTTGGGCACTTAATAAGCCGGTAGTAAAAAGGGCAAGTAGTAGTAACGCTTTATTCATAATATTGCTTTATTTAATTAGTTCATCTAATATATATATTTTGTTGCAATTAACAAGGCAACAGAAATATTTAAACAAAAGTAATATTCCAAAATAATGAATGCCTAAGTGGATGTTCCAATAGATTGGACGAGCTCTGCCTATTATTCAAAGTCACATCACAACAAAATCTTTTAGTGAATTAGGCACCCCATATTTTCGGGGATTAAATCAAATAACTGCTTTTAGAGAATCATCAAACAACTATTAATCGTAATATTGCGATGTGTTTATTCAAAAGATATGGGTGTAACAAAATCAAATCTATTTACCGATGAACAAAATGAGTTAGCTGTTTTTGCTAAAGCATTTTCTCATCCAGCTCGAGTTGCAATCATCCAATATCTTATTGAGAAAAATGCATGTATTAATGGAGATTTAGTTCAAGAATTGGGATTGGCACAGGCCACGATCAGCCAGCACCTTCGTGAATTGAAAGAAATAGGAATTATTCAAGGATCTATTGAAGGATCAAAAATTAGTTATTGTATCAATCCGTTAAGTTGGGAGGAAATTAAAGATCGATTTAATAACCTATTTAATCGGATTGAACCATCCTCAACGGAGGAGTGTTGCTAAAAAAAATTTATAAAATCAAATCGTAATATCGCAATAAAACAATTTTATATGTATCTATCAGAAATAAAAATGATCTTAACAAAGATTGATGAGGTTGTATTCGCTCTACAAAATGGTGATTTGGTACCGCCTCACTTTCACGTAACAGAGGTTGGTAGTGTTCAAAAGCATTTTATAGATTGTGGTGGGACCGTTCGACATGAGAATGTGATCAATTTTCAATTATTTACTGCGACTGATTATGATCATAGATTAAGTACAAAAAAACTCCTATCAATAATAGAATTATCAGAAGAAAAGCTCGGACTTGAAAACCATGAAATAGAAGTAGAGTATCAGGGAGATACAATTGGTAAATATGGGTTAGATTTTAAAGAGGGTATTTTTATTCTTACCTCCACTCTAACCGATTGCCTTGCAAAAGATAAATGCGGTATCCCTCAAGAAAAACCAAGAGTAAGACTTTCTACTCTGCAGTCCGAAGAAAGTACTTGTAAACCAGGTTTAGGTTGTTGTTAAACGAATTAGAGAAGTACAAGATGCATTCACAAAAAGTTAAAATATTTCCAACACTTCAGAATTCAATCGACAAGGCCCTTCAA
>JADHMR010000017.1 GCA_016779945.1 Bacteroidia bacterium | reverse complement strand
TTCTACTTCTTCAAATACTTCTTTTTTTGGAGTTTCTTTTGTCTTTTCATCCATCATCTCCCTGAGAATTTCATCAAATGATGGAAGCTTTGGAGCGGTTTTTTTTCTTTTATTTGGTTTTGGCGAAGATTTAGGGAATTGTTGTGTTTTTTTGCTGGACAATTTGTTAGCCTTATATGCTTTGTATAATAACCAAAATATTACAGGTATAAATTTGTAAAAATTCTCCATATTGCTAGGCGAAGATAATGAAAAAAAAACTGGTATTAAGCCTCGGCTCAAATCTTGGTAATCGCTATGCCTTCTTACTTAGGGCCATTAAAGAAATCGAAAAATCTTTCGAGGCAAAGCCCGTAATTGCTCATTTTTATGAAACTCCACCTTGGGGAAAAGAGAATCAGCCTCAATTTATTAATACTGCTATATATTGTTACACTGACATTCCTATTCTTCAATGTTTTGACAAAATACAAACTATTGAAGAGGAAATGTGGCGGTTAAAAACTGAAATATGGGGACCTCGAACGATTGATATTGACCTACTTTTTTATGAATCTGATATTTTAAAAACAGACGGTTTGATTGTCCCTCATAAACATCTTCACGAACGTGCCTTTGTTTTAAAACCACTTCAAGATATACTCCCAAATTTTATTCACCCACTAGAAAATAAAACAATTAATCAACTCATTAAAGATATTGTTGATGACACCATATTATTTTCAAAAACTATTGATAATGAATAACTTACATTGCATTGGGAATGTCAGCTACTGGCACGCTATAATTCAAAGTGAATCCAACTATATTCACATTAATCATACTTTTCAGAAACAGTCATACTTATCTCAATTTGAGATTATGACAAGTAACGGAAAACTAAAACTTAGCATACCCACCCAAAAATCTACGCGAAAGGGAATGTATAGTGAAGTCTTGATTGACTATTCTAATAACTGGCAAACAGAACTATGGAGATCTATACAAAATGCATATAGTAAGTCTCCTTTTTTTCTTTATTATGGTAATAAACTTGAAGAAGTGATTCTCAAGAGACATTTAAAGTTGATTGATCTGAATTGGGAATTATTCAAAGTGTTGGGTTCATGTATTCATAAGCCTTTGGATATAGAATTAGAGAAAGAAGAAATTACTAAGCACCAAGAAACTAGGATAGAAAATTTAGCCAATTATCCTCAAGTTTTTGATGACCGACTAGATTTTGAGAGTAACCTAAGTATAATTGATGTGCTATTTAACCTTGGTCCAGAAACAATCGATTATCTGTTAGGCATCTGAGTATGACCCCATCTTACTGAATTTTTTGATTCGATCACTCACTAATTTTGGTGCCTTTAACTCCGTAAGTTCTTTGATATGTTTCTTCAATTCAGATTTGAGTGTTTTGCTCATCACTTCAGGATTGTTATGAGCACCTCCAAATGGTTCTGGGATAATGCCATCAATTAATTTATTCTTTAGCATCTGATCGGCTGTTAAATTCAGAGCCTCAGCAGCTTTTTCTTTATAATCCCAACTTCGCCACAAAATGGATGAGCAACTTTCAGGTGAAATGACTGAATACCAGGTATTTTCAAGCATTAGAACACGGTCTCCAACACCAATCCCCAACGCACCTCCACTTGCACCTTCACCAATAACAACACATATAATGGGTACTTTTAAGGTGGACATCACCATTAAGTTTTTTGCGATAGCTTCTCCTTGTCCTCTTTCTTCAGCCTCAAGTCCTGGGAAAGCACCGGGTGTATCAATTAGACAAATTACAGGCAAATTAAATTTTTCAGCCATTTGCATGAGTCTCATTGCTTTGCGATATCCCTCTGGGTTTGGCATCCCAAAATTTCGGTATTGTCGTTGCTTGGTGGTTCTACCTTTTTGCTGACCAATGATCATTACATTGATGTTATCAATCTGAGCTAAACCACCCACCATAGCTTTATCGTCTCCTACATTTCGGTCTCCGTGAAGTTCGACGAAGTTTTTGGCAATCGAATTAATATAATCTAATGTATATGGTCTATCTGGATGACGTGAAATCTGAACCTTCTGCCACCCCGTAAGGTCTTTGTAAAGGTTCTTTTTTTCGTTGTTTATTTTTTTGGTTAACTGAGCAACGGTGTCACTCATGTCTACCTTACCCTTTTCGTGTGTTTCTTGAGCTTTATCAAGCTGTTCGTATAACTCTTCTAAAGGTTTTTCAAAATCTAATAATACAGGCATTGAATTGATTTGATAAACAAATGTATAAATCTATTCGGAATAGAATGAAATAAATTTGAACAGAAATTGTTTGTGAGAATTAGTGTTACAACGCTGTTGAACTAAAAGCAAAAAACCCAACTCATCACTGAGTTGGGTTTTGCGGACTGGACGGGACTCGAACCCGCGACCCCCTGCGTGACAGGCAGGTATTCTAACCAACTGAACTACCAATCCTTTAAGGTGTGCAAATATAACACAACTGAAAAATTACAAATGCTTTTCTATAATATTTTTTAATCGAGGCAAACAACCTCATTATCAGCGAGTTGATATCTGTCATTTCCTTCTTCACAAGTAGCAAACCCTCGATTATCAAATTTCAATTGATGTCCATGTTTACTTATCCAACCAATCTGTCTTGCCGGATTCCCAACTACCAATGCAAAAGCAGGTACATCTTTGGTTACCACAGATCCAGCTCCAATCAAACAATACTCCCCTAAATTATTGCCACAAATAATAGTTGCATTGGCACCTATACTTGCTCCTTTCCTTACCGTTGTAATTTGATATTTATCTCTTCTTATTATTGCACTACGGGGGTTTATGATGTTTGTAAATACCATACTTGGTCCAAGAAAGACATCATCCTCGCATACCACACCTGAATAGACACTCACATTATTTTGGACCTTTACATTATTGCCCAAAACAACTTTAGGACTGATCACTACATTTTGACCAATATTACAATTTTTACCAATAATACTATCCTTCATAATATGGCTAAAATGCCATATTTTGGTGCCAGAACCTATATTGGCTCCGTCGTCTATAACTGATGACTCATGAACAAAAAAATCCATTTATTTAAATTCTTTTGGGTGTGCATACTTATACAGGTCTTCTTCTGGAAGATTTTTGAAGTACTCGTAAGTTAATCTTAACCCTTCTTTTCTTGACACCTCTGGTTTCCAATCTAGAATATCTTTCGCTCTTGTTATATCCGGTTTTCGTTGTTTGGGATCGTCTTTTGGTAGATCCTTAAACACCAATTTTTGGTCAGTTCCTGTTAGTTCAACAATCTCTTTTGCAAAATCAAGAATACTTATTTCGTCAGGATTTCCAATGTTAACTGGGTAAACATAATCACTATGTAAAAGACGATAAATTCCCTCTACTAAATCAGATACATAACAAAAACTTCTTGTTTGACTTCCGTCACCAAAAATAGTGATATCCTCTCCTCTTAAGGCTTGACCAATAAATGCAGGGAGTGCCCTACCGTCGTTTAATCTCATTCTTGGTCCATAGGTATTGAATATTCTTATAATTCTAGTTTCAACATCATGGTAAGTATGGTAGGCCATGGTCATCGCTTCTTGAAAGCGTTTTGCCTCATCATATACACCTCTTGGTCCAACAGGGTTTACATTCCCCCAATACTCTTCTGGTTGAGGATGAACCGACGGATCACCGTAAACTTCACTAGTAGATGCAATTAACATTCTAGCTCCTTTAGCTAGGGCAAGTCCTAAACAATTATGAGTACCTAAACTTCCTACCTTAAGTGTTGGTATAGGTATTTTAAGATAGTCTATAGGACTGGCAGGTGATGCGAAATGCAAAATGTAATCTAATTCCCCTGGAATGTGTATATACTTAGAAACATCATGATGATAAAAATGAAAATTTTCAAGAGGCATCAAATGTTCGATATTCTTCATATCGCCAGTAATTAGGTTATCCATTGCAATGACCTCGTATCCCTCATTTATAAATCGGTCACACAAGTGTGATCCCAAAAACCCTGCTCCTCCTGTTATTAAAATTCGTTTCATTTTCTATTTTTATCCGATACAATGATACTCATAACCAAGCTCATTCATCTCTTTCTTGTCGTATAGATTTCTACCATCGAATATAATTTTGTTGTTTAATAAAGTAGAAATTTTATTAAAATCTGGAACCTTAAATTCAGCCCATTCTGTAACAACTAACATCGCATCAGCCTGACTTAGTGCTTCATATGGTTCATTAACATAGGTTATTTTATCTCCAAGTATGCGTTTAGCTTCATGGCTAGCAACTGGATCATAAGCCATAATTTTACCTCCGGCTTCAAGAATTTTATCAATAAGAACTAATGAAGGTGCTTCTCGCATATCATCCGTATTCGGCTTAAACGAAAGTCCCCACATCCCAAAAGTTTTTCCAGATAAATCTTTACCCATCGAAGAAGTTAGCTTTGAAAACAATACGGCCTTTTGATCATCATTCACATCTTCAACTGATTCTAAAATTCGCATCTGATAGTTATTTTCTCTTGCTGTCTTAATCAATGCTTTCACATCTTTAGGAAAACAACTTCCCCCATAACCAATTCCTGAATACAAAAATTTATTTCCAATCCTTGGATCACTTCCAATTCCTTTTCGCACTGCATTGACATCAGCACCCATTCGTTCACACAAGTTTGCTATGTCATTCATAAAACTAATTCGAGTTGCTAGCATTGCATTTGCTGCATATTTGGTCATTTCAGCAGAGGGAACATCCATAAACACAAGGGGGTGACCATTCATGATAAATGGTTTGTATAATTTACTCATGATTTCTTGTGCACGATCACTATCTACTCCTACTACTATTCGGTCGGGTTTCATAAAGTCATCGATAGCTGCACCTTCCTTCAAAAACTCTGGGTTACTTGCAATATCAAAATCAATATTTTCGCCTCTTTTGTCTAAAGCATTTTGAACGGCCTGTCTAACTTTTTCTGCGGTTCCAACTGGCACAGTACTTTTAGTGACCACAACACCATAATTATTCATATGCTCGCCTATTTCAGTAGCTACAGCCAATACATATTTTAAATCCGCACTTCCATCTTCATCGGGAGGGGTTCCCACAGCAATAAAAGCAACATCTGAATTTTTGATGCTTTCTTTTAGTGAGGTACTAAAGTTTAACTTACCTTTTTCATAATTTCTTATAACCATGGCCTCTAAACCTGGCTCATAAATGGGCATCACCCCTTTTTTTAGTCCTTCTATCTTTTCGGAGTCAATATCCACACAAGTTACATCTATACCTACTTCGGCTAAACATGTACCCGTAACCAAACCAACATAACCTGTACCAACTACTGCTATTTTCATTTCAATATTTAAATTTTAAAATTTGTTGGCTGCAAAGATATCTTTTTACACACATAACCGATATTTCACACAAACACATTATATAAAACAACGATTTTTAGATACCATTAAATTCGTTTTCCTTTGTAGTTCAATTATGAATAGAATACTACTTCTAATTTGCATTGTAATCCCCCGATTAGCAATATCGCAATCTGAGGTAAAAACATCCCAAGCCTTTTTATTCACTCCACATATTGCTTTTCATAAAGTTGGTGGAGATATGAAGGAGCGTTTCAATAATTTCAATTCTTTAGGAATGAATATTGACTATAAGTTTAAAAATAATTTTGTCATAGGCTTGGATTATGATTGGTTTTTTGGTCGATCTGTTAAAGACAATGGCATCTTCAGTAATGTCACTGGAGAGTCTGGTTTAGTGATTGATCAAAATGGCGATTTTTCAGTAATTAATTTACTTATCAAAGGTAATTATGCTACCATCAACCTCGGGTATTTAATCAACCTACCCAGAGTGCAATCCAATTCAGGAATCCTCATTCAGTTAGGCGGTGGATTTATGCAGCACAAAATTGATATTTATTCCTCTCAAGTAACCATCCCACAACTCAATGGAGATTATGAAAAAGGATATGACCAACTAGCATACGGACTGGCCACCAAACAGTTTGTAGGTTATCAATATCTTGTTAATCACAGCCGATATCATTTACGAGCAGGTCTTGAATTTAATCAAGGGTTTACAAAGGGGCGTCGTACGTGGAATTTTAACACCAACGAATCTGGATTAGATCAAAGATTTGATGCTACTGTAGCCCTAAAATTAGGAATTATAGTACCCATTTATACTAAAAAAGCTGAAGATGAGGAGTTTTTCTACAATTAAGTAATGATGTACAAAATTGCTTATAATTTCACGGTTTCTCTTACTGCTTTTTTACTCCCCGTGATCGGTGTCTTTTCTCCAAAAGTCAAACAGTTTATTTCAACAAGAGCACAGGCTAATACTCCTTCTAAAACAGATGTAAAATATTGGATTCATTGTGCATCCTTGGGTGAATATGAAATGGCCGTCCCGCTGATTAATGAGTTGTTAAAAACGCACTCATTGGATGATATTCTTATTACATTCTTCAGTCCTAGTGGATATGAACACATTAAAAATGGACCATACGCATCCCGTACAATGTATCTCCCTCTGGATACCCTAAAAAATGTGAAGGCGTTTTACAACACGTATAACCCAGCCAAAGCTCTTTTTATTCGATACGACTTTTGGTATAATTTTATCCAATACGGACAAAAAAACAACACACAATTTTATTTAATCAATGGCCGTTTCCAACCCGATCATTTTATATTTAGCCGATATGGCCGACCCTACCTCAAACTAATTCAAAAGTTCGAAAACTTGTTTACCTCAGATAAAACAAGTTGTAAGTTATTAGAAGAATATAATAAACAAACGCACTTTGTTGGAGACACCCGATACGATCGAGTTGCTAATACCCTTGAAACAGCAAGAGAATTTGCTGATATCGTAAAATTTAAGTCCCATAAAAAACTACTTATCGTTGGCTCTTCATGGGAAAAGGAAGAGGCCTTGACTAAAAAACTACTGGATACCTCACCAGACAACCTTTGTGTTATAATTGCCCCACATGATATCCAACGGACAGACCAAATCATTAAGGAATTCAAATTATATTCACCCAAAAGATATACAAATGCTGATTTTGACGGGGATACATCAATAGTAGTATTAGACACGATTGGCATGCTCTCTGAATTGTACCGCTATGCAGATTTCAGTTTGATAGGAGGCGGATTTCATGGTGCACTTCATAATATTATAGAACCAGCAGTATGGGGAAGCCACATTAGTTTTGGCCCAAACTATCATAAGTTTCCTGAAGCTTACGATGCCATTGATCACGGTTTTGGCTTTGCTTTAACAAACGAGAATCAATGGATTGAAATGATTCACAACCTATTGAAAGAGGATCACAAACTCCAAGAGATTAAAAAACTGTCAAGTGATTACGTCATCACGCAGCAAAAAGCTACACAGAAAATTGCAGGTTATATTTTAAACTAGGCTTAGTAATTTCCCAATGAATTTTTACTAAAAAGGCTAGGTTACAGCTTATTTTAAGCTAACTGAAACCACATCGTCTTCTTTACTGACCTTTGTAATGCCGTGCTTAGCCAATCCCTTCAGGGTTTTGTCCCATTGCTTATTGCTGAGTTCAATTCTACTTTTCAAATCATTGATTTCAAGGGTACCATTTTCAGAAAGAATGGTTTTCACCGCTTGCTCATTGTCTGTCAATTTAACTGTTTCAACTTTTTTTTCAGGCCTCATTTGAGGAAAGAATAAAACTTCTTGAATACTTGAATTATTGGTTAGTAGCATTACCAATCGATCAATCCCGATACCAATTCCTGCCGTAGGAGGCATCCCATACTCAAGAGCAGTGAGGAAATCTTCATCAATGAACATGGCTTCATCATCACCTCGTTCCATTAGTTTAACTTGCTCTTCAAAACGTTCACGTTGGTCAATAGGATCATTCAACTCACTATAGCAATTGGCAATCTCTTTTCCATTAACAATGAGTTCGAAACGTTCAGTCAGAGCTGGATTATCCCGATGTTTTTTTGTCAATGGCGACATACTCACAGGATAGTCCATAATAAACGTTGGTTGAATAAGTAGATGCTCTACCTTCTCTCCAAAAATTTCATCAATTAACTTGCCCGAGCCCATACTCTCTTCTACCTCAGCTCCTAGTTCTTTGGCTGTTTTGAAAAGCTCTTCTTCAGTCATCTGACTAATATCTATGCCCGTGTATTTTTCGATAGCTCCGAATATGGTGAGTCGTTCAAAAGGTTTCCCAAAATCAATGTTATGCTCTCCAAAAACAACGTGTGACGTTCCGTTAACGTCTTGAGCAATCTGTTTAAACATTGCCTCTGTTGTATCCATCATCCATTTGTAATCCTTGTATGCAACGTATAATTCCATTTGACTAAATTCTGGATTGTGCGTACGATCCATTCCTTCATTTCTAAAATCTTTGGCGAATTCGTACACCCCTTCAAATCCACCAACAATTAATCGCTTGAGATATAACTCATTCGCAATTCTCAGATACAATGGGATGTCCAGAGCATTGTGATGCGTAATAAACGGTCTAGCAGCGGCACCCCCGGGAATAGCTTGTAGAATTGGAGTTTCAACTTCCATGTACCCTTTTTGGTTTAAGAAATTTCGCATACTCGATACTGCTTTTGTCCGCTTTATAAATGTCTCACGAACCTGTGGGTTGACAATTAAATCAACATATCTCTTTCTGTAACGTTGCTCTGAGTCTGTAAATGCATCATAAACTTTTCCGTCAACCTCTTTAGGCATTGGCAATGGATTCAATGATTTACTTAAAACAGTCAACTCTTTTACATGAATAGACAGCTCACCGGTTTGAGTTCTAAAAACAAACCCTTTCACACCAATAATATCGCCAATGTCTAATATCTTCTTGAAGACATCGTTGTACATGGATTTATCTTCCTCAGGGCAAAGTTCATCCCGATTAAAATAGGCCTGAATCGTCCCTTGTTCGTCTTGCAACTCAGCAAAACTTGCTTTGCCCATGATTCGGCGTCGCATCATTCGACCGGCAAAAGATATCTGCTGAAATTTATCCGGGTTATGATCAAACTCGTTGCTAATTTCTACACTCGAAAAATCCTTGGGATACACGTCAGCTGGGTAAGGATCAATACCTAATGATCTTAGCTTATCAAGTGCTTGTCTTCGTTGAAGTTGTTGTTCGTTTAGCTCCATGGTTTATTTAAGTGGGTACAAATATAATTTTACACCAGTCAGAATTAAGTCATTTACAGAAAATTGGACTAACATATTCTAATAGATTACCGTCTATATCAACATACGAAGTGTATTTTTGTTAATTCATGCGTTGGAAATTAGGAATATTAATTATGCTCATGGCCTTTGTTGATGTATTTGCTCAACAAAACACCATTACTATTCCAACAGAAAATCCATCATTTGAATTTGTGGCCAATCGTGGACAATGGCATCCCCTTGTTTTGTATCGTGCAGAAATTCCTTTCGGCAGTTTATACTTGGAGAGTCAAGGTTTGACCTATGATCTGATTGACCCAGATGACTACCACAGAATACACCAATGGAAACACGACCACCCCGGTAAGATAGATACCATTACCCCAAAAAAACAAGCCATTAAAATGCAATTTATGGGCGTTGAAAACGCCCCAATTACCTCGCCCTCCAAGATTCAGTCTCATTATTACAATTACTTTTTGAGTAATAACCCTGAGAATTGGGCCTCGAATATTCATCCAGCTGGAGAAGTGAAATACGCCAATGTTTACTCGGGTATTGATTTTAATATTGACGGCCAAAATCATTTAAAATACGAATGGACTATTCATCAACCAACCTCAGAAAAAATCAACCAAATCAAAATTAACATTGCTGGTGCTGACTCACTTAATATTGTCAATGGACAACTAAAAATTTATACCTCTGTTGGAATAATTAGCGATGAAAAACCATATACCTATCAGATGATCGAAGGTGAAAAAATTGAGATAGCATCCTCTTATCAATTGGATGGAAATATATTAAGTTATCGAATTTTATCAGAATTTAATCCTGAGTACCCTCTTGTTATCGATCCTAAACTTATATTTTCAACGTATTCTGGTTCAAAAGGTGACAATTTTGGTTTCACGGCTACCTATGATAGTTATGGCAACTTGTATGCAGGTGGCATCGTAGACGCATCCGTTCTTGACTATCCTGTTACTGCAGGTGCATATGATACTAGCTTCAACGGCGGTTCGGGCTCTCAACCTGCTAATTTGGATTGTGATATCAGTATTTCTAAATATGATAGTGCAGGTTCAAAATTACTTTGGGCGACATACTTGGGTGGTCGCTTGGATGAATATCCTCATAGTTTAGTGGCCGACAAAAATGACGACCTCATAATACTGGGAACCACATATTCTACTGAATACCCTTATACTACTAATTGCGTTGATTCTACACACGCTGGAGGAACTGACATCATTATTTCTAAGCTCAGTGAGGACGGGACAACACTTATTGGCTCAACATTTATTGGTGGAAGTTCAAATGATGGACTAAACCAAAATGCAAACTTAAAGTACAATTACTCTGACGATTTTAGAGGCGATGTTATCACTGATGAACTTGGAAATATCTATGTGGCTACTACAACATTGTCTGGAGATATTATAACCAAAAATGCTTCACAAAGCACCAAAAATAGCGCCTATGACGGGTTGATATTTGAATTAGCCCCAGATTGTAAAACCTTAAATTGGCTCACTTACTTTGGTGGGAATGGGTCAGAGGCACTCTACAGTATAAAATTAGACAATCAAAACAATGTATATGTAGGTGGAGGCACTACAAGTTCGGATATAATTACACCAGACACAGTTATAACTCCTGATTTCCAAGGTAAGACCGATGGTCTTATTGCTATTTTTAATAAAGCGGATAAATCATTAAAAAGAGCTACCTACTGGGGTTCTAGTGAATATGATCAAATTTATTTTATCGGATTAGATGTACTAAATCGTATTTATGCCACCGGTCAGACTGAAGGTCAAATCAGTAAAACTGCTGATACATATGGCGATGATAATAAAGGACAATTCATTATTAGAATAGACACTGGATTACAAAACATTGACCTAGTCAGCTCTTTTGGAAATACGTTAAATCAACCTAATTTGGTGCCAAGTGCTTTCTTAGTTGATGTATGTAATCATATTTATTTTTCAGGATGGGGATCGTCTGTAGATCCCGACAATCATCCGGGTAGCACAGAAAATTTACCCGTTTCTAATGATGCTTATCAAAAAAATACAGATAATAATGACTTTTATGTGATAGTTCTAGGAGAGGACGCCAAAAATCTGTTGTATGCGACTTATTTTGGTGGGGACGTGACTGATGATCATGTGGATGGAGGAACGAGTAGGTTTGATAAAAAAGGAGTGATCTATCAAAGTGTTTGTAGCAGTTGTCCGCCATCCACAGATGGCCAAACATCTCAAGTTAGTGATTTCCCGACTACTCCCGGTAGTGCTTTCGAGACCAACCCTAGTATTCGATGTAGTAATGCGTCGTTTAAAATCGATTTACAAATCAAAACTGCGGTCATTGCTGATTTTATTGCCGATCCAATCATTGGTTGTGTACCATTAAATGTTTCATTTACTAATCGAAGTATAATGGGCGATTCACTTATTTGGGATTTTGGAGACGGAGAAAAGTCGAATAGTATCAATCCAACACACGAATACAAAAATCCTGGAGAATACCTCGTCATACTAACTGTAATTGACAGTAATACGTGCAATATAACTTCCACACACCAACAAACTATTAAAGTAATTGACCAATCAGAAGCTGATTTCTCGGTAGAATTTAGCGGCTGTGAAAATCAACTTTCGATAACCAATAATACCAGTCGGGGTTTTAATTATTATTGGTCATTTGGAAATGGAGATACCTCTATTAAACAAACCCCTGACTACCAATATGAATTGCCCGGAACTTACGAAATTGAGCTCACAGTTAATAAAGGTTCTCTCTGCGAAAGTCAAATTAAAAAGTCGATTACTATTCTAGAAGAGGTCATTCCAGAATTTAAACTATATAATGTATTTACTCCTAATGGTGATGGCTTAAACGATTGTTTTCAAATGGATGGAGAACTCATTGAATGTAAAGAGTATAAACTTCAGATTTTCAACCGTTGGGGAGAAAAAGTCTTTGAAACAGATAATCCATATGACTGCTGGAATGGCAAAGTCAATAATACCGCTAATTTACTGCCCGCATCTACCTACTTTTACTTAGTTTGGCACGGAAAAAATAGTGACCCAATTTCAGGAATTGTTGAACTTATTAAGTAATGAATAAACAATACTATTTACCCTCTGTTTTTTGTTTTCTAGTATTGATTATTTGTCCATCTATTCTATATGGACAAGAAACGATGATATTGGGTATAAACTCTGATGAACCAACCGTTGCATTACCTCCTCGATCTAACTCAAATAAAATAGTAGCAGCAGCTAATGTCGACCAACTTTATTACCTCAAAAAAGGGGCTACAAATTTTAAAAATACACAAGCTATATCAACACTTGGAGTATATGGTGATCCTGTTTTACATTATTCAGATCGTGATTTATTTTATGCTCATTTATCCAAAACTCCCAATAAAAAATACGGTGACTGGTTTGACCGAATTGTTGTTCAAAAAATTCACAGTTTCACCCCATGGAGAGAAAGCTCCTATTCGGTCGGTTATAACCCCCCTAAAATGCAAGACAAACCCTGGTTAAGTTCTGATAATCATTCCAAAAAATTTAATGGAAATGTCTATGTAACATGGACAGAATTTGACAAATACAATAGTAAAGATAGCTCTGATTTTAGTCGAATTCGGTTCTCTAAGTACGTACCAAAATTTGATTCCTTCTCAAATGCAATTACAATTTCTGATACTGTTGGTGACTGTCAAGACGGAGATAATACGCTCGAAGGAGCAACAACAGCCGTAGGCTCAAATGGTGAAATTTATGCAGCTTGGGCAGGATATGAAAAAATTTGGTTTGATCTAAGTATTGATGGAGGAGAAACTTGGGGAAAAGACCAACAAATTGCGTCTCAAATTGAAGGGTGGGATATGGAAATGCCCAATATATTTAGGGCAAATGGAATGCCCTTTTTAGCTTGCGATACTACCCGAGAAATTATTTATATCACATGGGCTGATGAAGAAGCTGGTAATGCAGATGTCTGGCTAATGTATTCCAAAAACAAGGGGACATCGTGGAGTCAAAAAATACGCATTAGTAAAATTAATGGCCATCAATATTTTCCAAACATCACCATAGATCACCAAAACGGCGACGTGTATATTGCGTATTACGATCAGGCGTGTTCTGACGAAAATCTCTTTTATGATATTTCACTTAGTCGCTTCAATCTGAGAGATTCTAATCGCAATAATTTATACCGAATTACTTCTAAAAGTATACCTCTACCAGGAAAGAATTTTTTTTATGGTGATTACATTGATCTTGATTGCCAAAACGATACCCTCGCAATTATTTATCCTACATTTAATAATAAAAACTCTGCCATCGAATTATTTGTAAGCAACACCAGTGAATTGACGAAGATCAAAAAATATAGCCCAATTAGTCATTCGTTAATGCGAAGTAAAGACACTATACAATGGACAATAAATATTCAAACACCCTGCAAGTTTAGCTATAAAATTAAACCCCGAAATAGGGCTAAATTTTTGATCCACAACCCAAAAGAAACACACAACCTGAAAGTTGTCAATCACGATTTTATTGTATATAATGGTTCATTTCATAGATCAACTCGAATCAATTACAAAATCAGAGACATCCAAAATAATCAAATAATTGATCAGTACAAAGGCAAGCTTATTGATTTAAATAACTGATTTATAGATAGTTATAGCTAAAATGTGCATAAATCTTAATTCAGACATGAGTAAAGATTTCGAGACTTTAATTCTTTGAGTTTTAGCACAAAACAACTTAATTTGCATTCCATTTTTAAAGACGAAATTCATGTCAGATAAATATAACAACGAAGAACAGAGTGTATTACAAAAAATACAAAATCAAACAGGGTGTTTACTCCTTGTAATTGGTATTGCCATGTTAGCATTCGTACTGACCGATCTAGTAAGCTCAGGGTCCAGTATCTTTAGTTCTAATGATAATAGTGTTGGAGAGATTTCTAATGAACCTGTAAGTTATGATGAGTACAATCAAACTTATGAAGCTTTGAAAGCCCAACTTATTCAAAATAATCCAGGTATTGCCTTTGATGAAAATATGTCAAAGCAGTATCAACAACAGGCATGGAATATGATTATCGAATCTCGTTTGGTCGAACCAGAGTACGAAAAATTAGCACTAACTGTTAGTCTTGCTGAACTAGAAGATTTGACAATTGGAGATAACACACATCCTCAAATTCAACAATCATTTAGAAATCCTGAAACAAACCAATTTGACAAACAACGGTTGATTCGTTTTTTGAAGGAAGACATCAATTCAAATCCAGAAGCACTTCAAAATTGGAATAGCTTCCAACAACAATTTACTTCTAGTCTGATTGCTCAGAAATATAGCCAACTAATTATGAGCTCGGTTTATACCACAGATTTGGAAGCTGCAAACTATGGCAGAGATAATAACCAAACAAAAAATGCAACGGTTGTAAGTCTTCCTTACAGTCAATACGAAGATTCAACATTATCGGTAAGCGATAGCGAAATTCTTTCGTACATGAAAGCTCATTCCAGTAAGTTTGAAAGAGATGCAAGCAGAGATATTGAATACATCCGTTTAAATGTTATTCCTTCACAAGAGGATTCGATGGATATGATATTTCAAGCAAAAGAAATTGCTCAGAAATTTGCAGAAACTAAAGATGATTCTGCATTCGTAAGCATCATGAATAGTGAGACTCCATTCAATAAAACCTTCCAAAGAAGAGGATCATTTCTAGCTTCTATAGAAGACGAAATTTTTTCTGCTAACATTGGTGAGGTTGTTGGACCAGCTCAAGATAACGGAATTTACAGTGTATATAAGGTAACAGGTATTGGCACAGACAGTGTTTCTTCCATCAGAGGAAGTCATATCTTAATCAACGTTGCAGGTACAGATACAGCACAAGCTGAAAAAAGTGCCCGAGAGTTGATTTCTCAAATTAAAGCTGGAGCTACCACGTTCGAAGCTGAGGCAAATAAGAAAAATTACGATGCATCAAGAGGCAACGGTGGTGATTTGGGATGGGTTACTAAAGATTCTAGAGCTTATCCAAGTAAGCTAATAAATCGACTATTCAGATCTCCTAAAGGCCAGTATTTTGTTGTTCGATCCAATAAAGGCGTTCACATCGGAAAGACTACTTCTCAAATCAGTAGAAAAACTGTACAAGTTGCTGTTGTAGACCAGAAAATATTCCCGAGTACAAAAACAGATGGAGAATATTATAAAATGGCTGGTGATTTCTTAACAAAAGCAAATGGCGATAAATCATTTGAAGAAGTTGCTGAAGAGCTTGGGTTAACCAAACGTGTTGCTAATGACATAAAAGAAAGCTCACTTGCTATTCCTGGAGTAAGTAACCCAAATTCAATTGCAAAATGGTTATTTGACGACGCTAGTAATGAGGGAGATATATCAAGCATAATAGACATAGACGGCAACTATTATGTAGCCAGAATAACAAACATAAAAGCCAAAGGCCTAGCTGATATTAATGAAGAACGTTCTGAAGTTGAAAACATCCTATTGGATCAGAAAAAATCAGAAAAATTGTATGCACGTATGAGTGAAGCATTAAAAAAATCCTCTAACGCTGATGAATTAGCCAATGAATTAGAGATATCACCTGTTTCTATTCCTGCAGCCTCTTTTAACAACTCCAGTATTCCTTACATTGGTAGAGACCTCATTATATCAGGTACTATTTTTGGACTCCCAGTTGGCGGAAAATCCGACATAATCAAGGGAGAAAGAGCAGTAGCCCTAGTATATCTAAATAACGACAATCAATACGAAGCAACAGATGCTGAAGATTTGAAGGTTCAAATCACGGATCAAGTGAAACAAGAAATGCAACAAAAATCAAGAAAAACCCTAATTGAAAATGGAGAAGTTATTGATTTGAGATATCGTTTCTACAATTAATTTGAACAAAAAATATAAGAATATTTCATACACAAAGGTGGGGAACGGTCCCCACCTTTGTTTTTTACACGGTTTTTGTGAGGATTCAACGATATGGGAAAATACAATCCATTATTTTTCTAAAAAATACACGTGTATTAGTATCGACTTGCCAGGCTTTGGAAAAAGTATCGATCAGAAATTGGGAACAATCACTGAACTAGCAAATCATGTATTTCAAATCCTCCAATCTGAAAACACCGAAAAACCGATCATTTTCGGACATTCACTAGGCGGATACATCGCTTGCGAATATGCATTCAACTATCCTCAGAATTTGTCAGGTTTAGGGTTGATCAATTCAACAAGCCTTGGTGATAATGCTTTAAAAAAAGAAAATAGAAAAAAGTCCATCGACTTTATTGAAAAGCATGGTCCGAACGACTTTTTTCGATTATTCATAAAAAATTTAGTCGCTGAAAACAATCAATCACTCATCCCTGAAAATTTGATACGTGTGATTAAAAACACCCCTAAAAACAGTATTATAAGAGGAATGAAAGCTATGTTAAATCGGGCAGATCGCAAACACATCTTACCCTTAATTGAATCACCCGTGTTGTTTGTTCTTGGTGATAAAGACGAGCATTATCCCAAACAAGAAATTTTAAATCAGGCTTCTATTTGTATGCGATCACAGGTCAACATAATCAAGAATAGTGGTCACTTATCGATGATCGAAAATAAAGCGGATTTTCAAAAAGCAATTCAACAGTTTATTTTGTTTTCAGAATCTATCCATGCAAAATATGATCAGTAAATCAAAAAATCCAATACTTTTTATCTAACTAATGTGTTTAATTATTAATGCTTAAATCCAAACCCACCTTTATCATCTTATTATTAGTTCTATCAGTGCTTCAAAGTGCTGCACAGCAAGTCAGTGAGATCCTCATCAAAGCGAATAAAGCTTCACTCGAGCGAGACTATACGAAAGCGTATAATCTTTACACTAAATACATCCAATTAAACTCAACTGATTTCAGAGGTTATTTCAACAGAGGGACATCTGCATATAATGCTAGAAGATACACTTCTGCAATCCAAGACTTCACAAAAACACTCCAACTAAATCCCATATTTTTAGAAGCCTATTATTTCAGAGGGCAATCGTATTATCACTCAAAAAAATACAATGAGGCCATTGCAGATTACACTTCTGGTCTACTAAAAAAACCAAACAATAGTTCCTTCCTCAAATTAAGGGCAGAGGCATATACTGCAAATGGCAAAAAAGACAAAGCACTCGTGGATTTAAATAACGCCATTAATGCGGACAAACTATCTGGTGATTTATACAAAAGAAGAGCTGAGCTGAAAATTCAATTGAACGATATAAAAGGAAGTATCAGAGATTATAATGCCGTAGAAAAACTTAATCCGACCTACAAAATGGTTCATTATCTTAAAGGAAAACTATACCTCCAAATTAAAGAAGTAGAATTTGCATGTGAAGAATTCGAAAAAGCATTGGAACACAAAATTGTGGTTGCTGATCAACTGAACAAAGAATATTGCACCTCCATGTAATTGATAGTTTTAGACGAATTTGTTACCTTTGAATGGCATGATAAATCTACGGTTTTCTCGATTACCCAAACACCGAAAATTTAAGTACACCCCTGTTTATTACGATGAACAGAAAGAAGAACTTCATGCTAGAGTGCAAGAAGTAAAAAGAGAAATGGGTGAACTTAAAACTGACGAAAATAGAGCAAAAGAAAATATTCGTAAACTCTACAATGCCAAACAAAATTCTCAACGCTACGGCAACACTTCTCAAAGAAATTATTTACTCCGATTAGGTGCAATCATCCTTGTTCTTTGTGCTATTTCATATAAACTTCTGAATTCTAATGTGTTAGAATTTATCATCAAAGGATTTACCAAATAGTAGAACTGATGGCAGGTAAAATACAACTACTTCCTAATAGGACAGCTAATCAAATAGCTGCTGGTGAGGTTGTTCAAAGACCAGCATCGGTCGTAAAAGAATTATTAGAAAATGCCATTGATGCTCAGGCAACAATCATTAAATTATTTATAAAAAATGGGGGCTGCACCCTTGTTCAAGTCGATGATAATGGCGTTGGAATGAATGCATTTGATGCTCGAATGTGTTGGGAAAGACATGCTACATCCAAGATTACAAAAGCAGATGATTTATATAATTTAAACACCCTTGGTTTTCGTGGAGAAGCATTGGCAAGTATCGCCTCAGTAAGTGAAGTTGAAATGAAAACTAAATGTGCAGAGGAAGACACAGGAACTCGAATCATCATAAACGCTGGAAAATTTATTAATCAAGAAAATACAGCCGCTACTCAAGGAACTTCTATTGCCGTTAAAAATCTTTTTTATAACATCCCTGCTCGAAAAAATTTCCTTAAGAGTATATCCGTTGAAACCAAACACACCTTTGAAGAATTTCAACGAATAGCACTTGCCTACCCTGCAATCACATTTGAGTATTACAATCAAGGTAAGAATTTATCAAAACTAGAAAGTGGAGATTTAGAAAAGCGTGTCAACGACTTATTTAACCTAAAGGAGGGAGAACTTATCCAAACCAATGAAAATACAGATATCGTTGAAATAAACGGATTCATAGGAACCCCAAAAACTGCCAAAAGAACAAGAGGCAATCAATATTTATTTGCCAATGGTAGATTTATCAAAGATCCTTATCTCAACCATGCCATTATATCTGGATATGGGGGCCTGTTGGAAGAAAAAAAATATCCCTTTTATATTCTATTTTTAAATGTTGACCCCCGTAAAATTGATGTCAATATTCATCCAACGAAACACGAAGTTAAATTTGAAGATGGAAGGCATGTATATACTTTATTGCAATCTGTTATTAAAAAAACGCTTGGGACTCACTTTGTAATCCCCACCGATACTCAAATGTTGAATGCAACAGCGGTAAAACCAACCCAAAATCTGAATGACCAGTTTGCTTTTATTAATCCAAATGTTGATCAAAATTTCAACCCCTTTGGACATAAAAAACAAAAAACTCCTACCAGCTGGGAAAAGTTAGATGAAATTCTCAATACGCCAATTCATCCTAAACAAAAATCCTTTTTTACTCAGTCCGAAAAAACTACCGAAACTACAAGTCATCATTTTGAAATCTTCCAAATTCAAGATTCATACCTTGTAGCTAAAATTGAAGGTGAACTAAACTTAATTAATCAACATCGAGCTCATAGACAAATACTTTATGAACGCTATACTTCCACTCAATCGGTATCTTCGCAGCAACTACTTTTCCCAAGAACAATTGAATTAAGTCAATCTGACTTTGCGTTGTATTTAGAAATGCAAAAGGATATTAACGCTCTTGGATTTGATATCAGTGAATTTGGTCAATCAACCATCATCATCAATGGATTGCCAAGTGAATTAAGCAAAGAAGACGGTGCTTCTGTGATTCTTCAAATTATTGAAGACTTTAAAACCAACTTTCAGGATTTAAAAATTGCTAAAAAAGATGCGTTGAGACAAGCAGCCGCAAAAAATGCTGCCATTAAGACAGGCAAAGCCTTAAACCAAACTGAAATGCAGGTTTTACTCAATGATTTGCTTCACTGCAATCAAAAAACAATCGATCAATCAGGCAAAACAATTGCCGTAAAGCTAACAAAACAGAGTTTGGAACGTTTTTTTCAATAGATAGGTAATCATGCAGTTTAATAGTAATCGTTTTGGTATTCCGGAGGTAACAAGAAATATTATAGCCATTAATGTTTTGCTGTTTATTGCTAAAATTTATAGTGGCGAAACCATGTACAAATACTTGGCACTATTTAATTATAAAAGCGACTATTTCCATGGATGGCAAATGATAACCCACATGTTCATGCATGGGAGTTTCACGCACTTATTGTTCAATATGTTTGGGCTCTATATGTTTGGTAGCCGATTAGAGCAAATGTGGGGGGCTAAACGATTTATAAACTTCTACCTAATTACAGGACTTGGTGCAGCACTATTACATACTTTGGTTCAAGATTATGAAATAACTCAAGGGTTAGTAAGTGTTAATCAACGTACTGTAGGTGCATCCGGAGCGTTATTTGGAATACTGGTTGCCTTTGCACTGTATTGGCCCAATACAGAACTTTTTTTGATGTTCATCCCCGTCCCTATCAAAGCTAAATGGGCCGTAATTGGTTATGCCATTTTTGAATTATTTGCTGGCATTAGTGGTTTTCAAGCTGGTGTAGCTCATTTTGCTCATCTTGGTGGTGCACTTTTTGGGTTTATCCTTGTTCAATATTGGAATAAAAATAACCGCAGTTCGTTTTATTAAACCAAATGACTACTTGGGAAAAAATACAATTCGAGTTTAATAAGGGTAATTCTGCCATTCGTCAAATCATCATGATTAATTTGGGGGCCTTTATCTTTACGGTATTTGTAGGAGTAATTGCTCGATTATCAGGATTTGCTCCTGAAGAATTATTAACCTACTTCTATATCCCAAGTAATTTAGGAAAACTCATCATACGACCTTGGACACTATTAACGAATATTTTCTTTCATGCAGGATTCTGGCATTTACTAGGAAATATGATACTGCTATACTTCATTGGTAGAATATTAGAAGACTTCATGGACTTCAATAAAATCTGGAAAATCTTTTTATATGGAGGCATTTCAGGTGCTATGCTTTTCGTAATTAGCTACAATATTTTCCCTGTTTTTAATGAAGTTGTAGGCTACAAAAAATTACTTGGGGCATCGGGTGGAGTGACCGCAATTTTAGTAGCAACGGGCACCTTTCTTCCGAGATATCAAATCCGACCTTTTGGACTATTCAATGTAGAACTTCGATGGGTTGCACTTTTTTTTGTATTTAGAGATTTGTATATGTTTCCGGTAAGTGACAATACAGGAGGGCTTTTTGCTCATATTGGTGGAGCAATTTTTGGATTAATTTTCATACTCAATCTGCAGGGTAAAATCACCAAACCAAACCTCAACCAAACTTCATTTTTTTGGGATAAAAAAAGAGATGAACGAATGAGAGGACCAATTATCACAGACAAAAAACCGAAGCCAAACCAAGATGAGATTGACGCCATTCTTGATAAAATATCACAAAGTGGATATGATAGTTTGAGCAAACACGAAAAAGATGTTCTCTTCAAAGCCAGCGAGTGAAAACACTGATCAAGACATTCTTAAATTTTATCAATGCTATTGCGATATTAGGTCTTTCCCTATCCTACTTGTCGCCCTTAGTTGATCCTCAAGATTTTTGGATCATTTCTTTTTTTGGACTAACCTACACGTTTTGGTTAGGCACCAATATCATATTTCTATTGATGTGGATTTTATCGCTCAAAAGAAGAGGAATCTATAATGCTTTGATTTTAATTGTTGGTTTTCAATTTACTGCTCGAAATGTCCAATTCAATACTAGCAGCAAAACTTCGTCAGATATTAAAGTATGTAGTTTTAATACCCACGTTCAAGAGCTATACTATGGAGGAAATACTTCCCAAAAAATTGATCAATATCTAACCAATCAGAAATACGATGTAGCACTCCTATTAGAATGGCTCAATAATGAAGGGACCATTAATAATAGTGCATATCCATACCAAAAGTTTATCAGCACACAAGAAGATAATCCTCAGCGTAACTACGGCTTAAAATTGGTTTCTAAATACCCTATTTTGAATTGGGAGCGAATTAGATATGACCACAACACAAGCAATCTTGCAGTAATCTTTGACATAGATATTGATGGAAAAATTATTCGATTTGTTGGGGTACATCTTCAATCCAATAAAGTATCTCCAAAAGATTATCAAACCCTAATCAATAGTAGCTTGGATGAAGAATATAAGACCTATGCACTCGAATTTATTCATCGACTGAAAAGACTATCCCAATTGCGTTCGAAGCAAACTAAGACTATTCTGGAATCTATTGAACACAGCCCCTATCCCGTCATTATTATGGGTGATTTTAATGACACCCCACAAAGCTACACCTACCAACAGCTTCAAAAAGGCCGAGAAGACGCCTTTATCGAGAAAGGAACTGGATGGGGAGCCACTTATTTAAAACCCCTCCCATTTTTACGAATAGACTATATTATTCATGACAAAGAACTTCAATGTACGGATTACCAATCTTCTACATCTATCAAAAGCGACCATAGTCTGATTGAAGCAAGTTTTAAAATTCTCAAATAATAAAATCATGGAATTCATTGATAAAAAATTAAGTCAGTATAGCGAAGAACATACGACTCCAGAAAACGAATTATTAAAGGCCCTAAATAGGGATACTCATGTAAATGTATTAGCTCCAAGAATGTTGAGTGGTCATTTACAAGGTCGATTATTGAGTCTTTTTTCAAAAATGATTCAACCAAAAGCTATTTTAGAAATTGGAACGTATACCGGTTATGCAGCGTTGTGTTTAGCAGAGGGTTTGACCAACGATGGGATTTTACACACCATTGATATAAACGAAGAATTAGAAACCCGTATTCAAAAGTATTTTGATCAGTCTAGCTATTCAAATCAGATCAAACTTCACATTGGCAACGCCCTTGATATCATCCCAAAAATCCAACAACAATTTGATTTAGTTTTTATTGATGCTGATAAAGAAAACTACTCTAACTACTATGATCTGTTAATTGATGCGATGCCTTCCGGTGGAATCATTATGGCAGACAATGTGCTTTGGAGTGGCAAAGTAACCGATTCTGAGGCCCTTGCATCGGATAACGACACCCAAGAATTGGACCGATTCAATGCTAAAGTTCAAAGCGACCCACGTGTAGAAAATATCCTAATTCCAGTTCGGGACGGAATTATGGTTGCCCGAAAATATTAGTCACTTGTTAGTTTCTTGAGTATTACCCAACTCAACTCTATTCTGCTTAAGATTATGTTTTGAATTAATTTTGTTTCATGAAATTTGGTGTAATCATTTTCCCAGGCAGTAATTGTGATCAAGATCTCATTCATGTGCTTAATCAAGTCAGTGGTCAAGAAGTAGTAAAGCTTTGGCACAAGGATACAGATTTGCATGGCTGTACTCACATTTTTGTTCCTGGCGGTTTTTCTTATGGTGATTATTTGAGAAGTGGTGCAATTGCCAAATTATCGCCCGTCATGGAAAGTGTAATTGCTCACGCGAATAATAGCGGATTTGTAATGGGGATATGCAATGGTTTTCAAATTTTGTGCGAAAGTGGTTTATTGCCGGGAGCCTTACTTCGAAATGATCAACAAACCTTTATTTGCAAAAATGTATTCCTCAAATGTGAAAATACAGACACTGTTATCTCTCGCGAGTTAACAGATAAACCTGCCTACAAAATACCAATAGCACATGCCGAAGGACGCTACTATGCCGATGAAAAAACCATCGCTAAACTTGAGCAAAACAATCAAATTATTTTTAGGTACGCTGACCAAGAGGGCCAAGTAAGTCAAGATTTTAACCCCAACGGATCCATTCAGAATATCGCAGGTATTGCCAATGAAGGATTCAATGTTTTTGGTATGATGCCTCACCCAGAGCGTGCTTCAAGTGAAGTACTTCGTAACACAGACGGTCGAGCATTCTTTACCTCGATTATCGAAAACGCTGTTGTTATATAATAGGAATTACTAACCCAGAAGCAAGCGAGAACATTCCTAAACCCCCATCAATATTGGAGGGCAATGTGACAGGCTCTGCAAATGGATTTTGCGGATCAAAATTTATATTTCGATTCATTTCCAAAAAATTAATATCTAGGTAATGCTAACCGTTCACATAATTACTCAGGTATTTATAGCTTTTTGTTAACGCTCCGAATGATGTAATCGTTGCTCTTTCTAAAATATGATTTTTATCGCCATGAACAACAAGGGGGAGAATATGCTCCATTAAAAGTGACCCAAACTCCTCACTGGCGTTTTTGGGTAATTCGGTAGGGAGATTCGTAACCGCCATAATATCAATAGTGTCTTCCCCAAAAGGGTCTACCTGTTTTTGTTCAGACTTGCTCCACCCAAATGTAGGATTATAAATGGTTGTGGCTTCCATGGTAATAGGAACACTTCCCTCCACATCGCAGGTAACATCTGCTATTACTTTGATTGCAAAATTAGCCTGTTGCGTATCTTCCACATGGAATAATGGTGGCATACTATCTTCCCAATAAATCCCATTGATAAGAATATCCGTGTACGGAAGAAAATTGTCAAACTCACAGCAATAGGCGTCATGGTTTTTATAAAAATGCTGAATATCCCATGGACCACCATCTTTACGGTGGTATAAATCCCAACTTGTTAGTTGGGTGAAATACGCACTCTTCGGGGGTTGTGAGATAAACTCTTGAGGAGAACATTCTTTGATTTTCATTTGCTCCAACACCTCTCTAATACCCTCTGCCACTCGCCCATTACCAGTGAAAACTACACGGCTTCTACCCATTTCTAACTCACTGAGTAGACGAATAGATTCTTCGTAATCATTGGTTTCAAATGCAGGAGGTAATGTGAATTTATTTGTCTTTTTACCCCAAGTCAAAAAGGCATTGTAGGCTCCTGCTATACCTGCCCATTTCCCAAAACCAAGTATTCTTCCTCCCTCCGACCAAGTCAAGGTTTCATAATCTATAAGGGTAATATTTTTTGCAATAATTGCTCGCAACAAATCTCGATTATAGGCTTGTTCTTTGATGGTATGCGAAAAGAAACAATAGGTCTTGTTAGGGATTAATTTTTCGATTGGAACCTCTTTGATTCCAAACAAAATATCGCAGTCTGAAATATCGTTTACAACAGCTATTCCTAGCTTTAGGTATGCCTCATCTGGAAAAGTACGATCGGGTGATTTTTCGACGATTATTTCTACCTCTGGAAACCTTTTTTTAAATTGAATACATTGATCGGGTGTAAGTGCTACACGCTTGTCGGCGGGTTTTTTCCATTCTCGTAATAATCCTATTTTCATGGTTCTAGTCAGGGGGTTGAGTATCCAAAAACAAGGTGTTTCTGAATGCTACAAAGTTAGCTTTTTAGCAGTTTATAATGATATAGTCATGAAGTATTCTACAAAAAGATGATTAAAAAAGGGGTTTCAAGTCTTACCTTTGTGGATAGTTCTTTGACAGCGTCACGACCACAATATACAGACAAACCATATGGGGGTGTTCTGGCTTTTGACGGGTTGGCCAATAGATGTGTAAGCACGTAGAGCGTTGAAAGTGCGGCTCTTAAATCTCGACTTTCAAACTATAACAGGCGATTATAATTTCGCTATGGCTGCCTAACCTAAGAGGTTAAGCAAATGCCATCTGCTTGCCCGAGCTTGGTCTCGGTTGCGAGGGAGTTCAAGCAGTCGACAAACTGAGGTAATTTTAGCCCATTTCTACCAAGCTAGAATTTATTGTGTAGGATAAGGATTGATTGGGTTTTTGCTACGCCTGATGAGTCTCGAAAACTAAGCAGCAATAAACGTGTAGAAAACGCAACTCTATTCCAATTCGGACCCGGGTTCGACTCCCGGCATCTCCACCATTTATTTTCGAA
>JADHMR010000140.1 GCA_016779945.1 Bacteroidia bacterium | reverse complement strand
GCCTCAGTGAGTCTGATCGTTGGAAAGGTTGGCGAGTAGTTTATTCAACTATGCTTAGGGAGTTAAATGATGCTATCATTTAATATACCTAGTTTTTATGAATAATTTTAGAAAAGTCTGATGATCCTCTTACTTTAAGTATATAAACACCTCTGATAAGTCCTGATGTGTTGATTCTATCACCTGAAAAAACTTTTCTTGTTAAAACTTCATTACCAAGTATGTCATAAATAATTAATATCTTACTAGAATTATCTTGGAATTCTAGATTTATAAAATCAATAAAAGGATTTGGTTTAACAGTTAAAGTGTTATTATATAAATTTTTTATATTGGATAGAGTCGAAATTTCTAAAGAAACTGTATCCTTATTTTCAGGGTAATTCTTGGAAGTTACTAATATTTTAACTTGTCCATTACCCGATTCTTCAAATAATGCCCATCCAATTTTAAATTCTTCCTGATCTCCAATAGATAGAATAAATGGATAAGTTTTATTTATTGGTGGATCTGCAATACATACACCGTCTGTACAAACTTGTAGTTCCCAAGCATTAGATTGATTCAGAGAAACAACTTCCCATTCAAATATAGTATCATTTGGATTTTTTGCATTGTTTGATAAATAGGCTTTAATACTGAAGTCAAAATCCATCTTATCTACAAAAGGATTTTTAAAATCATTTCTATCAAAACTAATTTGAGCATTGGATGAAAATGAAAATGATATTAGAAATATGATATAAAAATTTAATCTTATCTTTTGAATTCTATTGAACATAATAACAAAATTAGTTAATAGTTTTTTTGAAGTTTTCACATTCTAAGAAACTTCAAAATTTGGATTAATTAACTCTTTTGAATAACCTTTGAGTAACTTGACAATCCCTGAAAACGTATAATATATAAGCCTTTGGTTAGTTTAGACAAGTTAATTGATTCTCCGGAATAAATTTCTTGAGTAAAAATCTTATTACCCAGAATGTCATAAATTTCAATTGTCTTGCTATTGGTATTTGAAAAACGAATTGTCATTTTGTTTTGTACAGGATTAGGATAAACAGAGAAAGCAGGTTGGGTAATTTTGGTAAAACTTGCTAGCGTTGCTATTTGCATAGTTATGGTATCTTTAAATTCTGGATACCTCTTAGAGTTAACCGATACAGCCACCGAACCAGTTCCTGCAGTTTCAAATAATGACCAACCAATTTTAAATTGTTCTTTCTCACCAACCTTCAGAGAAAAACTGTAAGTATCATTTACAGTAGGTGCAGCAATGCAAATATTGTATGTACAAATTGATAATTCCCAATCATTAGGCTGATTAACACTAATAACTTTCCACTCAAATATTGTATCATCAGGATTTGAAGCATTATTTGTTAGATATGAATTCATGGTGAAGTCATATTCAGTTCTATCAACAGCATTATTTTTCAATGAGTCTATATCAAAAATAATCTGAGCTAAAGCACCACTGCTTGTCAATATTAATAAAAATAAAAAAGATAAATATTTGAATTTCATGAGAGTAAATTTTAATTACTACAATTTTAGCTATATAAACTGATATTTTTTATACATATGTAAAAACTGTATGTAATTTAAAAGTTAAAAAAAGCATATTAGTTATTAATGTATGTTTATTTTAAAAAATTTATAGCTTTTAATAATTTAATATTTGGTTAACCATAAAATCGGCTTAATTTTGAAAAATAATGAAAAAAATACTATATCTTATTTTAATTTGTTTCTTTACATTTTCGGCTTGTAAAGATGATGAGACTGTAAGTCCTGAGCCTAATGATCCCCTTGCCGTTGGTGATGTTTCGGAGGATAATACAGCAATGTTTAATGTCTATGGTGCTACATACTGTTGGAATTGTTATGAACCCACAGGTTCATACATGCAAACAGTTATGGATCTAGCTGGAGATGAGATGCTCAGTTTTAAAATGGCTGGGAATTATTCATATGCTTCCCTTGGAGTCACAGATGAAGCGACTGAATTAGTAAATAATTCAAGAGCCGAACATGGTGGAATAGGAGGTTTTGCTGCATATACTTTAAATAATCGAGATTGGGGATATCTTGCAAATTCTCAAGGACAAATAGCCTTTGCTGATGTAGCTAATGCAGCTGTAAATTTTGGCAGAAGTAGTGAAGTCAAAGCGAACGTTGCATCAAAATTTTCTTTAGATGGAAAAAATTTCAAACTTAAATATAAGCTTAAAGCTTTCGAAGATTTGACAAGTACACACAGTGTAGCATTTTATGTTATTGCAAATGATATGGATGCATGGTATTGGCCTGGAACTTCAGGAGCCCCATTAGAAATGGGTAAGTGGAAACCATTTTTACTTGGTTCTTTAAACGGAACTTTTGGAGCTCAAGATATCATCGATTTAAAGTCTGAAGAAACATTTGAAGGTGAAGTTGAATTTAATGCAGAAGATCTTCAATTCGATGAGTCTGCAGTTAGATCAGGTGAATCAAATATTGAAATAACTGAGGATTTGTTATCTAAAGCTGATATTTTCGCGGTTATTTGGAATAAAGAAAATGCTAATTTTAACTCTTTTGTGAATTGCTCAAAAGCTGAAAAGGTTCAATAAAATTTGAGTTTTTTTTATAAAAGCACATCCATGTATTGGATGTGCTTTTTTTTTGTCTCTAAAATTATCAGTGAAATAATCTAAAATGTTTTCATTAGTCTCATTTATTCAAAAATTCTAATTAAAATTAGGTCAATTTATTATAGTATGCTAAATGTGATTAATTATTTCAACACTATTATTAATCCTAACTTTTATAATTTTATTATTCGAACAAATTATAGGTAAAGAATAGTTATGTGTGATTTTAAAGTATAGGTTATCACCCAAATATTTTGTAATACTAAACTAATTTTTCAAAATTTATTTGACTAACTTAATTTGCTAAATTTTTTTGAAATTCTTATACTCTCCTATCCTCCAGCCAGTTTTCTTTTCGATGTAATGCAAGATTTTAAGCTTTAGATTAAAAGATTTTATTGTTGGATCTTTATCAAATTTCCAATTCATTTTAGAAATGCGATCATGCATTACCGCTGGATGTGTTCCATGGAATGGCTTGATTGAGTCTATTTGTGAATAATCAAAGTCTTGATCAGCATTAAATTTTTTTTTGATGTAAGAATCACCATGCCATAGTTTGTTAGCCTCAATTAATTTAGCCATTTGGAATTTAGGATGCCTAACCCATCCATAATGATAAATTTCTGCATTAATATATTTGACTTTGAGCTTTTTACCATTTTTACGAAAGCCTTGAGCATCTCTATAACTACGTATGTTTTTATTATTTTTAATTATTCGAATTTCTTGTCTGTACCATGTACGACTGTCACCGATATAGTCATAACTCCCATAAAAATGAAGATAATCAAATAATAAGCCCTCCACCCTGTTATCGTTAAGGTTTTGTTTCATTTTATGTAGAATTTCAGCATGGTATTTTTCATGAACACACTCATCACCCTGAATGTAAAAACACCAGTCCGAACTGCTATCTATGGCATCAAATGCTTTATTAGTTTCGATGGCTAGTACTTGACCACCTTCTCGCAAGTTGTCATCCCAAATCGTATCTATTATTTTTATTTTATCTCCTAAGGATTCAATTAGAACTCTGGTTTCGTCGTCGCTTTTACCAACAGCTACAATCATCTCGTCTACTATTGGCAAGATTGATAGAATAGCTTCTTTTACAGGATAATCTAGCTTTATGGCATTTCTTATAAATGTAAATCCTGATACTTTCACACCAACAAATGTATCTTCATTTTTACAATCTTTATAATGTTTCATTCTTATCATTTTTATTTTACATAATTCAGGTATTCGTGCATTAAATGTTTATGCAATGGTTAATTTCGCCAAATGAATGTAAGAAAACTAGAACCAATAAGTGTATGGAATCATTTTGCAGATTTAAATGCTGTACCACGACCAAGTAAAAAAGAAGAACGAGTAATTGCTTTTATTCAAAATTTTGGTAAAAAACTAGGTTTAGAAACTTATACAGATAAAGTTGGAAATGTAATCATTAAAAAACCTGCTACTGACGGGATGGAAAATAGACAAACTGTTATTCTTCAGAGTCATCTAGATATGGTTCATCAAAAAAATGCAGATACATTGTTTGATTTTGAAACACAAGGAATTGAAATGATAGTTGATGGTGATTGGGTTAAAGCTAAAGGAACAACGTTGGGAGCAGATAATGGTATGGGTGTAGCTGCTATTATGGGTATTTTATCCTCCAAAGATATCTCTCATCCCTCTATTGAAGCACTTTTTACTATTGATGAAGAAACAGGTATGACAGGTGCTATGGAGCTTGAAAAAAGGATTTTGAAAGGTAGCATTTTACTAAATTTAGATACAGAGGATGATGACGAATTTAGTATTGGTTGTGCAGGTGGTATAGACACTAATACTTTCTATAGTTATTCATTGTCACCAATTTCTGAGGGTTCATTAACTTATAAAATTGTTGTCAATGGATTAAATGGCGGTCATTCTGGTGTTCAAATTAATGAGGAACTAGGAAATGCAAATAAAATTATGAATCGGCTTCTATACGGTTGTGAGGAATATAACCTTCAGATAGTTGAGGTTGACGGTGGAAGTTTGAGAAATGCTATTCCTAGAGAGAGTTTTGCGACTATAACAGCTAACCCAGATTATCTAGAAGAATTTAATAAAAGGACTGTTGAAATTAAAAATGAATACGTCATTCAAGATCCTGACTTGTCAATTACGATTGAGCCTATAAATCAAGCTTCTCAAGCAATGTCACTAACGGATACTTTAGCTGTAACAACAGCAATATATGCTTGTCATAACGGCGTTTTTAGATATAGTAGAGCAATTGAAGGTTTGGTAGAAACTTCATCTTCTTTGGCTAGGATTATAATTAAAGATGGAAGTTTTATTTCTCAAAGTTTACAAAGAAGCTCTAATGAGTCTGGCAAGTACGATGTTGCTAATACAGTGGCTGCTCCTTTTAGATTAATGGGTTGTGACATTGAACATGGTGGTTCTTATCCGGGTTGGGCACCAAATCCAGATTCTAAAATTCTGGATGTATTGATCAATAAGTACAAAGAACTGTTTAATGACACACCAAAAGTTATGGCTATTCACGCAGGTTTGGAATGCGGCCTTTTGGGTGAGCGTTACCCAGGTTTGGATATGATTAGTTTTGGCCCAACAATTAAAGGTGCACACAGCCCTGACGAACGATGTAGCATATCTTCTACAGCAAAGTTTTGGAAATTCCTAAAAATTATACTCGCTAATACACC
>JADHMR010000139.1 GCA_016779945.1 Bacteroidia bacterium | reverse complement strand
TGGCTAAAAAGAATATTAAACAAAAAGGGAAAAGAACAAAATAAAATATGAGTTCCAAAACAGTGATTTTTACTAGATTATATAGGAAGCTACACAGAAATGTTGGGATTATTTTTATTGGTTTTTTTCTACTAATATCTGTAAGTGGTTTTCTACTTGGTCTAAAAGATGAGCTAGGTTTAAAGCCTGAAACTCAATCGACTAATTCTCTAAATCAAAGCAGCTGGATTTCAATACATAGTATAGATTCAATAGCTAGAACCTTTGCAAGTGGTGAACTTAAAATTGATTCTGAAATTGACAGAATAGACATAAGGCCAGATAAAGGAATTGCTAAGATTTTGTTTAAGAATAATTTTCAAGAGCTTCAGTTAGATCTAGAAAGTGGTGAAATTTTATCTGTAGAAAAAAGAGCAGATAATTTTATTGAAAAATTACATGATGGCTCTATAATTGATTTTTATTTTACAGAAAACAATATTTCAACTATTACATATATTAGTATAATATCATTAAGCCTAGTTTTTATGATATATAGTGGATATTTGTTGTGGGTAAATCCAAGAAAGATTAGACGAAATAAAAAAGCCCCCTAAAAGGAGGCTTTTCTGTACCCCAAACGGGACAAATATCGAACTTTTCACTTATAAGAGATTTGAAATTTATTGAAATATTTTCTAAAGAGGTCGCTGAATCCTATTTTACAAATTAATTTTAAGTTATAAAAACTACAGGGAGTCAATTTGGCTATTGATGTTGATTATAGATTAGGTATATCCGTCTTCAAAATTGTTAAATCACCTTCTTTCTCTTTTAACTCTCTAATAAGTTGAATTGATTCTGGTATAGCATCACTAGTTACAGTAATAAAAGCTCCTTTTTTAGCTTCTTTAATAGATTTTTTAATTGCTATTGCTTCGTTAGGAACAATGGTTATAACTTTATTGGCATCAACACTTTGGATGCCTTTCATCAATAAGCCTAAGATTTCTTTAGGTGTTCTTCCCCTTAATTCAGGATCTTGTCGTATTATAATTTCATCGAATATTTTAGCACTTACTTTTCCTAATTCAATAATGTCTTCATCTCTTCTATCTCCAGTACCCGAAATGATTCCTACTTTAGGAAATCCCACTGTTTTTTCAAGAAACTTACCTATAGCTTCCATTCCGGATGGATTATGTGCATAATCTAACAACATCTCAAATTCCTTGAACTGAAACAAATTCATCCTTCCTGGAGTTTGAGCAGGTGATGGTGTAAATGTCTGTAAAGACAAACGAATATCTTCAAGCTGTACTTTTCTAAGAAATGCCGCTAATACAGCAGGCAATACATTTTGAATCATAAATATGGCTCTACCAGAAAAAGTAAGCGGAATATTCAATACTTTTTCAATACGAATTTTCCATCCGCCTTTGTTAATGGTAACATATCCATTTTCATAAATTGCAGCAATACCTCCTTCCTTACAATGTTCAATCACTTTTTTATTATTTTCATTCATACTAAACAATGCAATTTTAGAGGTAATATTCTCAATCATACCCAAAATGAGATCATCATCTGCGTTTAAAATCGAATATCCTTTTGGGTATACATTTTCTACAACTACTGATTTTACTCGTGCCATTTGCTCTATGGTTTGAATTCCTTTTAAACCTAAATGATCTGAAGTAATATTGGTTACAATACCAATATCACAATGACTGAATCCCAGTCCTTCTCTTAGAATACCTCCTCTTGCAGTTTCTAAAACGGCAAAATTTACTGTAGGGTCACTAAGCACAAATTGGGCACTTTTCGGACCTGTACAATCCCCATTCTGAAGCATTCTGTTTTGTACATATACTCCATCTGATGTTGTATATCCTACCTGAAAACCAGCACTTTTCATAATGTGTGCTATTAAACGAGTAGTGGTAGTTTTTCCATTTGTTCCTGTAACAGCTATAATAGGTATTACAGCCTTTTTTCCTTCTGGATACAGCATATCAATCACAGGTTCGGCTACATTTCTTGATAACCCGATGGTTGGGTCGAGGTGCATTCTAAAACCTGGTGCTGCATTCACTTCTATTACAGAACCACCTGTTTCAATTACAGAATGTTCCAAATCACTAGCTATAACATCAATACCACAAATATCTAATCCAATTATTCTTGAAATACGCTCCGCCATAAATATGTTATAGGGATGAACGGCATCCGTAACATCGGTAGCTGTACCACCTGTACTTAAATTAGCTGTAGTTTTTAAAAAGAGTTTCTTTTTATTTGGTAATACTGATTTTAAGGTAAGGTTTTTAGTGGTTAAAATATGTTGAGTCATTTTATCTACAGTTATCTCTGTTAACATATTTTCATGTCCAAATCCTCTTCTTGGATCTGCATTTACCCTATTAATAAGTGCTTTAATAGTAGATTTTCCATCACCTACTATATGAGCAGGTGTACGTTTTGCAGCTGCTACTAAGCGATGATTGATTACTAAAAGCCTAAAATCATGACCTTTAATAAACTGTTCTATTATTACTCTTTCCGAATGTTTTTTAGCCAATTTGAAGGCTATTAATGCTTCATCTTTATTTTTAATATTGGTTGTTGCTCCTTTCCCATGGTTTCCATCAATAGGTTTTATAACACATGGATAAGATATGCTCTCTAATTCATCCATAAGTTCTTCTTCCGAAATACAAATACTCCCTTTAGGAACGGGTACTACTGCTTTGTCTAAAAAATGCTTCGTGTCTTCTTTATTACCTGCAATATCTACCCCCAAACCACTTGTTTGACCAGTCATGGTTGCCATGATACGCTTTTGATTTACACCATAACCTAATTGAACTAATGAATCTCCATTTAAACGCATAAAAGGAATCTCTCTTTTGGAGGCTTCATCAACAATGGATTGTGTGCTTGGTCCTAATTTATCTTCTTCTCTAATTACTTTTAAGGCTTGGATATCCAAATCCAACTGATAGGAACTTCCAGAAATTAGTGCTTCTACGATTCTTACAGCAGCTTTTGCAGCATAAATACCCGCATTTTCCTGTGTATAAGTGAATACTACATTATAAACACCTGTTTTACCAGTTCCTCTTGTTCGCCCAAATCCACAATCCATTCCTGCAAGAATTTGAATTTCTAAGGCAATGTGTTCTGCAATGTGTCCCATCCATGTTCCTTCTTTCACTCTTTGAAAAAAACCTCCCTCACATCCTTCTGAACAACGATGTTCATACAAAGAGGGGATCATTTTTTCTAGCTGTTCCGAAAATCCATCCACTTTATCAGAGGGAGTTTCTTCCATTTCCTCTAAGTCAAGCTGCATAACGATTAACTTATGTCTTCTATTCGACCAATAATTAGGTCCTCTAAGTATTTTAATATCTAATATCTTCATTTTAAAATTTAATAATCTCAAAAGCGGGAGATGTTTCCGGTCGTTGTCTTTGGCAACACTTTAAAAGAATAAATTAGTTTTGAAAGATATGAGGTATCAAATGCTAACTTTGGTCTCTGAAGATGTATCTTCAAAGTTAATCTTATAAAGCTAATGTCAAGTAATAAAAAACCAAAAGGAATATTAATTGCCATAGGTGGAGCGGTTGATAAAGGAACTGGCTATGATGATGACAAGAATAACTCTGAAAATTTAGTGGAAAAATTCCTTGAAGAAGGGATACTCAAACGATTATTGGAAGAACTTTCGAGTAAAACGAATCGTGTAGAAATAATTACGACAGCCTCATTAATCCCTGAAGAAATAGGACAACATTATGTTGATGCATTCAATAGGCTTGGAAATGATAATATTGGTGTTATTCATATCAAAAAAAGAAAGGATACACTTAATCTAGAATATCTTGATCGGATTCAGAAAGCTGAAGGAGTTTTGTTTACGGGAGGGAATCAGTTAAGATTAACTACCATTTTTGGAGGAACTGAGTTGTTGAATGTTATGCTGAGCAGATATCAAAATGAACATTTTATTTTAGCAGGAACAAGTGCTGGAGCAATGGCAATGTCTACTACTATGATATTTGGAGGTAGTAGTACTGAAGCCCTGTTAAAAGGAGAAGTAAAACTATCAAGAGGGTTTGGTTTTATTGAGGATGTAACTTTTGATACTCATTTTATTAAAAGAGGACGATTTGGAAGACTTTGTCAAACAATTGCTATCAATCCTACTGGAATTGGAATTGGGTTGGGTGAAGATACAGGGTTATTGATTACAGAAGGAAATCATATGGAAGCTATTGGATCTGGACTGGTAATGATAGTTGAAGGCGGAAATATTAAATATACCAATATTGTAGATATTGAAAACGGAGAGCCTATTTCAATTGAAAATTTAACGGTTCACGTACTTTCTAAAGGGCATAATTACATCCTTTCAGAAAGAAGAATGGTATAAAAAGTGGATTATTTATATATTTCCACTTTAGGTTCGTTGTCTTTTGTAACAACTCCTCTGTACATTCCTTCTGTATTAAAAGACATACTATAATTTCCATTTTTATCAAGAGCAATCAGACCTCCTTCACCGTTTTGATGTCTTAACTTTTCATTTATTACATCGTTTGCGGCTTCTTGAAGCGTGAGCTGTTTGTACTCCATTAACGCTGAAATATCATAAGCCACCACATTCTTAATGAAATATTCACCATGCCCTGTGCAGGAAACAGCACAGGTAGTATTATTTGCATAAGTTCCTGCTCCAATTATTGGTGTATCTCCAATTCTGCCAAATTGCTTATTGGTCATCCCTCCTGTAGAGGTAGCTGCGGCTAAATTTCCATGTTCATCTAATGCTACTGCACCAACTGTTCCCATCTTTCTACCTCCATTTTCAATGTTTCCTTCAAGGCTGTTATTTTCTCTGCTATGGTCTAACACTACTTCATTATTTTGCAGAGCCTGTTTCAATTGCTGAAAACGCTCTTCATCATAAAAGTATGAAGCATGTACTAACTTACAGCCTTGTTGTTTTGCAAATTTTTCTGCTCCTTCTCCTACCAACATAATATGACCCGAATGTTGCATCACTTGTAGAGCAGCCGAAATGGGGTTTTTTATATGGGTAACACTAGCGACTGCTCCTGCATTTAATGTAGCTCCATCCATAATAGAGGCATCCATTTCATTTTTACCTTCGTGGGTAAAAACAGAACCTTTCCCTGCATTAAACAACGGAGAATCCTCCATAACCCTTATAGCAGATTCAATGGCCTCAATTGAGGTCCCCTTATTTCTAAGAATATTTTCACCTGCGAATAATGATTTTTCTAAAGTTTCTAAATAAGCTGCTTCCTTTTCGGCAGTCATATTTTCTTTAATAATTGTCCCTGCACCACCGTGTATTACCAATCCATATTTATTTTTAGTTGACTCCATTTGCTTTATTGTAAATGTAA
>JADHMR010000138.1 GCA_016779945.1 Bacteroidia bacterium | reverse complement strand
GTGATCCCTCTGGGACTCGAACCCAGGACCACTACATTAAAAGTGTAATGCTCTACCAGCTGAGCTAAGGAATCATTTCCGCTTTCGCGGCTGCAAATGTAGAATTTTAAATATCTAACACAAACAATATTATAAAAGTTTTTCGTATGTAAAATGAACTTTACTTGGTTCTGCATTTAGACTCTTGAATAATGCATGCATTTTGGGATTAAAATCCCCTATCCATGCTAATTCAGTAGATTCAATATCTGGATTTTTCAACATGGTTTTATACACATCCATTATCATTAAAGCATATAAGCCCTTATTTTGATATTCAGTGGTAACTCCAAATATGATTCCTCTTATCTTAGTTATTTTTTGAGTTTTTAGATAGTAGTAAAACTTTATCTTTCCCCACCAATTCATATTTCCATTGATATGTTTAAATATTTGATTTAACTCAATGATACTTAAATAAAACCCGATGGGTTTGTCCTTATCATACATAAATACCAAAAATTCCTCGCGAATGATAGGTTTCATCTCAGCAAATAATTTTCGAACACGATCGACCGTAAATGGGACATAATGAGCGTGTTGTTTCCATGCATCGTTATAAATTGTCACAAAGTCTTTGATAAAACGCTCAGACTCCTGATGACTATAGTGCTCTATACGATAACCCCCATTTTTACTGATTCGCTCAGCAAATCGCTGATATTTCGATAGATCAATAAGATCGGGCCTTCCTTCGCTAGTAGTTTGTTCAATACAAACTTTAAATCCATAGTTTTCAAATAGACGCTGATAATAAGGAAAATTATAGTTTTCTTGATAAGAGGGTGAGTTGAAACCCGAGACTAATAACCCCCAATACTTATCTCTTTCTCCAAAATTTACGGGAGCCTCTATCCTATCAAATCCATTTTCTTTAACCCATTTTATACCCGTGTCAAAAAGATGATTTGCTACTTCTTGATTATCAATACAATCAAAAAAACCAAGCCCAGCATGTTGACTTTTATGGGTATAAAATGCCGCTATTCTCCCAACAAGTTGATTGTCTAATAATGCAACCCATCGCTTTGCCTCACCAGATTTGAACTCAGAATTTTCATTCACATCAAAAATCGAATCAATGTCTTGGTCAATGTGAGAAACATAATAAGTGTCATTAGCATACAGATTGCGACTAAACTGATGCCATGATTTTATATCTGCTAAAGTGTTAACTTCTCTAATTTTAACTAGCATAATATCTCCAGTGATTCTTCAATCATTTTTTTAATCATTAATTGAGATTTTTTACTAAAATTTCCAGTTTTACGATCCGCTAAAATTGCATTTATTGAAATAGCTTCAAATCCAAGTAATTTTGAAAGCCCATAAATTCCGGATGTCTCCATTTCAATATTTCCAGGAGTGTCACCATTAAAACGAATAGTTTCAAAATCTGAAAGTCTATATTTTTGGGAAAGTTGCGATGATCTGAATTGAGGGCCATAAAAACCACACGCTGTTAATGTTAGACTTGATTTATAAGATTGAAACAATTTCTCCAAAGAAGTACTGCATGGAATCACAGGTAGTTTCATATCATTAAACTTAACCAAATCAAATTTGTGGTCATAATAAGTAAAAAGGTTATCCAATGAAATAGCGTTTTTTGAATAAACTATTGTATCCATAGGTATAGAGGGATTAATGCTTCCTGAAGTACCTAAACGAATCAAACGAACTGATTTTTGTTCAGTTAACGGTGTTCGATTTGTCAAATTAAAATTAATTAATAACGAAATTTCATTTAAAACGATATCAATATTATCTGTACCAATGCCTGTAGAAAGCACCATAATTTGATTATTTTCTATTCTTCCTCCCACAGCTCTAAATTCTCGATTATCACTTGTATAATCAATAGAATCAAAATATTTTGAAACTTCTTTAACCCTACTCGGGTCACCAACTGTAATAATCGTAGGATATATTTGATCTGTATGCAGTCCTAAATGATAAATAGTACCATCATTATTTAGAATAAGATCACTTTTTGTTAATTCTTTCACGATAAAAGGTGTTTATCTTTGCAGCAAGTTTAAGAAATTTTATGATAGATATTAAAACACCACAAGATCACATCATATTGGTGCCGATGGATTTTTCAGATTCATCAAACAACGCAGTATATTATGCAGTTGAAATGGCAAACTTTTTTGATAGTGAAGTAACTCTACTCCATGTAATTAGTAAAAGCATGTTATCAAATTTATTAGTTGGTAAAAGTGAGATTGCGTTATTGAGAGACAACGTAAGAAAAAAACTAGAAGAATTAAAAGTTGAGATTCTTGAAAAATGGCCAAATACCAAAGTAAACACTGTTGTGTCTGAGGGAAAGCCATTTAAAGTAATCAACCAAATTGCTGAAGAAAATAATTGTGATACAATAGTTATGGGTACTAACGGAGTAAATGGCATTGAACAATTTACAGGAAGTACGACTAGTCGAGTTATTAAAAGTTCTAAAATACCCGTAATTGCCGTTAAAGAAAAAAGAACCGAGCCTAAGTTTGATAAAATTGTATTACCCATAGATTTAACAAGAACAAGTAGACAAAAGATTGATTGGGCTGTCAAAGTTGGGAAAAAATATAACTCAACCGTTCATATTATAATGGAATTAGAAAACGATGAGTTAATAGGTAAGAAAATTAAAGCTAATCTAAATCAAGCCGAATCAATATTAAAAAAGCATGGTGTAAAATATGAGTCTCACCTTCTTGATGATAGAGAATATCCAGATCATCTCGGTAAGGATACAATTAAATATGCTGAGAAAATTGATGCTGACTTAATTATTATCATGACCAAATCAGAAACAGGTAAACTCTCTGAGTTATTTGTAGGATCATATGCTGAACAGATTGTAAATAGCTCGCAAAAAACACCTGTGATGTGTATTAATCCAAAATCTACTGGTACAAGAGCTACTGGAGGTTCTGGCTTTTATTAATCTCAAAAATGAATTCAAAAAAAGGAGATTGAATATTCAATCTCCTTTTTTTTACTGGAATTAACTCCAGATATTAACTCTTCGAGGTCTGGCCTTCTCAACGTGTAATTTCTTACCATTTACCTCTTTACCGTTCATTTCTTCGATTGCTTTCAGTCCGTCTTCATCGTTTTCAAACTCAACAAAACCCGTGCCTTTTGGTTCTTTGGTCACCCTATCATAGACAACCTTTGCATAGCTTATTTCACCATATTTTTCAAATAGCATCTCTAAGTAGTGTGCATTGTATGACTTTGGTATGTTCTTGACAATTAAATTCATTGATGCAAATTTATGAATAATGCTAAATTAGATTGAAATTTTGTGAAATTCAGTTCACAATCTGACCATCTCTCATTTCAATTACACGGTCTGCCATATTTGCTAACTCGTGATTATGTGTAACAATAACAAAAGTTTGTCCATATTCATCTCTCAGGCTATGAAACAATTGATGCAAATCTCGAGCATTTTCAGTATCAAGGTTACCGCTTGGTTCGTCAGCAAAAATTACGGAAGGATTATTTATCAAGGCTCTAGCAACGGAAACACGTTGTTGTTCACCTCCAGATAATTCGTTGGGTTTATGGTTTATTCGATGTTCTAGTCCTAAAGTCTTGAGTAACTTTAATGCTTTCTCCTCAGCATCTTTTTTCTCCAATCCGCTTATTAAAGCGGGCATACACACATTTTCAAGGGCTGTGAATTCTGGGAGTAAATGATGAAACTGGAATATAAAACCGATATTTTCATTTCTAAACTTTGCTATTTTCTTTGGGCTAAGTGACAAAAGATCCTTTCCGTCAAATTCAAGCGAGCCATTTTCTGCAAAATCTAATGTCCCTAAAATTTGTAAGAGTGTAGATTTTCCTGCACCGCTTGGCCCAGTAATACCTAAAATTTCTCCCTTTTTAATTGAAACGTTAACTGACTTTAAAACAGTTAAACTACCATATTTTTTACTTAAATCTTTGCCTATAATCATATCGTTTACATACCGATAAATCTCATAAACTCTGATCTTGTTGTGTCTTTCTGAAATTGACCGGATATTGATGAAGTAATCGTATTTGATGTAACATCCTCTACCCCTCTACACTCAACACACATATGTCTGGCATCTATAACGACTGCAACATCGTCAATATTAAGCGTTTGTTTGAGATTTTCCATAATTTGTCTTGTTAATCTTTCTTGGACTTGCGGTCGCTTCGAAAAATATTTTACAATACGATGTATTTTACTTAAACCAATGACTTTACCATTGGCAATGTAAGCTACGTGAGCTCTACCAATAATTGGAACAAAATGATGTTCACACATAGAATAAACAGATATGTTCTTTTCTACGAGCATTTGGTTATACCCATAATTATTTTGAAACAATGTAACTTCTGGCTTATTTTTTGGATTTAGACCACTGAAGATTTCAGAAACGTACATTTTTGCAACACGTTTTGGAGTTTCTTTAAGGCTGTCATCTGATAAATCTAGGCCTAAGGTTTCCATTATAGACTTAAAATACTCAGCAATTTTTTCAATTTTTTCACTGTCGGACATATCAAATGCATTTGGAACCGTTGGAGATTGAATGGTTGAATTGACCTGTATTATGTTGTTTTTGTTATTACTTTCCATCGTATTCTATAAAATTTCGATCCGTTTCGTATAAGGTTATGTGAAGATTTAAATGATCTTCTATTTGGTTATTTATTTTATGCCAAATGACATATGCTATATTTTCTGCAGTTGGTATTAAATCTTTAAAATCGGGTACATCTAAGTTTAAATTTCTGTGATCAAACTTGTCTGTCACCTCATTTCTGATAATATTCTTTAATACCTTTAAATCGATTAAGTAGCCACTTTCAGAATCCACTTCACCCGTAATTTTGACAATTAACTTATAATTATGACCATGGTAATTGGGATTGTTACACAACCCATAGAATGACTCATTTTTTTCATCACTCCAATCTGGATTATGCAATCTATGTGCTGCATTAAATCGTTCGACCCTACTTGCTGATGCTATCATAATTAACAAACATAGGATAGATTCATTTTGTTTAACCTATTTTGTGTATTACAAATGTATTACATAAACAAAAAGTCACAAAATTGTCATATTAATGTAAATTATAACCTATATAATGTTGATTATCAACGAATTGCAAAATTGCTCAACTTTTTATAAAAAAAACTAAACAAAATTTAGTTTTTCTACGATTCTGTTTTACTTTTGCGTCATAAACTTAAACAAAATGGAAAATCAAACCCATTTCGAAAAGAAGCTTGAAGAATTGCAACCAACACTAAAAAACTATGCTCTCCAACTTTCGCAAAATATGGATGATGCAAACGATTTAGTACAAGAAACGCTAATGAAAGCTATTATATACTCTTCTAAATTTAAAGA
>JADHMR010000137.1 GCA_016779945.1 Bacteroidia bacterium | reverse complement strand
TGCAAGTTTAGAATTAGCTAAATTAGATAGAGATTCTAAAGCACCTTTAACACTCGTTGGATTTGCATTGTATGCATCCATGATTATTTCACTATTATTTTTTGAAATTATTTGAGAGCGATTATTTTCAGAGCTATAATTTTTTAATGATTTTGAAATTTTTCTAAGTTCAATTTTATTCTCCAAACCTAATGCTATTGCAGCACAAACATTACTAAAGTTGTAGCTACCATATAACTGAGTCTCGATAATCAAATCATTAATTTTTAAATTAACATTATTAGATTTAATTTGTTCAAATTGATAGTGGCTATTTTTATCTTTTCCAAATAAAACTGCTTTATCATTTACAAAATTTCTTTGCTCATCGTCATCATTATTTATTAATATTTGCTTATTATTCTTTATTAGCCAATCATAAAGCTCGGTCTTTCCACGAATAACTCCGTTTAAATCCTTAAATCCCTCAAGATGGGCTAATCCAAAATTGGTAATGTAACCAATATCTGGTTGAACTAGTTCAGTTAAGAATTTTATTTCTCCAAAATTATTTGCACCCATTTCAATTATAGCATACTCAGTTGAAGATTTAATTTGTAGTAAACTTAAAGGAACTCCAATATGGTTATTGTAATTCCCTTTTGTACTAATTGTTTTGTAGTTGATTTTTAGTACTTGGTGGATAAGTTCTTTTGTAGTTGTTTTACCATTACTACCAGTTAATCCAATAACATAACAAGAAGATTTAGTTCTATTATATGTACTTAAACTTTGTAATGTCTCAAGAACATCCTTAACTAAAATAATCCTATCATCTGATTTTGAAATATCTTTGTTGTCAACAATTGAATAACTTGCACCATTTTTCAATGCTGTTAAAGCAAAATTGTTACCATCAAAATTTTCACCTTTTAAAGCAAAGAAAATAGATCCTTTAATAATCTTTCTAGTGTCTGTGGAAACTTTATGATCACATTTCAAAAGTATATCATACAGGTTTTCAACCTTCATGTATTAAATATAAGTAAACAAAAAAAATATAGAATTACCTTTTCTTAGGTTTTGTTGAATTTCGAGATTCACCTAAATATGACATCGCACATCTAAAACCAATAAAGTTTGTAGTCATATACTCTGGAAGAAATCTTCTTTGAGCTGGATCTAAATAATAAGACCTATCAAGCCAAGAACCACCTTTATAAACCCTAGATTCATTACTGATAAGAGAAGTGCTTGTTTTATTTAAATTAGATTCTGATTCACTTGGTGAGTTATACATTTTTTGACTTTCATCATTTCCCATATTAAAGAATCTTGACGATTCTATATCTCCATCTCTAAAATTTCTATTGTCTGACGAATTGTAATTAGTTCGTAGAAGATCTAATGAATCTAAACTAACTTGAACTAAATCACCAGGCATATTTTTGATGAGAAGTCTTCCATTAGGTAAAACTTCATATTGATCGGAAAAATTTTCTTTTGTAACAGTTGTAGTTCTTCCTTCTTCATCGATTAATGGCTTACTGTATAAATTACCTCTGTAATAGTTAAAATCATTGGCTTCATCATCAATGATAGGTCTGTAAACATCCGCTACCCACTCAGCTACATTACCTGCCATCCCATACAAACCAAAACTATTAGGAGGGTATGATCTCACAGACGAAGTGATTCCCGAACCTGTCTCTGACCAACCTGCAATCCCTCCATAATCACCTTTGCCAAGCTTGTAATTAGCTAATTGATCCCCAAGAGTTTTCTTTTTTTGAGATCTCGTATACTCACCATTCCATGGAAATTTCTTTTTTCCCCTGTAATTATTTCCTGACCTTAATTCATTTAAGCCTAAAGCTGCATATTCCCACTCAGTTTCGGTAGGGAGTCTGTATTCAGGAAGCAGAAGTCCCTCTTCAATAGAGGAGAATATTGTGTCGTTTTCACTTATAGAGTTTTCTCCAATAACATTGTTAATATTTCCTCCATAAGCGCTTCTAGGATCTAATAAATATGTATTTGTATTAAAATTTAACCTTGATGAAGGATTTGTAATAGAATCTTTGTTAATGTAGCCTTTCTCAGCTAAAATCCTTTCGTTTACTCTATGAGTTCTCCATTTTGCAAAATTATTTGCTTGGTGCCAGCTAACACCAACTACAGGATGGTTCTGAAATGCTGGATGACGAAGATAATTGTTTACCATATCCTCGTTAAATCCAAGAGGATTACGCCACACAAGAGTATCAGGAAGTGCTGCTAAATATATCTTTTTTAATTCATCATCATTGCCATACATTTTCTTTAACCAATCAATATATTCTAAATACATGATATTAGTTACTTCTGTCTCATCCAAGAAGAAAGATCTAACATACTGTTGGGTGGGAGTATTATTCCAATCGTGAAGCACATTGTCTTTAGAGTTTCCTTTTACAAATGTCCCTCCTTGAACGAATATCATTCCTGGTGCATTTTTTTGACCTTTGTATTTGGTATTATAACTAAAACTACCCTCTTCTGAGTTGATTTTCCAACCAGTTGCTTGAGAAATATTTTTGCCAGACTTATAGCTATTTCTGTTGCACCCAACTATTGCTAGTATCGAAAAAACAAATATTAAGGAGTTAAAATTTCTCATAAATCGATGTAAATATATAAAGTTTAGACCAAGGATTAAATTATTGGATTAAATTTAAATATTGAATATAATAATTTACAGTTATTATACATATTTATTATCTTGAATTAGTAATGATTAAATACAAATTAATTTTTTCAATTTTACTTGTTTTTCTAATATCTATTAATCAGTATTCTCAAGAGGATAGAAGAGTTATAACTACCGCTGTTCCTTTCTTGCTAATTTCATCTGACGCAAGAGCGTCGGGATTGGGTGATCAAGGAGTGTCCACATCTTCTGATAATTTTTCTCAACAATGGAATCAATCAAAATATCTTTTCTCTGAGAGTAATACTGGTATTGGATTCAGTTACACGCCATATTTAAGTAGTGTAGTAAGTGATGTTTTTTTAGGTAATTTAACATATTTTAAGAAAAGATTAGAAAGATCTGTTTGGAGTTTTAGTTTAAAATATTTTAGTTTAGGAGAGATTGATATTTTAGAAAATCCTCTCGATATTCCTGTTGTGGAAAGTCCAAATGAATTCACGATTGATGCAGGGTATGGACTAAAGTTAAGTGATAATTTTTCTATGGGAATTACAGGAAGATTTCTCCTTTCTGATGTAAAACTTCAATCTTTTAATAGTGAAACTGAAGTAGCAACCTCTTTTGCTGTCGATATTTCTGGATTTTTTCAATCAAATGCCTTTCAGTTAGGTGATAATGATGCAATATATCGTGCGGGTTTTAATATTTCTAATCTCGGTCCAAAAATGAAGTATTCTGAATTAGGCGAGGAGAATTTTATCCCCTCAAATCTAAGACTTGGAAATGGAATTGAGTTTATTTATGATAGTAATAACAGTCTTTCTCTTTCAATTGAAATTAATAAGTTGTTAGTCCCAACTCCAAATATTCCAGTTTACGGTCCAGATGGTTCAACTATAATTTCATATTCTCAGCCTAATATTGGTTTTCTGTCTGGAATCTTCAAATCTTTTAATGATGCTCCAGATGGATTTAGTGAAGAATTAAAAGAGTTAACTTATAGTTTAGGGTTAGAGTATTCTTTTAATGATATATTCTTTTTGAGATCTGGATATTTTAGTGAACATGAACTTAAAGGATCAAGGAAGTTTTTTACAATTGGTGCTGGTTTTGCAACAGAATCAAATTTTCAAGTTGATTTGTCTTATTTAATTTCAACATCTGATGTTGTTAGTCCTCTTGAAAACACTCTTAGATTTTCGTTGTCTTACAATATTTTTAATTAGATAAATCAACTATTTATTTTGATAAAAAAATAATTTTTTAAAGTATCTTTAACCAAGTTTATGAAACCAATAACTAAAGATACTTACCTTACTTGGTATGAAGAAATGCTTTTCTGGAGAAAATTTGAAGATAAGTTAGCCGCAGTATATATTCAACAAAAGGTAAGAGGTTTTTTGCACCTCTATAATGGACAAGAAGCAATTCTTGCTGGTGCTTTACACGCAATGGATACAAAGAAAGATAGAATGATCACGGCTTATAGAAATCATGTTATGCCAATTGGTCTGGGAGTTGATCCTAAAAAAGTTATGGCAGAGCTTTATGGAAAAGGAACTGGTACATCAAATGGATTAGGAGGCTCCATGCATATTTTTTCTAAAGAACATAGATTTCATGGTGGTCATGGAATTGTAGGTGGACAAATACCATTAGGTGCAGGAATGGCTTTCGGTGATAAATACCATGGCAGAGACAATGTTACTTTGTGTTTCATGGGGGATGGAGCAGTAAGGCAAGGATCTTTTCATGAGACCCTGAATTTAGCTATGCTTTGGAATTTACCCGTTGTATTCATTGTTGAAAATAATGGTTATGCAATGGGAACCTCAGTTAAAAGAACTGCAAATCACACTGATATATGGAAATTAGGGTTAGGTTATGAAATGCCATGTGGGCCTGTAGATGGAATGAGCCCGGTAAAAGTTGCCGAAGCTTTAAATGAGTCTATATCTAGGGCAAGATCAGGAAATGGTCCAAGTTTACTTGAAATGAAAACTTACAGGTATCGAGGTCATTCCATGTCTGATGCTCAAAAATATAGAACAAAAGAAGAGGTTGAAGAATACAGAAAAATTGATCCCATAACACAGGTGAAAGATATTATTATAAAAAATAATTATGCCTCTGACCTAGAAATTTTAGATATGGATAATCGTGTCAAACAGAGAGTATTAGAGTGTCAAAAATTTGCTGAAGAATCTCCTTTCCCAGAGATTAATGTTATGTATGATGCTGTATATGAGCAAGAAAATTACCCTTTTTTAAAACATAAATTGTAAATGGCGGAAATTATAAAAATGCCCAGACTTAGTGATACCATGGAAGAGGGTGTCGTAGCCACGTGGTTAAAAAAAGTTGGAGATAAAGTTCATGAGGGTGAAATTCTTGCTGAGATAGAAACAGATAAAGCAACTATGGAATTCGAATCTTTTCATGATGGCACTTTACTACATATTGCCATTGAAGAGGGTGTTCCTGCAACTGTAGATTCACTATTATGTATAATAGGTTATGAGGGTGAAGATATTTCAAAATATGTCAATAATTCATCTTTGGAAAGTACCGAAAAAAATGAAATAGAAAATACGACGAGCAATCAATTAGATCTTGTTGATCAGATAAATGAGCAAGAAAAAATTGATGATACAGAAAATTTTAAAATTGAAAATGTAGAAATACCTATTACGGACAAAACATCTCAAATTGAAGGATCAATTGACTACATAACAATGCCAAGATTGAGTGATACTATGGAAGAGGGAACTATTTCATCATGGT
>JADHMR010000136.1 GCA_016779945.1 Bacteroidia bacterium | reverse complement strand
TCTGAATTATTGGTGAGTCGCATTCTACCTTCGTCATTGTAACTCTCATACAAGCCATTGTTTTCAAAAGCGTAATTGCTAAAATTAAACCCTGAATGACAGTTAGAACAATTTGTCTTTTCACTATAAAAAAGTTCCATTCCAGCCTTTTCTGTCGCATTCAATGCACCGCTTTGGTTCTGATAGGCATACTTATCAAATGGACTATTACCACTTATAAGAGTCCGTTCAAAATTAGCAATCGCTCGTGTTATTACATAATAGTCTGGAGCTCTATTATAGGCCTCTTTGCTCATTGCAATATATTGACTATCCTTGGCTAATCGTTCTCCAGCTTTTACAATGTTAAATGCAAATTCATTGTGTTCTTGTATAGGTACGAGCACCTGCATTTCTAGTGTGGGCACACCTCCTTCTCTTGTGTAATAGGGATGGTAGGCCACATTTGCTAGCGTAGGAGCATTTCGAATACCTGGTCTGCTTTTTACTCCATCACTAAGTGCTACATCGTCACTAAATGCTATTGAGGCTTTGTGGCACGAACCACAATTAATGGATTGATCGATAGACAACACATTGTCATAAAACAACTTTTTACCGAGGTCCCATCTTGCCTTGGTGTAGGCATTATCCTCAGGAAAGGAAATAGCAGGAAAACCCATTGGCAATTCAAAATCACTAGACACAGAAGCCACACTTACTTTGTCTTTTTCACATCCAAAAAAGAATAGAATAGTGACTATCGCTATGAAGATTTTCCTGCTTTTCAAATTATTGAACAATTATTTTTTCTGTACTTATAAGTCCATTTTTTTTGAGTGTTAAGAAATATACCCCTTTTTTATTAAGAGTAACCGTTTGCCAATTACCACTCAGTTTGGTTTCTTTAATTACCTCACCTAATAAGTTCATTATTTCCAATTCAGCAGATTGAAATCGGTTGTCATCCAATTGAATACTGAATGAACCACTTGAAGGGTTTGGATATGCACCAAAGGCATTTTCAACCTTTACTTCTTTTACTGATAAGGTATTTCCTTCACCTGATTCATTAGTGAACACATTGTTCCTGAAAAGTCTTAGACAGGTTGCCGCTTCTCTTCTTTCACTGTGTTCATACAATCCAGCGTTCATATCCATCCCAGAAACTGCCTTGGTATAATCTGCATTTAGAGTAATCAATAAAGCACCGTTTACGTCCTTTCCTTGAACAGGAATATTCTGGTTAAAATAGTTTCTGTTTCCAAGTGCATGAATCTGAAAATCTTGAGCAAAATTGTTGCCTGACTTACCTTCTAATGCTACAAATCTGTATCCTGATGCCCAGCCCCAGTGCATTGATGGAGATTTTGGAGCTAGGGGATGGAAAGAGCCCCATTGTGCAGGATCGCCATTGTTAACTCCTGGATCAACTCCAACAGAAAAGTTTATTGACTCTATTTGGGTAACATTTAAATTACCCAAGCGTATGGTATCTGCTTTATTTGCTTTTGCAAGAATATAAATATCCGATACTTTGGTCTCTGTACCTCCATCGTGAACGATGCTAATACCCGATATGTAATATTCGAGTCTGTTCAATCTAAACTTATGGCCAAGGTCATTTTGTGCCTCGGCATTAAAGGCAAAATCCTTCGTTCCTAGTTTGTGATTGATTGTTAAATTCACATCTTTTTGTGCGAAAACATATACTGACATAAGCAGTATTGTGGTGGTTGTAATTAATTTTTTCATTGTACTTTTTTTTATTTTTCTATATTTTATTAATAAATTTTTATTCATTTAAGCATAACTTTTTGGTGGGTAAATTGACCACCAGAATTTAGTGTTATGAAATAAAGGCCTCTGCCCCAACTAAGTGTATTAATATTCAAACTAGTTTGATCTGATATAATTCTTGCATATACTTTTTGGCCAGAACTATTATAGACCGTTATCTCTGAATCATCAGGCATACTTGCATTAAAAGTTATTCTGAATGCAGATGATGCAGGGTTAGGAATAATCTTCATCCCTGTAGATTCAATAGTTGAAATGGAATTAACTTGAGTTATTGTGATAGGTATGGATTGAATATTTTCAACGATTTGTGTGTTTAAATTGAAATAGGATACCGAAATACTGTCATTTAACAACACCTCAGAACTAAGTAATACCTCATATCGCTCGCCTGGTAAAATTGTAAGAGTATCCGAAAAGTCAATACTAGGAAGAGGTCTACCGTCTGATGAGATAATTCTAGTTTTGGTTGCTGAAGGAAAAACAAAAGTATTCCCGTAGTTGCCGATATTGGCAAGTCGAAGAAATACTGTTTTATTAATACTACTAGTTATTGATTCAGATTCTAACTGGTTTTCTGATTTACCATTCAAAAGAAAATACTGCGGTTTGTAATCAAGGATAGGCGTAGTACCCGCACTCAAATCATGAATTCTTTGATATTGATGCCAAAATGTATCTATTTCAGAAGCTAACCAAGCATATTCTTTGTCATAGGCATATCCTCCAGACCACGTAGTTTTACTTTTATCTGCTGGTCTAACAATTAGTAGACCATACATCCCCGCCTGAACATGCAAAGGAGACACCACATGACAATGATATAAATACGTGCCCGGGTGAGGAGCTACAAAACTATATGTGCCTGTTGAATCATGTGGAATTTCAAAAGACAAATGTGGAACTCCATCATTTTCTTGATTCACATCCAGACCATGTAAATGTATAGTGTGCGGTGCCGATTGAGAAAAATTTCTCATGTTGAGATTTACAGAATCACCTTCATAATATTCGAGAATAGGTGATGGTAAGTCTATTTTAGAACCAATAAATTTGGTGTAACCCATGAGTAACGTTTTGTTTCCATCCCAAAGAGAGAATGTAGGTATTACATCCATTTTTGCAACCAAATTAGTCGTAATTACTTGAGATTGGGCATTGAAATTACTAGCTATTATACTCCAAACTAGACCTAAAATTAAATGTATATTTTTCATATTCAAGGTGTGATTATTATTGAAGTTAACATTCCATTCGGGTATATCCCTTTACCCGTCACTGCTACAAGATTGTGATCGTGTATAGGATACTCCCCAAGTTTATCAGGGACTATCTGAAGCACTAGTGTCTCCATTGGGTATATTGCATACGTATCTTTTATCCTTCCTATACTATTTCCTTTAGAACTTGAATAAAGCGTTGTAGCATGAAAACCATGAAAATGGAGTGGATGGATGCTTCTTCCAGTATTTGAAATATTGATGATTAAAGTATCCCCAATTTTACCCCGTATTCGGGCATTTTCGTCTTGTAAGATATGCGGATAACTATTCCCATTTATAGTGAAATATTTAGGATTATACATTGACCAATCAACAGTTCCTTTATTACTGATAACATGATTGAACGATGCTTGGTGCTCTTTCAAATTCCAATAAAAAGAAGCGTGTTGATGATTTCTCACCACTAACATTCCACCAAGCCCCATATAAACAAAATTGGGAAAGTCTTTTGGGTCATGATAAATATATACTCCTGCTTGGTTTAATCTCAAAGTCACAAGTACGGAATCATTTGAAGGTATAGACATACCTGAAGTCATTAGCTTCCGAATGGCGAACGAGTGTGTTATGCTATCTGTATTAATTATCCAAAGTCGTAATGAATCTCCTTTAGATAAAGTGATTACCGGATTTTGAGCGGTAAATACTTTTGAGTAATTATACGAAATATAAGGTAGTTTCTTGCGATCAACTGTTGTTATAGAATCTGCTACAATATAAAGTTTTTGATTAACCGTAGAACCAATTGTTTTAGAAACAGAAAACAACAAGAAAGCCGCAAAAATTACTATTCTGTTCGTCATTGTATTATAATTTTATTTCTAGACCTTAGCATTGATTTATCGTGGGTTTCTAAGAAATATATTCCTTTTGAAAGCGAACTTATATCAAGGCTAAAAAGTGAACTTCTGGCGATAAATAGGTTTTTTACAATGACCTTATTACCCATATAATCAAAAAGTGACACTTTGTTTATGTCTATATTTGGTCTGAATGAAATAATATCACTCGTAGGATTGGGAAATACATTAAACCTTGACAATGCATTTGCATCTTCAATAGAAGCTGTACCCGCATTTAAAAGCCATGTAGCCGTATCATCATCGTTAGGATTTTCAAGATTATAAACCCTAATTCTGAGTTCACCTACACCTACAAATTCAAAGGAATTTATTGTTAGTCTGACATAGGCTTGCTCTGTGCCAAACAGGCTAGACATGTTTCTTGAAAAGCCCTCTTCTGGTATACCCCCTAAACAAGATCCGTAAATACAAACTAGACCATCCCAACTCGACGGAATTTCATTTTTAATTACTTCAATTCCGAGGCGAAGCGTATCTGTATTTTGCCTTTCAATATTAAATTTTAGCTCGGAATATTCATTCTGAGCCAAATTTGCAATTATCGTATCATTGTCTTGATTAGTCCAAGCAAATGATGATTGACTAAACCCTAAATGGTTTAGTAAAATTATCGTAAGTAATAGCGTTATTTTTTTCATAATTTATTTTTTATCGTTTTTAACGTAATCCATCTCACAAACAGGACATTGACCCTCAAAACTGCTACCGCTACCTTCGCAGTGCATTGGGCATACATAAGCCAATGTGTATTCCTTGCCTTGTTTATTTTCATTGTTATTTGTGCTTATTTTACAAGCTGTCATTGACCCTATCAGAATCAATGAAAAAAGTATTGAATTTATTAGTTTCATTATTTAAAAATTATTAAAGTGATTATTAGATTTTAACTAAACATCGAAAAGCCCCGTATAAAAGTACTGGGCGGTTTTGTGAAAAAATCTTGTCTTATATTAAGAAGGTGTCGTAAAGAATATTTAAATCTTTGACGACTAATGGAGGATCCTTGTCATTGAAGGACATAACATCCTCTAAAAGCGATACATCCGTCTTAAGATTATCACTAAACTGTATGATCGTTACGGAAGGACTGGCCTTTATATTTACTAGATTTGAAGTATTTTCGGCATCCCCTGATTGATAAGAAAAATGCTTATTTGAACAACAAGGAGATTTAGTAATGGCTGACTTTGAATGGTCGATGTAATTCAAAGTTTCCATTTCATTACTACATTTTTCGGCAGTGGTATAAATACCAATACTTTTTATATTTCCTTGGCAATAATGAACGTCTAAAGAAAGCCCCATAGAAAATAGAAGAAACAATACCCCTTGTGAGGCACATAAAAATCTAAACCATATCCTATTTCTGCTAATTGTTCTCAAGTTCATTCAAATTTAAAGAAAATTAATTATAAAATAAAATATTATGAAAATATTATAAGTCTAGCCATCAATTTTTGTTCAATAAAATTATCTTTTTAAGCAACTCTTAGATAATTCACATTAAAGTAATAACTTCATAATATCAATCTAATTTAAAACTCTTGTTTTGGTTAACCAATTTTATTA
>JADHMR010000135.1 GCA_016779945.1 Bacteroidia bacterium | reverse complement strand
TGAAAAAGTATTTAATGGTTTAGGTCATAAAACTCACATTACCACCAAGAGAAATGAGATATTCGACCGAATTAACAGTAAACTAGGATTTGAGTTTATCACAAAAGAAAAAAGTCAAGAAGACAAAAGACGTAAGTTTATTAAAATATCATTGTAATTAGTTGATCTAAAGTAGTTAAGAGAGTTTTAACAATCTCTAGTAAAGAATTCTTCTGTTTTAATATTTTTTTGTAAGTATCAAATAATTATCCCTTAAGCTTCATAAAATTCAAATTCTTTAGATTTAGTGATATCATTTAATAAAAACTTAGGTCATGAAGTTATTGCTAAATTTATCTTTTTTACTTGTTAGTTTATCAACTCAAATTATAGCTCAACAATTAATAATTGAGATTGATATGGAGCATGATTCAAATTTAGAGACATTAAAAAATACATTCTGTGAAGATGAAACAGTTAATGAATTGAGTTCCACCTTTTGGGCTAACTATTGTCATTTTTTTATACGATTTAAACAATATCCAGTAGATATCGATAATGATGGTGATCTTGATATCATAACTAATCTATATGAAACGGCATATGGTAAACATGGTCTAGGTATTATCAGAAATAATACCCAGAATGGTATATATAATTTTGAGTTGAGTGAAATGTATCACTTGAATGGAGATCATCCGACTTTACAAATTGGTGATTTTGATGGTAATGGACACATAGATTTTTACTCCCCAACTGTAAATTATCATGGAAATGACCGATTTAACGGGTTTTTACCTGATTTTTACAGAGGACACCCTATACATCCTAACCAAATCGTATATAGATTTGAAGATAGAGTTGAAATAGACACACTAGAAAGTACAGACCCTTTTACTACTCAAGAAGACTTTCTAATGACAGGATTTAATCAAACTATCTACGATATGAACCAAGATGGAAAAGATGATATTTTTGAAATACTTGGTGATCATGGGTTGGTCTACACTTGGGATAAAGATAAAAAAGAAATGTGGCCTGTTGATACTCTATATTCAGGTTCAGAAAACGTCGCTTATAAAAAACCAATAATATTTGATGCGAATGGGGATGGTTTTGATGACCTTGTATATGTTCAGCAAAATAAAATACAGAATAAAGAGAGTGTAGTTGTAAATTTAGGATCCGAATCTGGTATAACATTAGTTGAAGACCTTTACATTTTCGAACTAGATAGTGAATTAAATAAATATGATGTTATTGATTTTCAATCAATCCAACTAAACAATAATTTGGGTAAAGAAATTTTAATTTATTACGGAAAAAATGTTGAAAATGATGATTTACCAGGATCAGAAATTAGTCTATATAAACTAGATTTTGAATCAGGTGAAATAATAAATGTTACAAGTAATTATTTGCCTGAAAATTCAAATTTAGATTGGACTACAATTGGAAATGGAGTATACATTAATGACTATAACAATGATGGGTTAGAAGATCTTTTTTTTCCTAACTCTCATTGTTATATAGATCAAAACATTGAATATTGTTCTGATATTGCAATTTTTGATGGTATTAAATTTCATTTCTCTAAGAATCGAACTGATAGAGCATCAGATCAATTTCCAATCGATTTGGATGGTGATGGTCTCTATGAAGTATTTAATTCTTGGGATCTTAAAATTGGAAGTATAAAGGTTAATTTTAATCCTTTATCAGAACCTAATTTAAAATCACCTTTAGATGATGCTTCCCAAGTCAAATATTCTACAGACTTGATCTGGTTTAATGATGTTCTAGCAGATTCCTTTCAGATTCAACTTTCATCAGATGGTTTTAAATCTTTTATACTCAATAATGTTGTAACCGATACAACAATAAGTACGTCAGATTTAGATTTTTATACAACATATAATTGGAGAGTTAGAGGAATAGACAATTCGGGAATTGGTGAGTGGAGTGATATTTGGTCATTTTCAACAGGTGGGCCGAGCTTTTACTTGCATAATAATGGGGTTACAATTGTATGTAAAGGTAATGAATTAGGTGAAACAGGTATAATTAATGGAATTACCTACACAAAAAGGTCAAAAGATGATATCACTTCTGAAAATGCTTCAACCACATGTACAAGTGATATAACAAATATGAATAATCTTTTTGAATCACAGGATGGGTTTAATTCAAATGTGAGTCATTGGGATGTATCTAGCGTAGAGTATATGAATTATGTGTTTGCATATACTAATGAATTTAACCAAAACTTAAGTCATTGGGATGTTTCTAATGTGAAATTTATGAATATGTTATTTAGTGATACTAAATTTAACCAAGATATTAGTAATTGGGACGTATCTAATGTGATTCAGATGAATGGAATGTTTGGTGCAACTCCATTCAACTATGATATAGGTGGCTGGGATGTATCAAATGTAGAAGATATAAGTTCAATGTTTTTACAAGCAAAGTCATTTAACTATTCTTTAAATGATTGGGATATCTCCAAAGTAACTAGATTAGATTATATGTTTTTTGGTGCAAAAGCCTTTAATCAAGATCTATCAAATTGGAATGTTGAAAATGTTGAGCTGATGGATTATATAATTACAAATTCTGGTATAGATGAACGTAATTACAGTAAATTATTGATTGGGTGGGGTCAACAAAATGTAAAAAGTGGTTTAAATATCGATGTAAACTATTTGAAGTTCTACCCTGAAGCTTCAGTTTATCGGGATAAACTGATTAATGATTTTGGATGGACTATTATTGATGCTGGACCATTGGATAATAATGGATTTATTAGTATTTCTGATATAAACGATAAACAAGGATTTAATTCAAAAGCATCAATAAGTATTCATGATGTACAAATACTTGATGATTTATATTCGATTCAATTTGATCTAAAGTATCCAGAGTTTGCTGAATTTAAGGGCGTCGATAGTACTGGATTAGATGATAGATTTTCCTTGGAAATTAATAATTTAGATTCTGTTCTTCGAGTTGCTATCATATCAGATTCAGTTATTTCAAAATCAGAAAATCTATTTGATGTAATTTTTTCTACTAATAGATTTTCATCAGAACCTCTGACTGGGAAAATTGATATAACAAACGGCTTATTTAATACTATCCAGATTGATTCAACAGTATCAGGTGATTTGATATTTTCTCCAGTACTAATTGGAGACAGTGATGACTCAGGAAGCATAACTGCTTATGACGCTGCAATAGTTCTAAATAAATCCATTGGAGTTGAAATCCTTGATGATTACTCAGACAAAGAATGGGAAGAATGGAGGTCATATGTATCTGATACTGATAAAGATGGAAAGATTTTAGCAATTGATGCTACTTATATTTTACAAAAAGTGGTCGGATTGATAGAAGAATTTCCTACTAACACCCAATCTGTAGAAAGTGTAATTATTGAAGTCAGTGATAAAGGATTGAAAATAATAGCTCCTCAAGAAATACAATCCCTAAATGTATCAATACAAAGGAATGAAGGTTTTAAAATTAAAGAGCCCATAATATATTGGGAGAATTCAACTGCAGCTAATTATTCAAATGGAACTTTTGATCTTGCTATAGCATCAAGTGGTTCACTATCAGGAGAAATACTAGAAATACCGATGGATGTCTTTACTAGCGATGACATAAATTTTGAAGTAATCACATATAGTAACAACACAAAACAAATACATTCAGTTGTTGTAAATAGTAACATAGTAAATAGTGAATTACAGGAAATCTTACCAAAGACTTATGTTCTAAATCAAAACTACCCGAACCCATTCAACCCATCTACCCAGATTCAATATGCATTACCTGAGGCAACTGAAGTAACCCTTGAAGTGTTCAATAGTTTAGGTCAAAAGGTGATGGAACTGGTTAATGGTCAGAAGTCAGCTGGGTATCACACTGCAACCTTTGATGCATCAGGATTATCTAGTGGAGTGTATCTGTATAAGCTGACAACTCCATCGTTTACTCAGACCAAGAAGATGCTTCTGATTAAATAAGAGCTTAATCATTCGGAGTAATGGTATTGAGCCCTGCTAGCATAAAACTAGTGGGGCTTTTTTATTGGCTCTGTCCAAACCACGCAGTACTATGCTAACCTGCTTAGCTAAGATGTTAGAAACCGTCTATTGTTCTTTATAATCAGTCAGCATATTTTTAATCTTTTGAGAAATATTGTTCGCGTAAATGATAGGCCCACATAAGTGACATTCTTTAATTTCATAAAATTCTTTCGGTGAATTTGCATTATCAAATATTTTCAAGCCCATTTCAAAGGGAACAACTTCGTCTTGCTTGCTATGTATAATTAAAACAGGTTTTGTAAAATTCCTGATTGCTTTGTAAGCACTGTATTTTTCACTAACAAAAACCCGCCCGAAAATACCTGCTCTTTCTGCTGCAATGTCCTTATGAGAAGAAAAAGCACCTTCAATCACTAATCCATCGATGTCTACTTGTCTTTCATTGGCAACAACAGCTGATAAATTTCCGCCTAATGATTGACCGTAAATAACTAGTTTAGTGTCATTTATATCAGACCTACTTTTTACATAGCTTAACGCTGAGTTAGCATCAATTAAAACATTTTTTCTTGTTGCTTTACCTTCTGAAAAACCAAATCCACTGTAGTCAAAGACGAAAATTTGAAAACCATACTTTATCATAGGTGTTATTCTTTCATATTGACTTAACAAAAAACCTGCATTGCCATGAAAATGTAATAATGTGATTGTCGGTTTTACATTTTTTGGTTTAAGAACCCACCCGTTAAGATTGTTCCCATTAGAGCTTTCAAATAAAACACTTTCAATTGTGAAGTTAAATGCGATTGTATCTTTCCCATTTTTCAAAAATGTAGGTTGCAATGTTTTAGTGTTAAACTCTACAACTGTCGTGTCATTTTTTGTTTTTTTAGTTAGGGTGACCTTATCCATTTCAGGTGGTATTGGTGGGAGATTTATTGGCTGCAGAAATATCTTATTAAAACTGCAAGCTGTCAAAAAGCCAACTACAATTAATAGTATTGGAGTTTTGTACGACATAGTTGATTATTACGTTGGTTTAATAATAGATGAAACAACTCAGTGCAGACCACTCAGACCTGCTAAACTCATATATTGGGGAGAAGGTAGGGAAAGCCTTCATTTGGTTTATCCCCTTAATAAGTGAATATAAGTATCATAGATTTTATCTTACACAAATAAAAATAGCATCCACACATATATGAGGATGCTATTAAAAATAATTATATAAAACTATCTATATTCTTTTCTTCTTGCTCTCCCCTGAAAATCAGTGTACTGATTAAGTACTTTTAGATACCATTCCATAATAATTCCATAAGTTTTAAATTCAAATTTAATAGTCTGTTAATCACCTACTAAATTTAGCCAAAGCTTCATGAAAATAAATAGGTAACCCAATCTGTTTTATTTTGTGTGTTAACGGTAGTTATTCATTAGTAATCGTCATTTCATTATTCATTATCATAGGTATTTTCATTCCATTAGGCATTTGAGAATTCCCTTTCATATATGCATCACCTTTAATCTCTTGATT
>JADHMR010000134.1 GCA_016779945.1 Bacteroidia bacterium | reverse complement strand
AAATACATTTGGTGTCTATGAGAATTCGAATGGCTTTTGTATTTATTGTTTGTTATAATTCAATTCTACCCTGGGGGTTTCACGCTCATAAAGAAGTTAATTATCATGCTTGTTTCACACTTCCACCTGAAATATTTGGGTTTTACAAAGCAAATATTGACCTAATTAGATCGTTAGCAGTTAGACCTGATCAGAGGCGGTATGTTATAGATGACGAATCACCAAGGCATTATATTGATGTTGATTTTTATGAGTCAATAATCCCGATAGATACAATACCTTATTTGTGGGATAGTGCCAAAGTAGAGTACGGCGAGGAAATATTATTAGACCATGGCATAGTTCCATGGCATATTTTAAGAGTCAAGTATTGGTTGATGTTGGCAATGAAAGATCGAGATTATGAGCAAATAGTGAAGTTAAGTGCTGATCTCGGACACTATATAGCTGATGCCCATGTTCCATCACATACAACGGAAAATTATAATGGACAATTAACTAATCAACACGGAATTCATGGTTTGTGGGAGTCTAGATTACCTGAAGTATTTTTATCAGATTATGATTTTTATGTGGGGAATGCTAAATATATTGAGAAACCATTGTCAACGATATGGAAAACAATTGAGGAGAGCTTCTCTGCCAAAGACACTGTTTTAAGCTTGGAAAGAGAGTTGACCTCAAAATTTTCAAGTTTAAAATATTCTTTCGAGCAAAGGGGGGCAACAACTGTTAAAGTTTACAGTCGAGAATTCTCAAAAACATATCATTATATGCTAAATAAAATGGTAGAACGCCGAATGAGAAAGGCTATATACCTGATTGGATGTTTTTGGTATTCTGCATGGATTGATGCAGGACAACCTGATCTTCCCATTAAAGAAATTCAAAATATGACTTTAGCATTAAAAACAGACTCAGTTTTCCAAAAAAAATCAGCGAAAAAAAGAGATCGAATAATGCTTCACTAGTATTCTATTACCTCTTGATGATAGTTGTAGACCAGTGTTGCTCTCTATCAACAATTTCAATAATATAAATTCCTTTTTCAAGATCACGTAAATCAATCTGATTTTTAGATGTATTAATACTATTCTCTTGTATGAGTTTACCACTAATTGTTCGTATTTGGAGTTCGAGAGCTCTACCTAGTTCGTGGTCCAAATGCAATGTATGGTCAACAGGATTAGGATAAATATGAATATCAGGATGATTAAATTCATGAACATTACTAAATAATGGTAATGAAATTTGCTGACTACTATCTTCAACACATTGATTAGAAGTAGTAACCGTTAAATTCACATTGACATCTTTACCCTCACTGGTTTTATAATTATGAGTTGGAGAAATATCATTGGATGAGGGACTTCCATCTCCAAAATTCCAGGAGTAAGTATCAAAGGAACTTATAGTTGGGCTGAATAAATACTCTGATTGAGTTCTAGTATAATCAAAAGAAGCATCAATATTAGATTCAATATTAACTCGAAGAACACGGGTAGTGTCTATACATTCTCCTTTAGTAATAACTACAAAAATACTATCACCATCAGACATTAGGTTGTTGGTGTATGATGAGCTATTTCCTGATTGAACCATAGCTCCATTCAATATGAAATTCCATTTGTCCATACTATCGCTTGCAATAAAAGTGATATTTTCATCCACACAAAAAGCTTTTTCTTTTACAGGTCTTAGATCAGAATTTCTGATTTCATCTACAACAAGTGGGATTTTAATTTCTTTGGCTGGGCATGTGAGGAATGAAGAATCTTTGACCTTTATCACATAATCTCTAGATATAGTCGGGTTGAAAGAAAATAAGGTGTCTTTAAATGGGCTACCACCATCCATATTTATGCTGTAATTCTCATTTTTTAATCCATTGATTTCAATTGTCCATAAGTCTCCAAGACAGATTTCAGAACTGGCATCAACAGTAAAATTGAGAGGTGAGCATGCTTTTGTATAGCATTTCTTACTTGCAATATCACTAAAGAAACATGGGCTAGGATCTACTCCACGAACCCATATGGTTATGGAGTCTTCAGGGTTTAGATTTCCTATTTCGTGGGTTTTTCCATTATTACCGCTGGAGGGTAATGACCAATTTTTACCACCATCAATACTAACTTGATATCCGTTATGAACGTATGGGTCAGACCAATTGAATGTTATACTATCAGGTGTTGATGTTAGGCAGGAAATTTGGGCCTTTGGTAGTTTTCCTTTTGTGAAGACATCATATTGAAATGTATCACTCAGACATCCTCTTTGATCTCTAACTTGCAATTCAAAAGTAGAGGATGTATCCACTAGAACGTCATAACTAGAGTTAGATGAGCTACTTAATAACGTTCCTGAATTAAAAAAGTAGAAACTATCATAATTAGTAGAATCAGAGAACAAGGTAATAACACTGTTTTCACAAGTGCTATCATTGGAAGTTTTAATGGAGCTTGATAGAGAGGATATAGGTTTGTCGTAGAATCTTACACTAATAGTGTTACTGTTTTTACCACAACCATTTGCAGATTGGGCAGAAACAAAATAATCACCAGGTTCACTGGCCCATATAGAGTCAGATTTCAACCCATTATTCCATGTATATGTAACCCCGGGTTCAATACTAATGGGTTTTAATATAATGGAATCCCCATTACAAATTGTTCGACTAGAAGCTCCAGAGATAAACGGTCCAGGAGATCTGAGGACGTTTATTTGTACAGTGTCAGGTTTTGATTTTCCTTTTGCATTAGTAACTGTAAGAATACCTATATACTTTCCTGGGAAATTAAAAACTACACTCGGATTTTGTTGATTTGAAATACTGGGATTTCCTCCTGGTATAGACCATGAATAGGAAGTTGGACTATTAGTTCCAGAGCCAGACAATTGAAAGCTTGTATTTTGGCATGGATTGCTGTTGTTAGTGTTTGCTATGGCCTTCGGCAAAAGGGATGAGGGTGCAAGTTTGAATTGTTTTGCTATAATGATATCTCCGGCAAATGATGAAGATGAATTCGTTGAATTAACAACGGCATAAATTGTAAGTGTATCCTTATTTGATGATGGAGCTTTCCATCTAAAACTCCACGATGCAGATCCAGACCCGGAAGCTCCAGTTCGAGTTTGCCCCATATAGTTTCTTGTATAACCTGATATAGTTGCAGAACTCATGGATGATTTATTATTTCCTGAAATTAAACTAAAGCTACCTGCCATTCTGTTAGAATTATCAAGGCAAGTGAGTTGGTAGCCAAATTTATTTTTTCCAGTGTGGGAATAATTTAATGTTATCGTATAGGTGCTATCTGGAATATATCCTCCTCCTGTAAAGTTATTGGTTAGACTAATATTATTGAAGTTTGTGCCACTTGTCTGAAGTGTCCCATTATGGCAACTTGTACAGTTTGATTCATTAGGAGCATTACTGTAACCGCCAGGAGCACCACCTGTGTAGGTAACACTTTTTTGATGTATAAAAACTAGAGCAATTAAAAATAGGAGAACAATAGATTTGTTTTTGATAGTTGATAAGTTCATGGGTATCAGATATATGCTTAGTTGTTTGAAATTATTTACTGTGTTACGATTTTTTCTGATTTGATCGGATTATTTTTTCTAATATATCCCACTCATCCTTGGTTATAGATTCCATTTGATTGAATTGTCCAGCTCCTTGTAGCCATTCGCCTCCATCAATTGTTACCACTTCTCCATTAATATAGCTTGAATAATCAGACATCAGGTAAGATGCAAGATTGGTTAGTTCTTGGTGTTCTCCCATTCTTCGTAGAGGGATTCTATTTTCAAGACTTACTTTTTTTGTCATTTCTTTAGGGAATAAACGATCCCAAGCTCCTTTTGTTGGAAATGGACCTGGAGCAATGGCATTATGCCTTTGACCATATTTGGCCCATTCTACGGCTAGACTTCGTGTCATAGCCAATACACCAGCTTTTGCCATAGCACTCGGAACTACGTAACCACTTCCAGTAGATGCATACGTTGTTACAATATTTAAAACATTAGCGGGTATATTATTTTTAATCCAATATTTACCACAACTTAGTGTGCAATTCTTGCTTCCCTTTAAAACAATATCCAGTATGATATCGAATGCTCTATGACTCAAACGTTCAGTGGGGCTGATAAAATTACCAGCAGCATTATTTACTAATCCATTACAAATACCAAAATGGTCCACAATTTGGCTGAGAGCAGATTCTACCTGTCCACTTTCACGAACGTCACAAACTACGGGGAGTATCCTATCTGTAGAAATTTCTTTTTGAGCTTCTTCTAACTTTTCTAGCCTTCTCCCAGAAATAGCCACTCTAGCACCTAAATTGATAAACGATTTTACCATGGATTTTCCTAATCCAGTTCCTCCACCAGTTACCCAAATCACTTTGTCGGACAGAGATTCAGCTTTTAACATTGATTCTTGACGTAAGTTCATACTTTTCAAATGTAGTTTCTAAAAGTATTGTTTTATATGATTTGGGTAATTTTTAATCTTTAAGGATTTTTTAGATCAATTTAGTTTTTGAGTGGTTATATTAAAAAGAGTCACTTAATTTGGAAAATACTATTGATTAATTATTACAAAATACTTGGCTTAGAAAATTACGCTTCAATTACCGACGTAAAAACTGCGTATAAAAAACTCATTAAACAATATCATCCTGACGTTAGTTCAGATCCTGACGCAGAGGAAATGACAAGATACCTGAATCATGCAAAAGAATTTTTGGGTGATCAATTATCGAAAGAAGATTACGACCGTCAGTTAAAGATAGCTTATTTAGTTGAAATTGATCGTTTAAAAAGACAACCCAAAAAGTCAAAACCCACCAAGAATAGTTATTGGAATTCTTTAACAGTTGATCAGAAAAAATCTAGACTTGAAGAGGCACGAAAAATTAAAATCAAGGAAAAATATGAAAAAAGTCTTTCCGTATTTCCTCTAGGATATCGTTTAATTGGAATTGTAATTTTTTTAATTTGGGGTTTACAATTGATGTACACTAATTATTTTTTGGATTATACAGCATTTTCATATATCAGAGCTGTTTTGGGATATTTTATTTTTGGAAGTACTCTGGCTGTTTCTGCAAGTGAAATTTATACTTATCTCACCACAAAATCATTGCATCAAACCATAAAATTTAATTATGAACGTTTGATTGCAATCTCTTTTGTTTTGTTGTTTACTATGGGTATTTTCAGTATTTCACTTTTGAATTACAGTCGAAAATCATATCTCTTAAAAAATGACTATCAAATAACTTCAGCCAAAATTGATTTTGCAAGAAGTTCACTAGACAGGCTAATTATTACTTACGAGATTGGGCAAGTTGAATACACCAAAAGGGTTGATGTAATTTATAATGATATTATCAAGCTTTCTGGAGATCAGGTTATATTGAAATATGCTAGCGTAAATCCGCTTATCTGTGAGGTAGTAAACAAGTCTGACTCAGTTTTAAATGAAACCTTAGATTTTCAAGATTAAACGGAAGTTAAGTCTTCTTCCTGTAAGAAAATTCGGTACACCATATACGTTGTTAGAAAAATCTTTTACTAAAACATAA
>JADHMR010000133.1 GCA_016779945.1 Bacteroidia bacterium | reverse complement strand
CAAACTGGTCGTAGTTTCCTTCATTTACAGAATAAATACTTCCGTTTGACGGTATTTTAATATTTGGATGACTTAGGCAAAAATCACCAATTGAAGAATCTAATGTAAATGCGTTTACACCTTGTCCGGTTGTAAATACAAGCATGGTGCTACTACCATAGATGATATAGCCTGCAGCTACTTGATTGACACCTTTTTGAAGCACATCCTCCATAGTCACAGGTCCGCCTACAGGACTTTTACGCTTATATACTGAAAAAATAGTTCCAATGGATGCGTTTACATCAATGTTACTACTTCCGTCTAGTGGATCTATGGCTATAATATATTTACTGTCTTGATTTAACGTGGTTTCTATTTGATGAATATCCTCCTCCTCTTCAGAAATAATTGCACAGCAGTCGCCTCCAAGTGTTAGTGAGGATTTAAATTCATCGTTTGCTATAATATCTAATTTTTTTACTTCTTCACCTTGGACATTCACTGTTCCAAAAGCACCTAACACATCTACAAGCCCAGCTTTTCGAACATCTCTATTGACGATTTTAGCCGCGAATTTGAAATCTCTGAAAATTTTGGAAAGGTCTCCGTTTGCATCTGGAAATTTATTTTGTTGGTCTGCGATGAATTGACTCAGACTTATTACTTTATTAGTTCTCATTAAAATTATTATTTGGTAATATTGCCACAAATTTAACCTTTAATGAGAGTATTCAAATTTGGTGGTGCAAGTGTGAAAGATGCAGAAGCAGTAAAAAATGTTGCCTCTGTTCTTCAAGAGTTTGGTCAAGGACCTTTGTTGGTTGTTATTTCTGCGATGGGAAAAACTACCAATAAACTGGAGGAATTAGTAGATGCTTATTACTACAGCAAAGACACTAAAAAAGAGATATTTCAAGAGATTAAGTCCTTTCACCATCAGATTACAGATGCTTTAATTAAGGATGAAAATGAATATTACCAAGTAGATAATCTATTAATTGAATTGGAATGTATCATCGAAAAAAGAAGAGACGAATCTTCTTCCTATGACATGGAGTATGATAAAATCGTTCCTTTTGGTGAATTAATTTCGACTAAAATTGTTAGTACATATTTAAATAAATATGGGGTTAAAAATAGATGGATAGATGCTAGAAATTTTGTAATAACCAGCTCTAAACATCGATCTGCGAGCGTTTTGTGGGAGGAATCTGTTCCATTTATTCAGAATAGTTTGAGGCCTCTTGCAGAAAGACAACCAATTATTACACAAGGATTTATTGGAAGGGATATTAATCATAAAAATACAACACTTGGTAGAGAAGGTTCTGATTATTCTGCCGCGATTTTTGCATTTGGTTTAGATGCCGAGTCTGTTACGATTTGGAAAGATGTTGAGGGTATAATGAATGCTGACCCAAAGCAATTTCCAGAGGCAGAACTTATACCTAAAGTTTCATACAATGAGGCGATTGAGTTGGCATACTATGGTGCTTCAGTAATCCATCCTAAGACTATTCAACCATTAAAAAATAAATCAATCCCACTTTTTGTAAAATCATTTGTTGAACCAACTTTGTCAGGAACAGAAGTAATTGAAAATGATAGCCGAACGTTGAATGATACGCAGTGTTTTATTATTAAAAATAACCAGTCACTAATTACGATTGCTTCTCGTGATTTTTCGTTCATTGTGGAAGATAATTTAGAACTCATCTTCAGTAAGTTTAATGAGTTAGGTATTCAACTAAATTTGATGCAAAACTCTGCTATCAGTTTCATGTCTTGTTTCAATGCAAATGATGATAAAACTTCGGCATTATTAGATGAGCTAAAAGATAAGTTTAGGGTGAATATTCAGTCTGGTTACACACTTCTGACCGTGTTTAACTACAATGATTCAAATACCCAACTTGATAAAATTATCAATAAACGCGAGATTGCAATAGAACAAAAATCAAATTCTGCGTTGCAACTTTTACTTGTCGATTAGGCTACCATCAATTGGTCCTTGTTTAATCTCAATATCATCTTTATAGGTAATGGTACTTTTATTGCCTAGAATCGACACATCAAAAGTCCCGTTTTTCTTTCCATTAATAAATTTACCAGTTATTGATTGGGCTCCATCCGCAGAGGATTGAGTGCATTTTCCGTGAGGTTTACCATTTTTAAAATAGCCATCGATCACGCCATCAGGTGTTTTAAGAATTCCACGACCATTAAATGTATTATTAACCATTCTACCTGTGTATGAATAGCGATTACTGATTGAATAAGTTCCTTGTCCTTCCATCTTATCTTGTTGCCATCCTCCTTGATAAGTTGTTTTATTCGAGTAACCAATTCTACCCTCGCCATGTTTTTTGCTCATGGCAAAACTTCCTGAATATGAATATTTATTATATTTCGAGTAAAATTTTCCTTGTCCCCAAAAAAATCCTAGCTTAAAATCACCTTCATATTTATTTCCGAAGGAATCTACATATTGTCCTTTTCCGTGTGGAACTCCGTATGTCCATTCACCTTTGTAGACTGCTAATCCGTCACCCCACGTCATGGAGCCTTGACCATCTAAGATATTACCATCTATTTTTTTGCCATCGGGTATTAATCGAATACCTGTTGCTGCCATTATTTCGTTGGGGTAGTTTTGGAGTGTTTTTAGCGTAGCTAAAATACGAATATGGTATAGTCTGCTATTCTCGAAATAAAAATCCATTTGGAAATCATCTGTGCTCATTCTTCTGACATATTTATTGTCAGAGACAAAATCTAATCCTCCAGTTTTATCTTGAACTTGATCAATATTCATCCCCCAAGTGACGTCAAAAGGCATTTCTTCAACATATTTTTGGTAGGAATAGCCACTATCAAATAATGAAATTTTTGAGAGTACAATATCTGTATTGAATTCCATGCTCACCCCAGATTTCAAATAATCTAATTTGAGTATTCTCAAATAGGGGAGAAAAGATTCTACTGGTTTATCATTTTTTAGGTTTTGGATATATTTAGAGACAGACGCATAAGTATATGGCTTACCCAATAACTTTTCAGGAGATTCAGCGACGGTATAACTACTCGAAAAGGCTAATAGAATTAGTAAGATTATTTTAGTTGGTCTTATTCGCATGATTTATATAACGATGAACAAATGTATTTGCTATATGTTAGATAGCATAATGTGATTTTAGTAAAGTTGCATTAAACATAAACATTAGATGAATTGTAATACAAATAAGTTGCTTTGAAGCTTTTGTGTTTTAATTTCGTATGAATAATCAATGAGCAATCATAAAGTACTTTTTAGATTTGAGGAAGATCCTGATAAACAGGTTGTCGTAGTAGTAGACGATAAAGATACAATACTCGATGCAGCATTAGATAATAACCTTCATCTGAACCATAATTGTGGTGCTGTGTGTGCTTGTAGCACTTGTCATGTATATATTGAAAAAGGAATGAATGACTTGCCAGAAATATCAGATAAAGAGGAAGATTTTATTGATCGAGCAGAAAACCCAAGAATCAATTCCAGATTGGCATGTCAATGCATAGTAAGTTCTGATATTGAGGTTACAATCCCAGATCAAAGTTGTATAATTGGACATTAAAATGGATAAAAATAAATTTTACGAACCCCCTATTAATTGGACAGACTATGAAGATATAGCTCTGGCTCTTTACGAAAAGTTTGGAGATGATTTTGATGAATCAAAAATTTACAGAATTCGTTTTACCGATTTACTCGATTGGGTTTTATCCCTGCCTAACTTTGAAGGAAAACGTCAGGATAGCAATGAAGGCCATTTAGAGATGATTCAAAGTAGCTGGGTATACGAATGGAGGGATAATCAATAAAATTATGATTTACGATACCTTCAAAACTATCAATACATTTATTTTTGACGTAGATGGTGTTCTTACCACCGGAAAAGTTTTGGCTCAAGATGACGGTTCATTAACCCGGGACTTTAATATTAAAGACGGTTTTGCGATTCAATTCGCTGTGAAACAAAATTATAGACTTATAATTATCAGTGGTGGAAGTTCAGAAGGTGTGATAAATCGGCTAAAGAGATTAGGTATACAAGAAGTATATACCGGAGTTTCTGATAAAAGAGCCCTTTTTGAAACGTTAATCCAGAAGCATGATATAGCGTTAAAAAATACGTTATATATGGGGGACGATTTCCCTGATATCTCTTCCATGCGAATGTGCGGCGTTAAAACATGTCCTGCAGATGCTGCATGGCAAGTTCAGCAAGAAGCAGATGTTATTACCAAGGCAAAAGGAGGTTATGGAGCAGCCAGAGAGATAATCGAAAAAGTGCTTACCTTACAAGATAAGTGGGAGAGTTCAGACCATTCTGTATGGTAATTTCTACATTCGTACATTTCTTTATTAGTATAAGTCTATTAAACTCAGTTCATTTGTACCATGAAATTTTTACAACGTTTCATAGCTCATAAATATCCAATAACGCTATCATTATTTTTGGTATGGGTTTTATTCTTTGATGGTAACAGTGCTGTATTTATCTACAAACAGTATAACGAGCTAAAAAATCTTAAAGTTCAAGAAGAATTTCTATCCAATGAAATACTTGAAATGAAAGAACAGAAAAATAACTTGTTTTCAGATGACGATAAACTTGAGACCTATGCCCGTGAAAACTACTATTTCAAAAAAGATGATGAGGATATTTTCGTTATCGAAAAGAAGAAAGACTAATTAAATTCTTTCCGAATTAATTCAATCATTTTAGAATGAATATTAGGGTTGCCCGCTAGTATTGAATTTCCAAACACGAAATTATTTTTATTATCAAAATCTGAAACTAATCCACCAGCTTGTTGCACAATGTAAGACCCACCTGCGACATCCCAAGGGCTTAAATTTAGTTCATAAAAGGCATCAAATCTTCCGCATGCAGTATAAGCCAAATCAATAGCAGCACTTCCCATGCGTCTAATTCCTTTAGTTTCTCTCATTAATTTTGTGAGACATTTTGTGTACGCCTCCATTTCGTCAAACTTGTAATATGGGAATCCAGTAGCAATTAATGTATCAGTCAGTTCATTTCGGGTAGAAACGGTAATTTTTTTGCCGTTCAAAAATGCTCCGTCATGTTTTCCAACAAATGATTCATTATCAGGAGGCACAAAAACATGTGCATATACTGGTTTTTTATTTTGATATAGAGCTATAGAAATGGAATATTTTGAGTGTCCAAATAGATAATTGGTAGTTCCATCTAACGGATCAATAATCCAATAGAGCTCCTCATTTTGTTGAGTTACGGTATTTTCTTCTGTTAAAAATCCTGCCGATGGTGTGATTTTACTTAACCCGTTTACCAGCATATTTTCACTTTCAATATCTACAAAACTGACCAATTGGTTGAGGCTTTTTTCTTCGATGTCGGAGGAAACAACTTTCGATTGATTGTGTATTTGAAAATCGCCTACTTTTTTAACCAAACGGTCTATTTGCTCAAGTTGATTTTTGTTAAGCATTTATTTTTATTGAATTTGCTTTTATAATATAATCCCAAGCATTTTTGATGTCTTGTTTTTCAGTTGCTTCATTATGATGACTCTCAATATAAGCTCGTGCTTTTTTTGCAATTTCATTAAGGAATTGGGGCTGTTTCTCTATTTTTTGAATCGATTCTTCTAGTTTGATGGCAAATTG